>JANXWE010000142.1 GCA_025351325.1 Fimbriiglobus sp.
GTACGGCATCGAAACTCTTGGCACCGACGGTAATACAACGGCTGAGAAGGTTGCCGAGTTTGTTCGCCAATTCCGAGTTGTACACTTCTTCGTACCGTTGCCCGCTGTAGTCGCCATCACCCGGGAAGGCACACTCGCGCATGAAGAAGTAGCGGTAGGCATCGACGCTGCTCTTGGCGATGATTTCGAGCGGCTGAACGACGTTGCCCATGCTCTTGCCCATCTTCGTGCCGTCGACCGTGACGAAGCCGTGGCTGAACACTTGGCGTGGGAGTTCGATTCCAGCCGCCCAACACATCGCCGGCCAAATGTGGCTGTGAAACCGCGTGATGTCCTTGCCGATGAAGTGGATGTCCGCCGGCCAATTCTTGCGGAACAGCGCCTCGTCATCGCCGTAGCCGATGCCGGTGATGTACGTCAGCAGCGCGTCGAACCAGACGAAAGTCGTGAACTCCTCATCGAAAGGCAGCGGAATCCCCCACTCCTTCCCGTGCCGCGAGATGTTCAGATCTTCCAAGCCTTCGGCTTCGATGAAGCCGATCATCTCGTTCCTCCGGCTCTCCGGCAGAACGTAGTCGGGATTGTCCTTCAGGAACGCGAGTATCCGATCTTGGAAGGCGCTCAATCTGAAGTAGTAGCACGGCTCCGAACGGCGCAGGAGTGGCTGCTTATGGTTCGGGCAAAGGCCGGCGTTCTCGGCGTGGAGCTTGTCGCTCTTGAACTCCTCGCAGCCGGGGCAGAACCAGCCCTCGTAAGTCCCCTTGTAAATGTGGCCGTTGTCGTAGACCTTCTGGATGAATTTCCGGCAGCAGGCTTTGTGGCGCTCGTGGCTTGTCTGCACAAAGACGTCGTACGAAATGTCGAGAGCATCCCAGACTTCACGAAACTGCCGGGCCATGTCGTCGCAGTAGGCCTGCGGTTCCAAGCCGAGTTCCTTGGCTTTGTCGGCGACTTTGAGCGTGTTCTCGTCGTTGCCCATGAGAAACAACACATCGTACCCTTCCATGCGCCGATAGCGGGCCTGGACGTCGGCGCCCAGCTTCTCGAAGGCGGTGCCGATGTGGGGCCGGCTGTTCGGGTAATCGATGGCCGTGGTCTGGAACCAACGGGGTTTGTCGCTCATGGAAACTCAACTCTTCCGCAGAGGGTGCAGGGAACCGGCCCAAGTTACTTTGTAGGGACTATACGACCGGCACCACGTTCGTCGGCACGTTGTCCGTCGGTTTCAAGCGGTCCCGGAGTTGCTGTTGAACGAACCGGTTCAGCACTTCCAAGTACGCCAGGGCGCTGGCTTCGATCACGTCCAAGCTCACGGCACGGGCACTCGACCGCTTGCCGTTGTACTCGACTTCGATGTGCGCTTCGCCGAGCGCGTCCATGTCTTGCGACACCGCGCGCACGCGGTAGTCGATCACTTTCGCCGTGACGCCGGTCACCCGGGCAATGGCTTTGAACAGGGCGTCGATGGGGCCGTTGCCCGGGGCCGCGTCGCGGCGGACGACGCCGACCGGGTCGTCGCGGTGCCGCAAGCTCACGGCCGCGGACGTTTGCGAGCCGGTGCCGGCCGTGCTCGTGAAGCCGACGAGCGACCAGAGCTTGCCGCCGGAGTTGGCTTGCAACTGCGTTTCGATCAGCGCTTCGATGTCGGCGTCGAAGACTTCTTTCTTCTGGTCGGCGAGTTTTTTGAAGTCGGCGAACACCGTGTTCAATTGCTCGTCGGCGAGGTGGTAGCCCAGGTGCGCCACCCGCTCCCGCAGGGCGGCGCGACCGCTGTGCTTGCCCAGCACGAGTTCCGTCTTCGAGATGCCGACGTCCTCGGGCCGCATGATTTCGTACGTGTTCGGGTTCTTCAACATGCCATCTTGATGGATGCCCGCTTCGTGGGCGAACGCATTGCGGCCGACGATGGCTTTGTTCCGCTGCACCTGCATCCCCGTCACGTTCGACAGTTTCCGGCTCACGGGGCCGAGGAACTTGGTTTCGATCCCGGTGGTCAGGCCGTAGTAGTCTTGGCGGGTTTTGAGCGCCATGACGATCTCTTCGAGGGCGGTGTTGCCGGCGCGTTCGCCGATCCCGTTGATGGTGCATTCGACTTGGCGGGCACCTTCGCCGAGCGCCGCGAGGCTGTTGGCCACGGCCATGCCCAAATCGTTGTGGCAGTGGACGCTCAGCACACAGCGGTCGATGTTGCGCACGGTCGTTTTCAGATGGCGGATGATCGCCGCGTAGTGGGCCGGCACGGCGTAGCCGACGGTGTCCGGGATGTTGAGCGTCGTCGCCCCGGCTTCGATCGCACGCTCGACCACTTCAGACAAGAAATCGAGTTCCGTGCGGGCAGCATCTTCCGGACTGAACTCCACGTCGGCGCAGAAATCGCGAGCGCGTTTCACGCTCTCGACGGTGCGGGTCAAAATGTCCTCGCGGGACATTTTGAGTTTGAACTCACGGTGGATCGCACTCGTCGCCAAGAACAAGTGGATCCGCGGCTTCTTGGAATGCTTCACCGCGTCGGCGGCCCGATCGATGTCAGCGGGGTTGCAGCGTGCCAAGCCACAGATGATCGGCCCGTGGATCTGCCGGGCGATCTCGGCGACACTCTCGAAATCCCCCGGCGACGCAATCGGGAAACCCGCTTCAATGACGTCAACACCGAGGTTTTGCAGGGCGTGGGCCATCTCGAGCTTCTCGGGAAGCGTCATGCTGCAACCGGGGCTTTGCTCGCCGTCACGCAGGGTCGTGTCGAAGATGATGACGCGGTTCGGGTCGGTCGCGGCCATGGCAAGATCACTCGAAAAAGGTACGAAAAAAGCCCCGGAACACTTTCGAGTTCCGGGGCCTGGGTCGATTCGGTGAAGACCGCAATCAGGCACGAAACTCGGCACCGCTCGGAATCAATCCGAGAAGCATCATGAGGTTCGTGAGCCGAATCGCAATATTCATAAACATACCATATACCGGCATCCGCTTTAGTGCAATCCGGTTTCCCCTTCTTACCGATTATTCCCATCGGCCGGAGCCAGTTCCATGGATTGCCAATAGGCTTCAAGCCATTTCGTCAGCGGCTTCTTCAACTCTTTTTGGGATAGTTGAATCGTGAGTGTCTGCCCCGATCCTTTGGCTTGCAGGGCGACGGGTGGCACCGCGGCGAGCGACTTCGTCAGCTCCAATTCCGCGGCCGCACGCGGATCGGGAACATCCGGCATCGGTTGCTGATCTTTGGCATCGTCATCGACAAGTTTAACGCTTCCAGATTGCGGTGACTGTGCAGCAATGTCCGGGTTGCGATTCGGGAACAAAGTCCAGAATTTTTCGAACGCCACGATACCAGACGCGGCCGGTTGCCCCTCCAATTGAGTCCCATTTGCCACCGTCGATGTGGCACACTTCACAACCGATTCGCGTTCCCGGCCGACGATGAGCCGAGAACCAGCAACGGCATAGAAGATCGGGGTCGAGCCGTGAACCAGCCCCCACACTTTGATCTTTTGAATCGTTTCGCTGGCTGGTTCCGGCAGTTTCTCCGCCTTCAAAATGAGTTGCGAGAGCTTGGGGAGGATGCCGAGCCAGCCCGTGGCAGCAGCTTGGTCATCCAGCGTGAGAATGATCAACGGCCGCACTGGTTTGGCTTTGGAATCTTTCAATTCTTTGGGCACAATCCACGTCGCCGACTGAACCAACGGCAACCATTCCGACGACAGTTTCAAGCCGCCCTTCTCCGCTTCATTGACCAAATCGGTTGGCAGCGCCCCGGTTTCACCCAGAGCTTGTCCGATGGCGTCGGCGACGCCGAGGATGGCACCGGTGCGCTTTTCTTTGGGCGGGAATGCCACGGTGAAATCCGCAGCGGAACCCCGCGTCTGAGGAGCGGTCGCCTCGCCGCCGGTGAGCAACGATTGCAACGGGCCAACGCCGTCAGCACGGACTTCCGCAGTCGCGGTCATCGTCCAGCCGTCCGGCTGCAGTTGCCAAGAACCAGTGAAACTCACGACTTGTTTCGGGTTGAGCAGGAAGCGGACAAACGAGACGAGTGGCGATTTCAACCAATCGACTTGGGAAACTTTCTTGGCCGCGACGAGTTGCGTTTCGAAGCGGGCGACATCGGCGCAGAAAAAAAGGCCGGGGTTCTTGCGAGCCGCACCATGCGGAGCGAGAACGACCGACGATGCGAAACTCGCGGACTTCTCTGTGCCGAGGAATCGACGGTACACGTCGCCGACGGCCGAGGTGTTGGAGCCGATCACAAATAAGCCCTGTGCGTACAGGTAGGTCGGTTCGGCCGTCCCCTGAGCGGGTGTCGAATCGTCGATCGGTTCCGGCTTGCCATTCTCATCGACCGTCGCCCCGGTCAACCCGCGATTCTGGTACACCGCAACTCCGTCGACTGTTCCGACCCGGCGAATGTTCGGCGACGTCAGCAGATAGTGCCGAGCCAACAACCCGCCGACATGGCTCTCCCCCATCAGGAACGCGACCGCCAACGATGCGCGTCCCGTTTTGGGATCGAAGCCCGTGATGGCGGCAGCGACCCCCCCGAACTTCTTAAATTCGGAGAGCATTTCGGGGGACGTGAGCAAGCTCCACTCGCCCGCTTTGGACAACGCGCTAAGGTTGCCCGGTGGCTGCATTTTGTCCCGCCGATCATGACTCGGCTTCAAACTGTCCGCCAGCGAAGTCCCCTTCACAAATTCCCCGATGGCGACCGACGTGCCCGCCGGTTGGCCGATCTCGGCGTACGCCAGCGTGCCCGCCGGGAACAACTGCGCGAGATCTTTGGCTTCGGCCGCAACGACGAAAGTCGTGTGCAGAAACGCGAACGATGTGAGGAGGAGATATCGCAGCATGTCCGCTTCTCGGCGACGAAGATACTTTTCGGTAATTCTATAACGAGCTTGTGAAAAATGCTCGATTGTCGCGCCGAACGTAAACTCGAATTTATCATCCCTTCACGCCGAGTTCAGAGCAGTCCGTTAAACTCATGACCAGTGATCGAGTCGTTGCGGGTCGTTTCCCACTTCGACGGATCACGAGTTTTCAAGGAGTGACGCATGCGTGTATTACTGTCGATGGCTCTGGGACTCTTGGTCATTTCCCTGTGCGGGAATGGCGCGAGCGAAGCCCGCGCCGACGAAGAAAAGATCGCCCTCGACAAGCTGCCGAAGGCGGTGCTTGAAACTGTGAAGGCACGCTTCCCGAAAGCGGAATTGATCGAAGCGGCTAAGGAGACCGAAGGCGACAAGGTCGAGTTCGAAGTGACCCTCAAAGTCGGGGAAACCAAGTACGACGTGATGCTCAGCCCGGACGGCAAGATCACACTCATCGAAAAAGTGATCACCGCCAAAGACCTGCCGAAGGTCGTGGCCACCGCACTGGAAGAAAAGTACCCGAAAGCGATGTACAAAATCTACGAAGAGATGACCAAAATCGCGGACGGCAAAGAATTCATCGCTTACTACGAAGTGCTGATCGAAACGGCTGACAAGAAGACGCTCGAAGTCGAAGTGTCGCCCGAAGGCAAGATTCTGAAAACCGAAGAGAAGAAGGAAGAAAAGAAAGAAGAGAAAAAGGACAAGAAGTAAACTGACACCGGCGGGTCGAAGTTCCTTCGGCCCGTTTGCATACTACCGTTCCCCGAAGTTCCCGCCCATGCCGTCACCTTCCGACTCGTCCATTCGCCAGCGCTACCGACTCGGGGCCGTCGGCATCCTCACACTCAGCGCCCTTCTGTTCGGTGTCCGACTCGGCGACCGCGAAATCGTCTCCGAGGAATTGCGCTTCGCGGAAGTGTCGCGCGAGATGACCCTGACCGGCGACTACCTCCACCCGACACTCAACGGCAAAAGTTACTACGACAAGCCACTCGGCTCGTATTGGTTGATCGCGGTGGCGTCCCATGTCACCGGTGGCGTCGACGAAACAGCGGCCCGATTACCCGCTGCCGTTGCTGGCTGGCTCGGCGTCCTCTGCGTGATGCTCCTCGGGCGAAAATTTTACGATGCCCGCACCGCACTTTGGGCGGGTGCGATCTTGGCGACCTGTTTCAGTTTCGCGATGTATTCCCGTCGGGCTACCGCCGACATGGAGACCGTCACCGGCACGCTCGCCGCGGTGAGTTTGTTTGCTTACTGCCGCGAGCGCAAGTCCTATGCCTGGGTCGTCGGACTGTGGTTCATCATGGGGCTGACGTCGTTGACGAAAGGGTTGCTCGGATTCGCGTTGCCCATCGCCGTGCTGGGCATATTTGGAATCTGGTCGACGGTGACGGAACTTGGCACCGCAGGTGGAATCGTGAACCGGTACTGGACGCACAACCGCTGGTTTTTTAACTGGTGGACGCTGTTGGCGGTGCCCTTGGGTGTCGGGGTGTTCTTAGTGCCGTACGTGCTGTCCGGTTGGCAATCCGGGTTGGAAGACGGCTTGGCCCTGGTGTACCGGGAGAACGTGAAGCGTTTCTTCCAGCCGCACAATCACACCGGGCCGATCACCACCTATGTGCCGGTGCTGTTTGTGCTCGCCGCACCGTGGGGATTATTTTTGCCGACGGCACTCTGGTCGCGCCGCGATTCCACCGACGCGGATCGACTGGTGAAGGCGTTTTTCTGGGGCCTATTTCTCTTCTTCACACTCTCGGCATCACGGCGGAGTTATTACCTCCTGCCAATCTTGCCCGCCGTGGCACTCTTGGTGGCACGATTGATGACCACGCCGATGGAGTCGCTGCGACCGACGAGCCGACGGTTGTTGAACCTGGGTTACATCGTCGTGGCGTCGGGCGTTGGCTTCGCCGGAGTTCTGCTGCTCGCACCCGCCGATTTTCTGCCACCGCCGAACGATCAACTACCACCCTTACCAGCACGACCGTATTTCGCTATCGGTTGGCTACTGAGTGTCGTCATGGTGATATCGGCGATCATACGCCCCCAATGGAGGGCCTTCGGAACGCTCGCGGTCACCGCCGCCGGCTTAGGTTTCGCATTCCTGGTCGTTCTCCCGGCCACCGACGATTACCGCAGCCGGCGGAGTTTTGTAGCCGGGGTAAACTCCGCGGTCTCCGCCGATCCGGAGTCGCTCGCGCTCTACCACGCCCGCGATCTGGTGTTCCAATTGGCCCGGCCGGTGCCACTGCTCGACTTTGAACAGGCCGACGAATTCCACCGCGTCGCTGCCGGTGGACAAGTTCATTGGGTGATCGTCCGCCGGCGTTACTTGCCTCAATTATCGGCGACGGCCACCGCATTGATTCTTGAAGAAGCAACGTACCCTTGGGAAGGGCCGGATCAACTCGGCGATAAAATGTTGCTGCTGAAAATCGTTCGCCCGTAACCCCGAGGCAGGCGCTTATGGCGAGTCGAGTCCTCTTGATCGAAGACGAAGCGGCCATCGCCGATTTCCTCGTGCGTGGCTTGCGCGAGGAGGGATTCACCGTGGAACATTGCGCCCACGGCACCGATGGCGACCACCGCTTGCAGACCGAAACGTGGGACGTGGTGTTGCTCGATTGGTGGCTGCCGGGCACCGACGGCCTGACGCTGCTGCACCGGTTCCGCACGGCCGGGCACATGACCCCAGTCTTGTTCCTCACGGCCCGCGATTCGATCTCGGATCGCGTGCGCGGCTTGGACGCCGGGGCCGACGACTACTTGTGCAAGCCCTTCGCATTCGAAGAGTTGCTGGCTCGGGTTCGCTCGCTGGCCCGCCGGCGTGACGGCCGCACCAGCCCGCTGTTGACAGTCGGCGATGTTCAGGCGAACTTGTCCACACACCGGGTCGAACGTGCAGGACAACGGCTCGAACTCACGGCGAAGGAACACGCCTTGTTGGTCTTCTTCCTGCGCCACCCCGGTGAACTGTTGACCCGGACCCGCATCTACGAACACGTCTGGGACGAGCGCTACGACGGCGTGTCGAACACGCTCGAAGTCCACATCGTCGAACTGCGCCGCAAACTGGAAGTCCACGGCCCTCGGCTCATACAGACGGTGCGTGGCCGCGGGTACATCTGGGATGCGGACACGAAAGGGACGCCATGACCCTGACCACGCGATTGACACTGTTCTTTCTGAGCGCGCTCGGCTTGGTACTCACCGCGTTTTCCATCACGCTGTACTTGTTGGCCCACCACCATCTGCACCGGCAGTTGCACGACCGGGCGGCCGCGACGCTCGCCACGCTGATGGCGCGGGCCGAAATCGATCCCGAGGGAGTGGAGTGGGAATTGAAGAGTACGAGGCGCGAGTCCGAGTACCACCACGGGGCCGTGTTCCAGACGGATGGGGAGCGTTTGGAAGGTGACGCAGAACTGGAGTGCTACCGGGATCAATCGATCTCCGAGAAGCGCGGGCTGGCAGCGGAAATCGACGGCCGGGGTTGGCACGTCGTCCGCCAAATGATCGCCCACCCGAATCCAGAAACACTTCCGCAAACACTCAAACCGAACTGCTACCGTTCCCTCACGTTCGTCGTCGCCTACCCGACGGCCCCCGTCGATGCGACGTTGCGAACCTTGGCGTCGAGCCTCGCCGGGAGTTCGCTGCTCGTCTGGTTGGCGGCGGCATTTGCGGCGCGGTGGGTCTGCCGCCGGGCACTGCGGCCCGTCACAGCTATGGCCGGAGCCGCCCGCAAGTTCAGTCCCAATCAGCTCGTCGAACGGTTGCCGCTACCCGCGGCAAAGGATGAACTGCACGACCTCGCTGGGGCGTTCAACGACTTGCTCACACGCCAGCAGAATGCGTTCGAACGCCAGAAGCGGTTCACCGGCGAAGCGTCTCACCAGTTGCGAACCCCGCTGACGGCCATGCTCGGGCAACTCGAAGTGGCCCTGCGTCGCGACCGCGACCCCGGTGAGTACCGGAGCGCTCTCACGACCGCAAAAACGCAAGCACTCCGCTTGCAAGAAATTGTCGAAAGCCTGCTGTTTCTCGCCCGCGCCGATGCGGAAGCCCACCGCCCGGAACTTCAGTGCATCGACTTACGAACCTGGCTCGGCGAATACCTCCACGACACCTGGGGTGCCCACGTCCGCTGGCCGGACATTCGATTGCACCTGCCCACGTCAGCCGACATTGTGATCAAAATCCATCCGGTGCTGTTCGGGCAAGCGCTCGGAAATTTACTCGAGAACGCCCTCAAGTTTAGCCCCCCGGGTTCGGACGTGGACGTCCGGGTGGAGTCGCACGCTGGCACCATCTCACTTGCGGTGAGCGATCAGGGTTGTGGCATTTCCGCAGCGGATCAGCCCCACATTTTCAAGCCGTTCTTCCGCGCCGCCAGTGCCCGCACATCCGGGACGACGGGCGTCGGCCTCGGCCTCGCCATCACGGCCCACATCGTCGAAACGATGGGTGGGAAGCTGATCTGGCACAGTCTGACCGGCTCCGGGAGTCGCTTTCAGATTGAATTCCCGAAGTAATCCCGCTGCAGCTGGGTTCTCGTCAAGCGGAGCGAGAGGACTACAATTCCAGTAGGAAATTTACTTCGTGGATGAGGCCAATGGCTAAGGACAAATTACAACCGGAACGCTGTGCCGAAGTGTTAGGAGCACTTGCGGCCCCAGAACGGCTGATGATCGTCCGGTTCTTGGGCGACGGCCCACGCAATGTCACCGAGATCGCCGCGATGCTTGCGGTTCCGGCCGTCAACGTGTCCCATCACTTGATGGTGCTGAAAGTGGCGAAATTGATTCGTGGTAAGAAGTCGGGCCGATTCGTGAACTACGGACTGTGTCCTGGCGTCCTCGCCGAAGCTGTCGCAGCCGGGATCGATGAACGAGCACTCAACCTCGGCTGTTGTCGCTTGGTACTCCCCATGACCGATGTCAAACCGGACTGTTGATCGCCGCTTCCGTCGCGTACGCCGCGATCAAGATTCGGGCACACGCTTCCGCGTCACTTCCCGCATCGTGGTGCCTCAACCCGATTCCCAAACGAGCGCAGACCGCCGGCAAATTGTTGGGTCGCTCATTCCATTTCTTGCGGGCCACCTGCACCGTGCAGACGAACGGCAGTGCCGGAATCGCCAAACCGGCCACTATGCAACAGGTGTGCAGAACTTTGCGGTCGAACGAAGAATTGTGTGCGACCAATGCATTGGCACCGTCGAGCATCGGAGCTAACTCCGGCCAGATTTCGCCGAACGACGGGGCGTCTCGTACCATCGCCCAAGTGATGCCGTGGATCGATGTGAACACGATCCGCTGCCGCGGGGGCCGAATCAGCACCACGCGCTTGGCGACCACTTTCAAATTCTCGACGCGCACCAAGCCGATGGCGCAGGCACTGTCGGCCCAGTAGTCGGCCGTTTCGAAATCAATCGCCACGAAGGCCCCGTTCGCCGGGGGCAATCGCAGCGGTTTCGGGCGACGCGGGGCCATCACTCTTGTGGCACCGTGAAATCGGCGATGTAAAGCTGCGTCGGGGAACGCCCATCGCGACTGCTCGTCCAAAGGATTTTCTTGTAATCGGGGCTGAACACGGGCAGCACATCTTGCCCCGGCGCATGCGTCAACCGGGTAGTCTTTCCGGTCTCGATGTTCATCCAGTAAAGGTCGTAATTCGGCCGGGCCAATTCGTTGGAATGGTCGGCCGCCGTGTAAATGATGTGCTTGCCGTCCTTGTACCAATAGGGCGCCCAGTAGACCCACTTGTCATCGCTGGTCAGTGCTTTCTCACCGGTGCCGTCCGCGTTCACTACGTACAGTTGCAAACGATCTTTCTCTTTGCGATCCGAGCGGAAAATCACCTTGGTCGCATCCGGGCTGAAGAACGGCCCGCCGTTGTAACAATCCTTCGCGGTGGTGATCGCCTTGGCATTCTTGCCGTCCGCGTCCATGGTGTAGAGCTGCACGTTGCCTGCATTCCCGGAGCTATACACAATCTTCTTGCCATCCTGCGAGTAGCTCCCCTCGGCGGAATACGCCTTCGCGTCCGGGGTCAGGCACTTCAGATTGGCCCCATCAATGTCCGCTTCGTAGATCTTCATAAACGGGTCGAAATCCCAAGAATAACGCCGGCGTTTGCCGCTCTTGGCGTCTTCGGCCCGCTGCTTCACTTCGGCCTCGACGTGCGATTTAATATCCGGATCTTCATGGCTACTGGCGAACAAGATCCGGCCGTTGGTCGGGTGAAAGTAGGCGCAGGTCGTCCGACCTTTGCCGGGGCTGACCCGGTTGAATTTCCCGGTGCGCAGATCCTGCACGAAGATTTGGTAGAACGGGTTGCCAGTCCCCTTTTCCTCGGCTTGGTAGATGATCGACTTGCCGTCTGGCGCGAAGTACCCCTCTCCCGCCCGGACGAAATCTTTGGTCACTTGGACAATGTTCGTGAGGTGCTTGGCCTCGTCCGCTTTCCAGTCCGTGTCCGCCCCCGCAGCGAAGGCCATCGACAGCAGCAATGCATTCATGACGCCAGTCCCGAAATAGTGAACCAGAAACGAACACTCACATCTTAGTGTGCTTCGCATCCGTGCGGGAGCTGTGCCGCTTTCGGTTGTCGTTGAGCAGCCCCAACTCGCGGCGTTTCTTTTCAATGTTCGCCCGGGTCCGGTTCAGTTCCAGCGCCAGGACACCCGGTGTCACCTGGAGAGTCTTCAACCGTTCGATCTCTTCCGCCGTCCAAGGACGCGGTGGCCGGGCCGCTTTCACTTCCTTGAATAAGCACCCGCAAGAGCGGGTGACCCCGACGCGCAAGTTGGCCTGTTTAATGTCGCAAATCTTGCCGCAATCGCACAAGCAGACCCAGTACTGCGGGATTTTAGACCGCTTTTGAACCAAGAGTCGCCCGTAGCGCTGACCCGCGAGTTCGAGTTTGGGCTTCATGCTAGTCTTCCTATAGAAATAATTGTTCGGACAACGGCACATTTGAATAACTACACCGTCGCACGACCGATAGTAACTATAGTATGGCAACTGTTGAGTTGTTGCAAATACCTTTTCAATAATATTAGACGTTTCGGTTCTTTGGGATCAACGCGAACCACGGATTTCGGGAAAGATTCTGCTCGGTTGGGCGTCCCGATGATTAAATCGGCATTCTCTCGTACAAAATGCTCACCATGGAACAACCGCCGCCCAATGTTCTGCCGTTCCGAGCGCTGAACTCCGATCATCCCTCGTCGGTGATCCCGGCCGCACGTCGAACCGAATTGTTACTCGAAGCTCTCAAGTCGGCGGTGGCCGAGGCGCGGGAACATCGGCTCTTTGCGGCAGGGAAGTTCACAGGGCTATTCCCCAACCGCTCCACGGCCTGCGCCGAAGCGGCCCATGAAGCCAATCACCTCGGCCTGTTCGAAACGGTTCGAACCGAAACCAAGGCCAAACAAGTCATCGAATGGGTTCGGATCACCCCAAAGGGGATCGCCTTCCTCCACGATCACGATTCCCCCAAGGCCGTGTTGCAAGATCTGAAAGCGACGCTCAACGCCACGGCAGTCGGGGTGCCGGCGTGGATGCACGACACCGGCGAGCAGCTCGCGGAATTGAAGATCGAATTCGAGACCCGCGCCAATGAGATGATCGGCCAACTCTCGGAACTCACCCGGCGTGTGGAGGCGGCCCTGAGGCGAGTCGATGCGGCGACCCCGAAATTACCGAGCATTTTGCAAACGGTCGTCCCGTGGGGCGTCACGGCTCTCGAATATCTCGACAGTCGCCGGGAAGTGCTGGCCAGCGGAGACTGCACCCTCCGGGAGCTTTTCGTGGCCTTGCGCCCCAGGTTCCCGGAATTGTCGGTTCCCGAGTTCCACACGGGTTTGCGCCGGCTCCACGACAACCGCTCGATTCAACTGAACCCCACCGGCTCGGGCAGCGACCCGGAATATGCGATCCTGATCGGGGCCGAACTGTGCGACGGCGTGGGCCGGTGAACGGCAATGTGCGAAAAGAAGTAGCAGCACGGCGACTCGCCGCGCTACCAATAGGGCATGAAACCGAAACGCCCCGCCACCGTCCGTAATTTGGTGCTTGTCCTCGGCGATCAGCTCGATCCGGAATCGTCGGCACTCGAAGGCTTCGATCCCAAGCTCGATGTCGTCTGGATGGCGGAAGTTCGCGAGGAATCGGAGCACGTCTGGAGCCACAAAGTCCGGATCGCCCTGTTCCTGTCGGCGATGCGGCACTTCTGCGACAGTCTGAAATCGCGGGGCTTCACGGTCGATTACCGCTTGCTCGACGACGCCGAGAACGCCGGGTCGTTGGCGGCCGAACTCGCGGTCGCCATTCGCACACACGAGCCGAAACTGCTGATCGTCACCGAGCCGGGCGAGTACCGGGTGCAGGAATCCCTCATCGCCGCCGCGAAGACAGCGGACGTACCGCTCGACATCCGCGCGGACAAGCATTTCATCAGTACCACTCACGATTTCGCCAAGTTCGCCGACGGTCGCAAACAGCTCCGTCTCGAATACTTTTACCGCGAACTCCGCAAAAAAGCCGGCGTGCTGATGGACGGCGACAAGCCCGAAGGCGGCGACTGGAACTATGACGCCGAGAATCGTGGTAGCTTTGGCAAGGCCGGCCCCGGACTGGTACCCGCGCCCAGTTCGTTCCCACCCGATGCGATCACCCAAGCGGTGCTCAAACTGGTCGAGAAGCAGTTTGCCGACCATCCTGGCAATCTCAAACAGTTCGATTGGCCCGTGACCCCCGCCGATGCGGAAGTCGCGTTGCGTGACTTCATCGACCACCGGCTGATTTCGTTCGGCCAATACCAAGACGCCTCCTGGACGGCCGAACCGTATCTGTACCATTCGCGGTTGTCGGTGACGATGAATTTGAAGTTCATGAATCCACGTCGGGTGGTGCAGGCCGCCGAACAAGCCTACCGCGACGGACTGGCGCCGTTGCCTGCGGTTGAAGGGTTCATCCGACAAATCCTCGGCTGGCGTGAGTACGTGCGTGGCATCTACTGGCGCTTCATGCCGGAGTACCTCGACGGCAACGCCCTCGATGCGCACCATCCATTGCCGAAGTTTTACTGGACGGGGGAGACCGACTACCAGTGCTTGAAGCAGGCCATCGGTCAGACGCTGGAGCTCGGGTACGCGCACCACATCCAACGGCTGATGGTGACGGGGCTGTTCAGCCTGATGCTTGGGGTCGAACCGAAGCAAGTCCACGAGTGGTACTTGGCCGTGTACGTCGATGCGGTGGAATGGGTGGAGGTGCCCAACGTCATCGGCATGTCGCAGTACGCCGACGGTGGCATCATGGCCTCGAAGCCTTACGCGGCGACCGGGAAATACATCCAGCGAATGAGCAACTACTGCAAGGGTTGCCAGTACGATCCAGCGAAAAGTACCGGCGCGACCGCCTGCCCGTTCACCACGCTTTACTGGGATTTCTTGATGCGGCACGAAGAGACGCTGGCAAAGAATCCGCGAATGATTTTGCAGGTCAAGAACCTGAAACGGTTGGACGCGGCCGAGAAGAAAGCGATCCGCAAACAAGCGGACACGCTCCGGATCAGTCTCCTATGAGAAATGCGATGCCGCCCAAGTGGATGTCCACCACCATGATCTTGGCGGGGTGTTACAACCTCGCCTGGGGGTCGTGGGCCGTCTTCTTTCCGACCCATTCGTTCGAGTACTCGGGTTTGCAGAAGCTCGGCAAACCACTCGATTATCCGCAACTCTGGCAGTGCATCGGCATGATCGTCGGTGTGTACGGCGTTGGCTATTTGGCCTCGGCACGCAACCCGATTCGACACTGGCCCGTGATCCTCGTCGGCTTTTTGGGGAAGTGCTTCGGCCCGATGGGGTACGTTTACGGAGTGTCGCGTGGTGAGACGGAACCCGGCACGATCGTCACCAATATTTTCAACGATTTAATCTGGCTGCCCGCGTTCGCCATCATTTTGCTACGGGCGTATCAGCTGCGAAACCGGATTGAATGAGCAAGTTTACACGAAGGAAGTCGCCAGCCGTGGAAGTGATGGTTAAGGGAGCAGCAGCAAGTAGCTTTGGTCAGCGGCCCGCTCCAGACGTTGCAAACCGGCAAAGGGTTACGCCGAGGACGACCTTCCGAGTGAACGCACGATGCGTGACATCAACGCTTGGGAGGGATCACCGTCGGAGTGCTGTCACCCACCGGGAATTTCGGAATGTCCGGAATCGAAATCGGCGGGGCCACTTTCGGCACCGGCAACGCCGTTGCCGGCATCTGCATCGGTACCGGAATCGGCGGAGCCACGATCATCGGCATCGGTGGCTTGATTTCCGGTACTGTCACCGAAGCCGCTTTTGGCTTCGCCAAGGGCGGTTCGGCTGTCGGCTGCAAATTCGCCCCTTTGCCCATGCCCTGTGTAATAGGGCGGAACGAACTCTCGCTGACCACCGGCTGCGGTTTTGTCGGGGGCAACGGCACGCTGGCTGGCTTCCGAACCGCCAAGGGTGGCTCTCCCGTCTGATTCGCAACGCTGGCCGAGGGCGACGTTTTGTATCCGTTCAAGTGGTACTGCCAGAGAGCGGACTTCGCCATGGCCCGGACGTTGGCATCCGGATCCGATTTTTCGGACGATTCGAGCGCGGCCCCGGCCGTGGGATAGATCGACTTGATTTCGCCCAGCGATTCGGCCGCGATGGCGCGAACGCCGGCATTCGGGTCATTTTGCAGTGTGGACACGAGCGTTGGGATCACGTCGGCATTGTTGCGCGGATCGAGTGTCCGCAACGTTTCGGCAGCGACTTTCCGCCGATCCGTATCGGGATCTGATTGCAGGGTCGCCACCAATTGCTTGATTTTCAGCGAACTGTCCGACTTCGAGGTACTCGGCGCGCTCGGTTGCGACTTGCGTTTGAACAGGCCGAGGCCCAAGTCGATCGCGCGGGCCTGCTGGGCAGATGCCACAATGAGAGTGGCCGTGAGAATCTTGGCGATACGGTTCATCGGTGTCATCTCCATCCGAACGGGCGTACAGGGAAGATCGACCGGACGACTCCATTCTTGCCGGAAAATCATGCCGTGTCGGGCGGCCGACGCGGGGTGGGGAGCTGAATCGTGAGTACAACCGGCAAATCCGGTTGCGCACGTCTTTCCCAACAGTCACATTTTACTTGGTTCGCTGCCACGCGGCGCCGAAAAAATCTGTTCGATTCGATCCAACAGCATTTTTGGTAAGTCAGCACGGACGACCCGACTTGCAGAATCCTCACGGTCGACGATCCAGGCATCGGTTTCGTAGCTGTCGAGCGTATTGGCAATTAGCAAATCCGCATCCGACTGAATCCGGGACCGTATGGCAATCGCCACGAGTTCTGCGTCGCTCACTCCGACTTCGAGTTTGAATTTCACAAGCACGCCGCGAAAGTGCCAGCGGCTACGCATCCAATCGACGAGTTTCGGTGTCGGTAAGAGCTTCATCCAGAGTTCGGGGTGCGTGCTTTTGATTTTTCCAGAGGTCGGTTCCCCAATACGTTCCGAAGTACTCCCGGAATAGACCCCCGCCAATGCGTAATCGCTGACGGCAGCCGAATGGATGATCGCATCGAACGTCCCCGTTGGTATCAATTCCGTCAGGAATGCTTCGAGTTCGTCGAATGTCCGGTACGGTTTCACCGTGATTCCGTGTCCAGCGGCTACCGTTTCCGGTTGCGATGTCAGCAGTGTCACGGCATGGCCGCGCGCCCACGCTTCCAAGGCCATCCGGGCGCCCGTACGACCAGTAAAAATATTCGTGATGCAGCGCACCCGATCGATGGGTGTCTGCGTGTTCCCCGCCGTGATCAGGATGTTCATGATGCACCACTTGGGAAATTGCTCGTTTTAACGCGCATTCACGCTTTCGCTATGGAAGTTTCCTTAAAACGATCTGTTGTACCGTCGAAATCCTCAGTAGGTTCCTGCCCCCATGATCGTTTCCGAATCAAATGTAACCGATCCACCCATCGCAACGAAATCTTCGCGTCGGCCACTGCACAAGCGGATCATTCAGGTGTTACGTCGTAGCCACTTGTATTTCGGTCTGTTCCTATTTCCATGGGCCATCCTCTACGGTGTCACCGGGTTTTTATTCAACCACCCAACTGTATTCAGCGACCAACCAACGAAAAGCTTCGGCCGCGACGCATTGGTGGGAACTCCCCTTGATGGGCTTCCAACAGCGACTGAACAAGCCGCGCAAGTCGTCGCATTGTTGAATGAAAAGAAACAGCCGACGACACCGTTCCGGTTGGTCGGGGAAGCGAAATACAGCCGTGAATTCGCCTTCGCCACCGTCAAAGCCGAGGGACAGACTGTCAGCGTGCTGGTGGATGTGAAGAACGGCCAAGGCACCGTACGGAGTGCCCCGTTGGAAGCCCCGAAACCAGAACTGCCAGCGGCACCATTCGCCATCGGACAAGCGGCAAAGGAGAACCCTGGTGGCCGGATCAGAGACAACGAACCTTCCAATACCGAAACCCTCAAACTCGATTTTCCCCTGCTGAACCGCGTGAAGGTAGCCATTCCGTCGATCCTAATCGCCACCGGATTTCCCAGTGGCGACATCACCGCGATTTCCGTACCTGATTTGACCTTCCCGCTCGAAGCGGACGGCCAAATTTGGACGGCCACCTACACCTCAGCGGGGATACTCAGTGGTAGACCGACCGATTCCGTCGAAAAACCAGAACCGTCCGTGCGTCGATTCCTAACCGATCTGCATTTGTCTCACGGCTACTCCGGCGAACCGAATGCCCGTTGGTTCTGGGCGATCATCGTCGACGCGATGGCATACGTAATGTGCTTCTGGGGCCTAACGGGGTTGCTCATGTGGTGGCAAATCAAAGCCACGCGCAAACTCGGGGCCGTGGTGTTGGCACTCAGCGCTGTCGCATCCGTGGCACTGGGAATGGGAATGTACGTCGCGACTGTGGGATGAACCAGACCCGATAGTATTGACAAATCATAATAGTTAGCCTAGGCTAACCAAAAGTGTTTTTGTCACCTATTTGGAGTACCACCGTGCGAATACCCTACCGACGAGCGTTCACGCTCATCGAACTGCTGGTGGTGATTGCCATCATTGCGATTTTGATCGGGCTGTTGCTGCCGGCGGTACAGAAAGTCCGTGAAGCGGCCAGCCGGATCCAGTGTGCCAACAACTTGAAGCAGCTCGGATTGGGGCTGCACAACCACGAGTCGAGCTTGGGTGTTTATCCCTCGGCGTACCAAACCACCGATCCTCGAGCCAACGGCACGGCCTACGGGGTGATGTTTGGGGACGACAACCGCAATGGGCTACCCGGTTGGGCCTGGGGTACACAACTGTTGCCCTACCTCGAACAAGATAACCTCTATCGATCGTTCAACTTGAATGAACCGTGCTGGGCACCGGTCAACGCCACCGCCGCACATGCGAAGGTCAAACTGTTCCTCTGCCCCTCGGCGACTGGGGGCAGCGATGGTTTTGAAGTCCAACGAGTCGGGGCCGATGCTCGTCACGGTGTGCCAATTGTGTTGAGCGGCGGGGCCAAAGTCGTCTTCGGCCATAGCCATTACGTCACGAATGCCGGCATCCACCAACCGTGGGGCCGCACCACGGCCTATTCGTACGACTTCGATCAGCCCGAGCCGATCCCGGAGTTCGGCAACCGGCCGGCCCGCATCGATGGCCCGTTCTACCGCAACTCCAAGACCCGAGTGGCGTCCGTTTCAGATGGTTTGTCGAACACGGTCTTCCTGGGTGAACACAGTTCGGTATTGAGCAACAAAACTTGGGTCGGGGTGGTACCGGGTGCCGTCACTCCGCCTCGGCTTGATCTTCGACCGTGGCCTTCGGAGAACAACACGGCGGGCTGCTTAGTCGGTGCTCACAGTGGGCCGGACACGCACGATCATCCACAGGTGATCATTCACGCTCCGAACGATCCGTTCGGCCATACCGACCAAATGTGGGGCGAACACGGCTTCGGCTGCAATGTGCTGTTCGGCGATGGTTCGGTGCGGTTCATCACCACATTCATCCGCCCGAATACTTGGGTTGCCTTGTCGACACGCGATGGCGGGGAGGCGATCAGTGCCGATTACTAACTCGCAATCGAACCAACGGATCGGCTGGATCGCCCTGGCGACCGTGGCCGTCGTACTCGTCATCGTGCTGGTATTGAGTCTGCGTACCCCACCGCAAATGGGGCCGGATGAAGAGGTGTTCAACACTGTGGACGCGTTGTACACGGCCGTGCGAAACCAAGACGACCGACAGTTGACGGCGTGCGAAGAGAAATTGAACGGCTACCGGGACGCGGGCAAACTCCCGACTTCCGCCGCTGAGTCGCTCGCGGGCATCATCGCCCAGTCTCGTGATGGAAACTGGGAGTCGGCCGCCAAACGACTGTACGACTTCATGGCTGCCCAAAAACGGGACGGGTTCGCGCCCACACCCAAAGTGGACAAGCCGAAAAAGAAGTGAGGGTGCGCCAACGATTCTTGGAGTCTTTAAGACCCAAGAAGAACGTGGATGACGCGGATGAAACCCGGGATGAAGAGGATCGGAAAGAAATCGATCTTTTTCTGATCCTCCTCATCCGGACTTGGAGACGTCGTTTTCGAAATAGCCTCCAAGAATCTTTGGTACACCAAGAAGTGATCGCCTACTTCCGCAATGGATACGCAGCCTGGTTGAACGAGGCGGGATCGAACGGATCGTTCGGATTCAATTTGCCCGGCTGGTTGACCTTGGGCTGCACCGCGAAATTCTCGGGTAGCTTCGCCGGCTCGATGGCCGGTATCGTCGCGGCAGTCAGTTGAATCGGATTCGCGGGGACGAGGGTTGGTTCCGGGCGCTTGACTGCCACCAACTGTGGAACCGAATCTGGCAGAGGAGTACCGTCACGCAGGGTGGCCCAGTACGACCACAGTTCGAGGTTCTTGTAAGCCGGATGTGCCTTCGACCCGAACGGCGCCACCTTCATTTTCCCGTGCGCTTCCAGCGACTTCACCAAGAGAGGGCTGGAACCGGAATTGATCCGGTCGAGCTGTTTGACGGTCGCTCGCAAGTTCTGTTCGATGCCCGCCGCATTTTCATAGCCTTCCTCCAGCCGTTTCAATTTGAACGCACCGGCGTAGTCGTTCTTGCCATGGCAACCCATGCAGGCGTTCATCAAGATCGGATGGATTCTGGTCGCGAATATTTTCGATGAGGCACTGTTGAACGCCAGTGTCTCTTCCTCGATCACCGAGGCCATGGCCGGGATCAGCGCTGGGCTTTCGCTGACGGTTCGTTTCGCACGGGCCTTCAAAAGGGTCAAGCTCGAAACGGGCCGGCGGTCGAGCGGTTGGGCCGAAGCCACCGTGCCCAACCCGATGACCAACACGAATGCGAGTAGAATTTGTTTCATAGTCCTGGAGGGATAACCGGGCCAACGGAGTGCGTCAATCCGAAGGGGTGCACCGTGCGGCTCCGATTGCATCTTGCCGACGGTGCGTTGGTGCTTGTTCCCACACTTTTGACGGAACGCTTCTGCGAATGGTGATCGGACGCGCTCACCGACAACTGATTAGGAATAAGACAGGATCTATTTTTTGTCGTCGCGGATGAGAAAGACGAGTTGTTTGGCACAAAGTCCGATTTTATCGCCTGGACGCAGTTTCGTTGGGCCGTGAATCTTGGCCCCGTTCAACAGTGTTCCATTTTTTGACGCGATATCGTGGAGTTCGCAGGCACCATCACGGTGAACCACAATGGCACAGTGACGACGTGAGACGCATTCGTCGCGGATGATCACGGAATTGTCTGGCAGTCGTCCAACGCTGTTCACGCCGACCGTCAACGCGTGAAGCTGCTCCCCATCTTGCACCCAAAAACTTCGACTCGTGCTTACGCCGAATGCTCGCGTATCTCCTTGACCGGACTCGGACTCCTCCAACCAGCCCAAATCCCCACCGAGGGTCAATTGGCCGCAACCCAATTCCATCCGCTCCCGCGCAGCTCGGAATTCAGCTTGCCGAGGCAAACCCTCCAGGTGCACACTTTGGAAACGCAAATCGGGCACAGTCCAACCTCATTGAAGAGGTGCAGGAACAACCATGACAAATTCTATACCACTAACCATGCCAATATTCAACTGTGACTGTCTTTTTGGAATGAGAACCCCATTTCCATTCGGCATTTCGAAGCGGTTAACTCAAGACCATCGAAGCCCGTCACTGGCGAAGAGTCGACCAGCTCACTATTTTTGACTGAATGAAGCTTACTCACGTGCTGCATTTCCTCGGTTGGGCTGGGCTGTTCGGACTCGCTTACACCCAGGCGCCCCTCTATTACTCCAATCAAAATCAGTACTGCTTACATGGCCTCGCTGCGGTTGATCGTGGACCACTCCACGACGATTGGCTCGCAAATACAGCCAGTCCGACGCCGGTCTTCGATGTCCTTATCTCGGTCACAGTGAAATATGGCCACGAGTTCGCCTTCTACGGGTATTACGTTCTGTTGCTCGGGTTGTACTGGAGCAGTCTCGTCGGATTGTTCGAACATCTCGCTGGAATTCAGGCGACGTCCCAGAGGCGGTTGGCCTTTGCAGCAGTCCTGATGCTGGCTCACTCCGCACTCCTGCGATGGGCCTCGTATCGGTTGTTCGATGCAGATTACCCGTGTTATCTCCAAGGCTGGCTGGCGGCTCAGTACATACTGGGGCCTGTCTTTCAGCCGTCGACGTTCGGCGTGTTTCTCATCGCTGGCATCCATCAATTCGTCCGGAATCGACCACTCTTGGCCGTGACGTGCTTGGGTCTGGCGTGCATCGGCCACGCGACCTATTTGCTTCCGGCCGGTATCCTCACGCTGACTTTTGCCGGCCTGCTTGTCGCCGACCGACGGCCGAGACAGGCCTTGGTGATCGCAGCAGCGGCACTGTTTCTCGTTCTGCCGGTGATTTTCGATATCGCAGCCAAGTTTCAGCCAACCACCCCGGAGGCGTTTGCCGAAGCGAGTCGCATTCTGGTGGAAGTTCGCATCCCCCACCACTGCGCACCACGACAGTGGTTCGATGCTGTGGCGGGGCTACAAGTGGCTTACGTGGCGGTGGCTTGGCTCCTCGGTCGACGGACGCGACTCTTTCCGATCATGGGCGTGTTGTTTATTTCTTCAATCTTGTTGACGCTCATTCAATTGGCCACCGGCAGTACCTCTCTCGCGTTGCTCTTCCCGTGGCGGAACTCGGTCGTGTTGCTACCGTTAGCCACGATGATCTTCGCCACTCGCCTGGTTCAATTCGCAGGCCGTTGGATCGAATCGACGACGGTGACAGTATTCAGCATCTCCACGATCGTATCGGTGACAATCGCTGGCTTCGGAATCATGGCGTCGCACCAAAGCTATGCGACCAATGCCACCGAAGAACCGCTGATGCAGTATGTCCGACTGAATCGCCGGCCGGGCGACCTCTATCTGTTGCCGGTGACGGTTCCCAACTTCGCGGGGAATCGCGGATCGATCTCGGGTGATTTCAAACCCCGAAGGGGATTAGCGTCCGATGGACGGCTCATTCCCATCGATTACCAAAGGTTCCGCCTCGCCGCCGGAGTGCCAATTTATGTCGACTTCAAAGCGATCCCGTACCGGGATGTCGACGTGCTGGAATGGTATCAACGTGTCCAATGGAACGCGGCCATCACCGAGGCCCGGGTAGTGACACGCAGTGAATTGGTTGCGCGCGGGATCACGCACGTGGTCGTGACCCGCGACCGCGATTTTACGGTCGAAGGAACCAAACTGCTCTTCGAAGACGACCATTTCCGGTTGTACGGCGTGGTACCTTAATCAAGCCGAAAGTGCTGTTTTCCATTTTTGAATACGCACAGGGTCGAGCATTCCTTCGCGGGTGCCCCCTGCGCAAACCGCACCGCGAACGGCGAACCAGTCCGGGGCTAGCGGCTTCAATTGCTTGAGATGTTCGAGCTTCAACGAACCCCCGAGCGCGATGGGAATGCCACTCTTTTTCAAACTCGCCATGAGTTCGGTCAATTCGGCGAAGGGTAACGAATCGAGCAAGGTCGAGCCGTCTTTATTGAAGGTGTCGAAGAGCACGGCTTTGTAGCGGAACCGCCGCGCGAACTTGACGATCTCAGCCGGTGCGGGTGACTTCGCTTTCTCCCAGTCGGCATACGCCACCAGCACGACTTCCGTGCCCGTGCGAATCTGCCGCCGCGTTTCAAGCAAATCTTCGCCCCACCCGGGACTGTTACCGTAACCGGCCAAACCCCATTTCAAGAACTGAACGGGCAGTTGGAGGTGCCAATGGGCCTCGTTGAGGGCGTTGGGCGTCCATTCACCCAGAGCCGCACTCACCGGGACGGCCCCATTCACCACCGCCAGGACAGCCGCCAGGACTTCGTGGTGGGCAACGCCTAAGGGGCCATTGGACGGCTCTTTGACGTCGATGAGGTCGGCCCCGCCGGCCAACGCCACGGTGGCTTCCTCGGAGGAGCGAACGCTGATGAGTAATCGGGAGGGGGTCGTCATGGTGCGGGAAATCCTTTTCGGGGGCCTTCGGGCGGATCGATCCAGACGACCGTCGGCAACGGTGCTTCCGCGATCACGACCTCTGGTAGAGTGTACCCCTTCACGGCGAAGAAAAAAGTATTCCCTGTCCATGGCGCAAACGGAACCAACTGCGCATTTTCAAATACGAAGCCGAACAGGCGCGGTGGGCGGAACCATTCCGCTGCGTTGCGGTGGCGTGGGCGATCGGTGGCAAATGCCTCGGGAGTGTCGTATCGAATGCAATCGACCAACTCGGCTACGCCAAGAATACCACCCTGAAATTGCGCCAACGCTTTCAATTCCGGGGTGTCGAGGGCAGCCCAACCTTCCGGGCGAAGATCCGGAACTTTGGCGGCGTGGATTAATATCCGGTTCCGGCGCGAAACGTTCCAGGTTCGGATTTCGATGGTTTTGCGCCCGGAGACCAGTAAGGCCGCCCACGGTTGCTTGACAGAAAGAGCATGCCAAACTTCGGTCATATTCAGGCGGGACCTTAATTTTCACTTCGGGCCGCAATTGTTTAACCGTCACTGCCAACTTAGCGAAAATTCAGTGTCGGTGCGAAGTCTGCGCTTTTGCCAAACGTCGGGCGTGAGCTAAGAGATACGCAGGCGCAAACTTGCGACGCGGGATCACCGCCGCCAAGTTCACCGTTTTGGAATTCGTCCGCATGGCCATCAACCCCGCAGCAATGGGTGCTCTGCCGGAGCAACTCAAGGGATACCGCCTGATCGAAAGGCTCGGTCGGGGCGGCTTCGGCGAAGTCTGGAAAGTCGAAGCGCCCGGCGGCTTCATGAAGGCGATGAAGTTCGTGTTCGGCGACCTGGACGCAACCGAAGACGAAGGCCGGGCTGCGGAACAAGAACTCAAAGCGCTTCACCGTGTTAAGACGATTCGCCACCCGTATATTTTGTCCCTCGAACGCTTCGACATCATCGACGGCCAGCTCATCATTGTCATGGAGTTGGCCGACCGCAACCTGTGGGATCGTTTCCGCGAATGTCGGATGTCTGGCCTCGTGGGCATCCCGCGCGACGAACTGCTGCGCTACATGCACGAAACGGCCGAAGCGCTCGACTTGATGAACACGCATTATCAAATCCAGCACCTCGACATCAAACCCCAGAATTTATTTCTGGTGTTCGATCACGTCAAAGTCGCCGACTTCGGGCTGGCGAAAGCCTTCGAGGGTGCCCGGGCGACGGTCACGGGCGGCGTCACGCCGGTGTACGCTGGCCCCGAGACCTTCGAGGGGTATGTCACCCGCTACAGCGACCAGTACAGTCTGGCGATCGTCTACCAAGAGTTGTTGACCGGGCAGCGACCGTTCAACGGCGCCAACACGAAACAGTTGCTGCTTCAGCACCTCCGCGATGCCCCGGATGTCTCGCCGTTGCCGATGCATGATCGGCACATCATTGCACGCGGACTGAGTAAAACGCCGCACGAACGCTGGCCGAGCTGCGCCGAGATGGTGAAGCTGCTGCTCCACGCCCCAGCCAATGCCGAAGCGAATCGCTCGGATTACGGCGCTCTGCCCCTGCCGACATCGTTTTCGCCGAGTTTGCACTCCGCCAAAACACCGCAACCGAGCCAGCGGGATTCGGTTCACACGATGCCGGCGGCAGCGGTCCAAGAAGCGCGGAATGCGTTCGCCCTGACGTTTGGCACGAGTTCATTCCTCGATGGAACTCCCCTCCCGAACCCGCTGTCGCGTTCGGGCGGTGCCAGCACGGTTCAGAATTTCTTGCCCGGATTGGTGACGCCCAAGCTCGTCACGCAGCGGAGTATTTCCGGCCCCGCGCCGATGTTGACCCAGCAGAAGGGTTCGATCATCGAAACCGGGTTGATGAGCGAGCTGGGAATCGCGCCGCCACCGCGTGAAGGGGACGGGGTGCTCTTCCCAGCCCTCGTGGTCGGTCTGGGTCAAACCGGGTTGGCCGTCATCCGACGATTGCGGGAGTTCATGCGGCTGCGCTTCGGAAAAGTCTCAGCCCTTCCGAACATCCGTTTCCTCTATCTGGACACGGACGGAGAATCCATCGCCGAAGCCGGCCAAGGGGATGACCCGCTTCAGCCCCAAGAGTTGGTGCATATCAAGTTAAATCGTCCGGCCCACTACCTTCAGCGCGATGGTTTGCCACCGGTCGATCAGTGGATGCCGCCCGGCACGCTGTATCAACTCCCGAAGAACCCTGGCCCGGCCGACGGGATTCGCGCCTTCGGGCGGTTGGCGCTCTGCGATCATTACCGGTTCGTGTCGGCCCGCGTCCGCCAAGAAATTGAAGTGTTAATTAGCGAAGACTTACTCGACAAGACTGCCAAACAAACCGGTTTGGGCCTGCGGACGAATCAAGCCCGTGCGTACATCGTGGCCAACCTCGCCGGTGGCACCGGTGGCGGGATCTACCTCGATATGGCTTATCTCGTCCGCCACGAACTCCGGCAAGTCGGGTATCGCAAACCGGAGTCGGTGGGGATTCTACTGATGCCGCCCGCCGATAAGGCGATGCCGCGCAAAGCGTTGGCCAATACCTATGCGGCACTGACCGAGCTGTCCCACTACGCATCGGGGGAACAGTACAAAGCGCGGTACGATCTCGCCGATTCGCCCATCGTCGACAGCCAGGCTCCGTTCGACCGGACGACGATACTCCAATTGCCCAAAAAAGTCCGGGCGCGGACTCAGAACAAAGCGGCGGGCGCCGCGGCACGCGGACTCGATTTGGAACTCTTCACCCCGATCGGGAAAGCGACTGACTACGTGCGCTCGGTGTCACCACAAGATCCTTATTCGGGGCCAGTTGTTCAACCGATGGGACTGTATCGGCTCAGTTGGCCCCGCCCGGAAATCCTCGCGGCCATTACCAAACGCTTCGCGATGCATCTACTTCGGCGCTGGGCCGAGAAAGAAACGACCCACCTGTGTGAGCCGATCACCTCGTGGCTCACGGATCAATGGACGAAGTACCTCCTGGCCCCGAAAGATTTGGTGCTGCGGTTCGACGCCGCCGTACGAGTCGGGCTGAGCGAAAATGCGGAAGTCGTCTTCGACGCGGTGGTGAATTCACTCAAGATCCGCACGCCGGGGGCTAGTAAACTCGACGCCATGGCGACCGTGGACGTTTTGGATCAACTCGTCAAACTCGTCGGGAAACCGGACGTGGAAGAGAGCCATTCGGCGTCGTCCATGAAGGCGTTCATCGACGTGGAAGCCAAGAAAGCCACGCTGGAAATCGAAGCGCATTTTTCGGAAATCGCGGTTTCATTCATCGAACAGCCCCAGTACCGTCTCGCGGGTGCCGAAGAGGCGTTGAACCAAGTGACAACCCGGTTGAAAGAGGCCGTCGAGGGCCTCGAAGGAGAACTCGCCAATTTGAACCGCGACGTGGGGGAATCGTACGCCCGGCTCTTCCCGCTCATCAGCGGTTTGAACGCGTCGGGCGGGTTCAGCAAGCTCGTCACGCGGAAGGGGGCCATCGCGGCCGAACTGTTCGAAATGCTGACGGCGTACCCCCGGAAGCGCTACCGGAGTTTGCTGCTCTCCACGGCCATGACTCTGTACCGCAGCCTTCTGGGGAACATCCCAGAATACTTGCGGGACGTTGCGTACTGCCGAACTCGCTTGGAAGGTTTCGCCACCACGCTCGATCGGGAACGCACGGCCGATGCCAACTCCGAATCTGGGGCGTTCATCTTGCCCGCCGGTTGCGACGATTTGGATTCGGCCGCAGACCAGTTCATTGCCGCGATGCCACCCGAAGAGATTTTGGAATTCGACCGGGGGCTTCAAGCTCAAGTCGAGAAGAAATACCAAAAGCTCGTCAACATCTGTCTCAGTCCGGATCGGAGTTCGGAGTTCCCCCCGTTGTTGACCAACGCGGCGCGGACTTATTTGGATCTGCGGCTGGAAAAGGCCAACCCGGCCGAGGCGTTGAATCGCTACCGCGGTTCGGGGCACGACTGTGAAGCCGTGCTGACCAAAATGTTCGACGAGGCGTTGCCGACCTTGATCAGCTCAGGAATGAAGGCACCGCAACTCGAAGCGACACTGCTCGCCGTGCCGGAGGGGGCCATCGGCGACCAACTGCGCCGACTCGCTTCAGACGCGAACCCAGGTATCGAGTTCATCCCGGCTACTTTGACGGACGGCATCGTGATGCTCCGTGAATTTCCCCGGATGCCACTCGCCGATCTGCCACAGCTCGCCGAAGAAGGCCAGCTGGCCTACCAAGCCTTGCGGGCGGCGGAGCAATCCCCGCATGCCCGGGTGGATGTGAATTGGCGAACACCGATGAAGCCTACTTTGAAATGATGTTTCCGCCCCGGATTGTGTCGACTCGTACCCTCAGGATCCCCGTCCATGTCCGTCTCATTCCAAACCGGCGCCGAACCGATCCCCGGCTACAAATTCATGGATCGATTGGGTAGTGGCGGCTTCGGCGAGGTCTGGCGCTGCGAAGCCCCCGGTGGAATTTTCAAAGCCGCCAAAGTGATCTACGGCGATCTGCGCAACCAAGACAACGATTCCTACCGCTTCGCCGAGCAAGAGTTGAAGGCCCTCAAACGGGTCAAGACCGTCCGGCACCCGTATCTGCTGACCCTCGACCGCTACGACATCGTCGAAGGTCGGCTCGTCATCATCATGGAACTCGCGGATTGCAATCTTTGGGAACGCTTCCGCGAACATCGTAAAGCCGGCCTGCCCGGTATCCCGCGCGAAGAATTGCTCCAGTACATGAGCGAGACGGCCGAAGTCCTCGACCTCATGAACGACAAGCACCAGTTGCAGCACCTCGACATCAAACCGCAGAACTTGTTCCTGCTGTACAACCACGTGAAAGTGGCCGACTTCGGCCAAGTGAAAGATCTCGAAGGCTTGGTGGCGTCCGTCACCGGTGGCATCACCCCTGTCTATGCGGCCCCCGAAACGTTCGATGGCTTTGTGTCGCGCTTCTGCGATCAGTACAGCTTGGCTTGCGTTTATCAAGAACTGTTGACCGGGCACCGCCCCTTCGACGGCACCAGCATGCAGCAACTTTTGATGCAGCACTTGCAAGCGCCACCGAACTTATTGCCCTCGCCAGCCGGGGAACGCTTCGCTCTGGCCAAGGCACTTTCCAAGAAGCCCGACGACCGATTCCCGAATGTGTCGAGCATGGTGAAAGCCATTCGAGACGGAGCCATCGTCCGGGTGGCCGTGCCGGCGAAACTGTTGGTCGGCGCCACCGATTCCAAATCGGACGACTACGGTTCCGGCGTGTCCGCATTCGAGACGTCGGCGCTGCCGCATAACCCGTTCGATGTCGCCCAAGGGACTTCGCTCCCGCACGGAATGGACGGCGGTTGCGGCATCGAACTCACCCACACGCCGAATCCGCGCGGCGTTATCGAAACGTCGTCGCCACCGGAACGGCCGGCTCCTCCCGAACAAAAAGGCCCCGGCCCGATCCGGCCCGCCATTGTCATCGGTCTCGGGTTCACCGGCCTCCAGATCGTTCAGCAACTCCGGCACGCACTCGAAGAACGTTTCGGTTCGATGGACAATGTGCCCGCCCTCCGTTTGATCGGAATCGACAGCGACCACGAAGCCATCGAACTCGCGGCCTCGCAGGTCGCCGACGGGCATTCTCCGTTACCCAAAGAAGACCTCATCGCCGCACGGCTCAACCGTTCCGCGCATTATTTGAAGCCCCGGAACAACGGCCGCATGGTCACCGAAGGCTGGTTCGATCCGCAAGTGTTCTACAAGATGACGCGGCAACCCACGACCATGGGGCTACGTTGCCTGGGTCGGCTCGCCTTCTGCGATCACTACCGCACCATCCTCAACAAGATCCAACTCGAACTCGAAGCCTGCGTCGATCCGGCCGCGATCAGCGAAACGCTGGCCCGCACCGGCCTCGACAAGCGGACGAACCGGCCGCGCATTTACATTGTCGCTAATCTCGGCGGCGGTACGGGCAGCGGCATGTTCATCGATCTCGCTTACGCTGTCCGCGCCCGGTTGAAACGCATCGGCTACCACGCTCCCGATGTCACGGGCCTGCTCCTAACACCGCCCGACAATCCCACCACTCATGTGGATGTCACCGCGTTGGCCAACACCTTTGCCGCGCTGACGGAATTGAACCACTTCACCGACCCCGAGACGGTCTTCGAAGCGGCTTACGACGATCGTCACGGGGTCATCCGCGATGCCGAGTCGCCGTTCACACGAGTCTTCATCATCCCCGGACTCGAACCCGACGCCACCCCCACGACACCTTCGGGCAGTGGTTCGGGCGTTCGCACACTCGGTTCTTTGAGCAAACCTGGATCCGGCCGCCTTTCGGGGGCTTCCCGTGGAACGGGATCGGTTCGCACCCCGGAACAACGCACCGGTGGCCAGCTCGACGCATTGCTCGCTGCCTCGGATTTTTTGAGGCTCGATCTCCTCTCGAACCTCGGGCGGGCCTGTGATCAAAGTCGTGCTGTGCCGCTCCATCCGACTGGCAACGAGATTCATACATTCGGCCTGACGCGATTCGGTTGGCCCCGGATGGAAGTGGTCTCGCGGACGGCCCGCATCATGGCCCCGGTGCTGTTCGGGAATTGGGTGCACCCCGATCCGAAACACCTCCGCGCCGTCATTCCCCAGTGGGCCGAGCAGCAATGGCACCGCTTCGGGCTGGGTAGCGAGCACCTTTCCAAAACACTCCGAGACCGAGCCGACACTACGGCAGGTCGCAGTATCGACGATTTCATTCAAAGAGTTTGTGGCCCGCTGACCCCGAAAGGTTGGTTGGCCAAGCCGCCGGAAACCGAGAAGTTGGCGGAAGCACTCGACCAATTCACGCAGTTGCTCGGAACCCCGCGTGAAAGTCCGAATCGGCAATTGTCCGACGTGGAAGAAGTCTTGATCACCGCCGCCGCCGAGATCGTGAAGGGATCGAACGACGAACTCAGTGGAATGCTTCCCGCCCTGATGGACACGCCCGATTTCCGCTTCGCGGGAACCGAAGAAGCGGTTCGCCACCTGGTGCACGGTGTCGCCACGGCGCGAGAAGTCTTGCAAAAACAAATCGCCGCACTCGAAATCACGGCCAACCTGTCGTACGAACGAGTCGTGGCGAGCATCAACCCGCAACGGGGTATTAAAAAATCGACGGCCCAAGAGATCGGAGCCGCGGTGCGCGAGTTTCCGACGGCGTGGTACCAAGTCCTCGTCGGCCGGCAGGTACTGGTGATCTACCGCCACCTCCACGACGTGTTGCAAATGCGCCTGAACGAAGTGAGTGCCTGCCGGGTGAAGGCCCAAGAGAACCTCATGCAGTTGGTCGCCGAGTCGGAATCACTCGCCCCGCCCGTCCGCCCCGACGACCTGCTGCCGGTCGGCTGCGCGAGCATTGAAGAAGCCTCGCAACGCTTTTTGAAGGTGCTCACCGACGACGATCTCGTCGAACTCGAGCAGCGTGTCCAGCACGACATCCTCAAAGAGTTCGGGGGACTTTACGAAGCGTGTATGAATTCCGCCGGTTCCGAGCGATTGCTCCGCATCCTCCGCAACGCCACGAGGGGCTACCTGAACGACCGTCTCGGGGAAGTGGACTTCGCCGGCATGTTGAAGCAGAAGTACCCTTCCAAAGCCGCGTTCGCACAAGTGATCGCGAAGAGCTATGCGGACGCCGAACCGAAACTCGTGTCCGGTGGATTGTGGGCACGCTCGGAAGTGGCGATTTTCGGTGCCCCTCAAGGGGAGAGTGGTGCGGCAATCACACTCCAAACCCAACCGATGTTGCCGACGAATTCCAGCGTGGTGGCGTCGGCCGACGAAGTGCTCTTTTACCGGGAATACTCGAACGTGCCACTGGCGGCGCTCCCGCAACTCGGGCCGGTTTGGTCGGCCGCGTACCACGGTGCCGCCGACTTGATTCAAACCAGCCCGCACGTGCGGCTCGACGTTACGCAGTGGCGCCATGTCGACGGTTGAACGGGCGGCTCAGTCGTGTCGCAACGCTTCGATGGGATCGAGCTTGGCGGCCCGCCAGGCCGGATACAGTCCGAACACGACGCCAACGATCACCGACACGCCCACGGAGAGAGCCATCGGTTGCCAACTGAGTTGGGCCGGGAGGTTGGTCTCGAAAAAGAGACGGGAGAGCGGCGGTAAGCCGAACACGAGGATGACTCCGAACGTCAGCCCCGCCAGTCCCCCGACGGTGGTCTGCACGACCGCTTCGACCAGGAATTGGATAATGATGTCGCGTTGCTTGGCCCCGAGTGCCCGGCGGATACCGATCTCGCGGGTCCGCTCCGTCACGGTGGCCAGCATGATGTTCATGATGCCGATGCCACCGACGAAAAGGGAAATCGAAGCAATCAGTACGAGCAGCGAAGTAAACCGGGCCTGGGCCCGCTCCGCTTCTTCGAGGCGATCGAGCGGCACCGACACGGCCCAATCCTCGCGGAGGTGGTCCTCCTTCAGCATCCCCTTGATGGCATTGCCGACGGCGCGGACTTTCTCGCGTCCTTCCGACGTTTCAAAATCGGCGTCGACCGTCAGCGTCACCTGCGACACTTCCACTCTCTCCCCGCCACGCGACCCGGACGTGCGGATGACGACCGTCGAACCGACGCGAACCTTGGCCGTATCGAATGAAATGTACACGTCGTTGTTATAGTCCTCGGCCGACTGGCTCCCACCGGTACCGCCGGTCGGCATCCGGTCGATCAGGACGCCCACGACGCGATACTCTTGTTTTTGAATCACCACCGACTTCCCCATGGGATCTTCAAACGGGAAGAGCTTGTCGGCCAACCCGGCACCGAGTACGCAGTGGTTCAATTTGCGGAAGTTGTCCTCGTCGTTCAGAAACCGCCCGCTGCTGAGGGTGAGTTTGTTCACCTGCGCGTAATCTTCGGTGGTGGCGACGAGCCGGCCGTTCGACATGCGATCCAAGTAGCGAACTTCTGTCGGGAAGACGCGCATGGGCACCATTTTGGAAATCGTACCGCCAAAAGTGCCCATCCTTGAGAGATCGGCCACTTTCAGCCCGTAACTGGCCACGAATGAGCGGCTGGCCGTGGCCCCTTCGTCTGGCGGCTTCACGCTGCGCACCACGATGTTCGTCGCGCCTTGCCGCTTGATGTCTTCCAGAGCGTCTTGCATCGAACCTTTGCCGAAGGCCATGAGTGCGATCACCGCCGACGTGCCGATGATGATGCCGAGCACCGACAGAAACGCCCGCAACTTGTGCAGCCACAAACTGCGGATCGCGAGCACGAAGCTCCGCCGCACCTTATTCAGGCCTTCGAAACCGGTCGCCGCGGCGAGCGGGGGGACGGGGGGAATGTCGCGGATGTCCATCGGTCACCGGAACCCAAGTGGTTTGTCATTTCGAATGTCCGATTCGACCATTCCATCCCGCAGTCGGACGACTCGCCGCGACCATGCGGCGATGTCGTTCTCGTGCGTCACCATGATGATGGTCTTCCCGGCCTTGTTCAGCTCGGTGAGCATCTCCATGATCTCGACGCTGGTGCGGCTGTCGAGGTTTCCCGTCGGTTCGTCGGCGAGGATCAACTGCGGATCGTTGACCAGCGCCCTGGCAATGGCTACCCGTTGTTGCTGCCCCCCGGAGAGTTGCAAGGGTCGGTGGTCGAGCCGCGTCCCCAGCCCGACCATCTCGGCGAGGGCCACGCAGCGATCCTTCGTGCGGGCATCGAGTGGAACTCCCTGGTACACGAGTGGCAGTTCGATGTTCTCCACGACCGTGTACTGCGGGAGCAAGTTGTACGCCTGGAAAATGAAGCCGAGGTAGGTGCTCCTGACGTCCGACAACTGATTGTCGGTCATGTGGGCGACGTCGCGGTCGCGCAAATAGTAGTTGCCCGCGGTCGGCCGGTCGAGGCAGCCCAAAATGTTCATCAGGGTCGATTTGCCCGAACCCGACGGCCCCATGAGCGACACGAAGTCACCCTCCTCGAAGGACAAGTCCAGCCCTTTGAGGACGTTGACGGTCACGTCGCCCATGTAGTAGTTTTTGATGAGGTCTTGGACTTCGACGATCGCAGCCATTACTTTTTCGGGGCTTGGCCCGCCCCCCCGGATTTCGATTTGTCGCCGCCGGACTTACCTTTGCTGTTACCGCGTCCGGACGGGTCGCCTTCATCGCGGGTCTTGGCTTTGTCGCCGATGATGGCCTTCGGATTCAGCACGATCACATCGCCCTCTTTGAGGCCTTCCTTCACTTCCACTTTCTTGTCGTTGAACAGGCCCAAAACAATATCGCGTTCAACGGCTTGGCCCTCTTGCAACAAGAAGATCTTGCGCTTCGGCCCCGATTCGGCGCCGCCTACCACGGCCTGGATCGGCACCGTGAGCACTTTCTGCTCGGCTGGGTCGACTTGGATCGTTACTTCGGCGCTCATATCGGGCTTCAAGCCGGCTAACGATCTCCGTGCTCGTTCTTGATCATTCTCGAAATCGTCGTCGTCTTGACCGGCCGAGCCTTCGCGGCGAACCCCGGTGATCTGTACGAGCGTTTGGTAGAGTTTCACATCACTCGACATCCAGTCGGCCATCGAGGCCACGGCAGCGACGGTACGAACACGGGCGATGTAGGTGCGATCCGGGAAGGCGTCGATCCGCACGGTGGCCCGCATCCCCTTGTTGGCGACGTAATATTCCTGGTCGTGTGCCACTTCGATAACGGCACTTTGGTATGAGTCGGATTGACCCAATATCCGACCGAGCAAATTCGGTTGAGCCAGCAAACCGATCCTCGAAGCGACGAACGCCCCGGTCGCTTTGCGGTCGTCCCCTTTGATGCGCGAGACGAGTGCCTCGTGAACCTTGACGTTCACTTGCAAGCGGCTGAGATCCGGAATTCGGAGGAGTTTCTGGCCTTCTTTGACCTGGGCACCGACTGCGATGAGGCCCTCGTTCGAGTTGCCGAAGCGGCTGGGTTCTTTGTAGTAGACCACCATGCCCGTTTGCGGGGAGACGATCTTGCACGCGAACAGTTGCTCTTTGATCTCGCGGAGTTTATCGAGTTCTTGCTGGAGTACGGAGTTGGTCGTTTCGACTTCCGATTCCATTTGGATGAGTTTCGCCCGCGCTTGCAGAATCGCCTGCTCGAAGCCCGCACGGGCCACGTCCACTTTGCTGCTGAGGTCGGTCACTTCGCGCGTCCGAGTGAAGTTCTCCAGGGCGTACTTTTCGGCCGAGAGCTTGCCCAACGAGTCGTTCGCACTCTCGAGTTTGGACCGCTCCACTTTGGCTTGGCTGGGCGTCAGGTAGCCGAGTTTCACGGAACGTTCGGCCCAAGAACTGCGATCGCGGTAGGCTTCGAGATCGGATTCCGCCAGCTTCAGCCGTCCGGAGACGTCGTCAAATTTCATCCGGTACTCGCCCTTCTCCACCAACGTGAACGGGGCGCTGACCAGGGCACCGATCGGATCGAGGATGGTGTCGCGGCGGACGCCGAGAAACTTTTCGTGGTCGAGTTCGGCGACTCGCAGCGATGCGAACTTTGCGGCCTTGTCGGAATCGTTGATCTTCAACTGGATCGCCAGTTCTTCCTTGGCTTTTACCCAGGCCGAGGTCGCTTTGGAAACGACGATCCCTTGCGCCTGCTCTTGATCCTTCAAATTGGAATCGTCGAGATCCATCAACGGCTGGCCCTTCGAGACCATGGTGCCGTCGTCGATCACCCACTTGATGGTACTAGCGAACGTTCCCCGGCTACCGGCTTTGACCCGGCAGACGACATCCCGGTTGTCGGTCGATTCGAGCGTGCCCCGCTCGACCACGGTGACTGGCAGGTATTCTGCTTGCACGGTGTGCGGTAGCAAATCGGGACGGGCCGTGGCGAACAGCCCCCCGAAGTTGGGGGACAGAAAGAAGACCGCAGCACTGGCGGCACCGACGAAGAACAGCGTGCCGAGTGCCATGAGCCAGAAGAACTTACGGGAACGCCGCTTTTGGGCGTTATCGGGAGTTGCTCGGAGCGGGGAGGACGATGGGTTCGAACTCCCGGCTGGCACGCGGCCCGATTGGGAGAGGTGCTGGGGCGGGGAGCCGCTCGGGTCCGACGGGGTTAGCGTCAAGACTTCCGGATCGTGGAGCGGGGCCGGGTGCAGTTGCGGAGTCATCGGGCCATAATCCTCGGGAATCCAACGGGAGCAATTCGAGGTCGAGGTACAGTTCCATTCTAGCGGTGAGGTAATTCACCCACGTCGTCGAAAGATCATTTTGCGCTTGAACCAGTGCGCCTTGGGCTTCGAGTAGCTGTTGCGTTAAAGCGGCGACGTTACCGGCGGTGTCTTGCGTTTTGGGGTCGGGCGGGGCGAGGAAAGTACTGCGGGCGTTGTCCACTTGAGAATACGCTAACTCCACCGCTCTCTGTTGTACCAAAAAGGTTTGATAAAGCTGGCGGAGTGCCCGGAGGTCGACCCGCGCATCCGTCACAATGTTATCTTCGAACGCTTGCAAGTTCCGCCGCTGGCGCTGATACGAGATCAGCGCGGCCCGGTACAAGTTTCGTTCCGCCCGCCTCACGAACGGCGGTTCGATCCGCATGGTCACCTGATGCAGCACCCGACTCGCCGAGAAGTTCAGACCGTCATTTCCGCCAAACGGCGAGTTCGCTGTTAGATCATACCGCACATCGAACACACCTTGCAGAGCGTTCACCCGAATGGCAATTTGCCGCCAAGCGTCCACCACTTGAGCGCGGGCGTTCATCAGGTCGAGGCGGTTGTTCAGCGCCACCTGGGCAATTTTGAGATACGCTTCATCCAGTGAGATTTCCATGAGATTCGTATCGTCCACGAGCAACTGCGGCACCGCCGGCCACTCCCCCCGGATACCGTCGAGACGCTGGTTGCGGGCTTGGATGGCCACGAGTAACCCGGCTTCCACGACGAACCGGAATGCCACCGCCTGCTCGACGACGCGCTTCTCGGCGGGCGCCCGCATCCACGGTTGGGTTTCGTACCGCCGCAGGGCCAACTCGAAGTTGATCCGATCGAACTCGGCTTCGATGCGGCTCAACTTCAGCAGTTCCGCCTCGGATTCCGGCAGGCGTTTCGATTGGCGTTCCGCTTTCGCGTCCAGCAATTTGCGGCGTTGCTCCAACAGTTCCGACGTGCGTTTCGCCAAATCATCGGCCGGTGCGGCTTTGAGATCGGTGGCCAGTTTCGGGTAATCCTTGGCGAGTTGCGTCCCTTTGACCAACTTCGATTCGGTGAGCTGTTTCACCCAGCGTTCCCGAAGTCCGATCACCGGCTCTTTTGGGTCGAATTGACCCGCCGCGAGTTCGAGTTCCCGCAGTTGGTCGTACACCTCCTCGAAGCGCTTCAGTTGCATCCGGATCGGTTTGAGTGGGGTGTCGTCCAGTTCCAGTTGCACCGTGGCGGGAATGCCGAGTTGCAGCTTGAAGTTGTCGATCCCGTCGACGTATTGCTGGGTTCGAGTCAACACCAGTGCCCGGCTCTGCAAGAGTCGCTGCTCGACCCGCACCACTTGCAATTCGGGCACCCCGCCGCCTTCTTTCAGATTCTCGAACAGTTTGAGGAACTGCTCCACGCTGGTGATGTTCTTTTTCTCGTTGGCCAGGATCGCCGCCCGCAACAGCGTCGGCAGATACCCGGCCGGGTTCGAGGTGAGGTTGGCCCCGATACCGCGTCCGAGGTTCTGCGAAAGGCCCTGCAAGCCGTAGGGGTTGTTCGTGTAGTTGCCGTTGCCGGCGATGGCGACGTAGAAGTTCGACCGGAAACGGGCATACGAGCGCACCGCGTAGAGCATGGTGCGTTCGGCCTGCGTGAGTGCTTCCAACGTCACAGCCAGTCCACCGCCCCGCAAGAGCGGCTGGACGAGGGCCAAGCCCAACGTCGAGACGCTGATGGTCGGCTTGCCACCGCTGAGGTCGATGACGACCTGATTCGCCAGCCGCACGAGCAGTTCGGCCCCGGTGGCGAATTTCCGGGTGAATCCGGCTTCCGTCGAAACTTTCCACCGGTTGCCCGCATCGGGTCGGTCGACCCCCGCATATTCGCGGATGATCTGTTCGGACGCGAACGCCTGGGCCGAGAATTGGAACCGTTCCAGCGACACCGGCAACGCGGCGAGGTACAAGTCTTCGCGGCGATCCTGGAATTCCCGACTGTTGAAGATCGCCAATTCGATGGCTTGATCGAGCTTCAACCGGTACGCCTTCTGTTCCGATTTGAGTGCCACCGCTGTCGGATCGACCGCAGGTTCCACGACCGCTGCGGTAGTAACCTCCGGTTGCGCTTCGGCCCGGTTCTGGGCATCCCAGGCGATGATTTCGTTCATGTAGCCGTCGCCCTCAACCCGGGCGATGCCGGCACGGCCGGGCCGCTGCGGGTTCGGCGAGAGCATCCGGGCGTACTCGTCGTCCGGCGGCATCGGCGGCCGATCCGGCGAGGTCGGGTCGGCGAAGCGCGACCGTTCATCCGGGTAGACGTGCCAATTTTCGATGGCGGCATTCGGAACGACGTTCTTCTGGGTCAGAATCCCGGACACGTCGCGGTCGGCCCGCTGGCGATACCTCTCACGGGAGCACCCCGTGCCGAGAGCCAAAAGGGCGACCGTGATGCTGAAAATGAAGACGGAACCACGCATGGTGGGCACCCGAGACGAAGCGAGCGCGGTACATGCCGCACAATCGTTATCGGCCGCAGGGTTTGCCCATCTTGAACCGGAATCGGTCGTCTGTCGACGACCCTATGACGATTGTACTTGTTTCCGCGGAGTTTACCCCCCTGCCCGTTGCGGAACCAATGGAAGCACCGGAAACAAGTACACCGAACAGAATGACGGCTGTAATAGGATCGTTAGAGCGGTTCTCACGCTGATGTAGCGGACGAATAACCGCAGCTCGCGAAGTAGTTCCGGCACTCCTCCGGCGAGAAGCAGTCCAGCACCTCGCCCAAATACTTCTCCAAGGCCGGGATCGTCCGGTACTCCGCCGCCC
>JANXWE010000147.1 GCA_025351325.1 Fimbriiglobus sp.
ATTTTGTCGCACACCGATTCGGCGAGTGTATCCGACGATGTATGCGATTTCCGTCCGCGCGAAGTTCGCCGACGCGGTCAAGTTGGACTCCAAAAACGCTAGATAGTCGTCGGAGCACTCTTCCGTCGCGGCCACGTAAAAGCTCAACAACAGTTCCACAGCCCAGCGCGGCTTGATTTCTGCCGAGTGATCGCTCGGGTCACGGCCCGGAATTCGTCCCATCGGAATACGTCGCTCATCTGGCAACTGTCCATATTGCCGAGCAGCATCGGTTCAGCAAGCGACTCGTGGTGCAGGTGCAATTTGTGCAGTCCGTACTCGATTTGAAGCCGCAGACATCCGGCGGGCAAATCAAAACGGAGGTCGATTCCGCTCGCCGGTTGTTGCCGAAGCTTGACTTCGGCAGCGTGCAGTCGACGAGAGCCGGTGAAGTCCACGCCGGCGCAAAGATAGTTGATCCAGAAAGCGCGAGACCGGACGAGATCGACCCACAGAGTTCGGTTCACAAGGGATCTTTCCAAATGAGGGATTCACTTGCCGCCGTAGTACTGCTCCGATTCACGCAGACCCTGCGGGTAGATGCGTTCGCTCGGTTTGGTCACATCGGCGAGGCCAATGGAGATGCCGAAGGGTGTGCGACCGGCCCGCGAACTGGGGGTGTATGTCGTATGGCCCCAGTAATCGCCGACGGCCACCACGTCGAACAGCACAAAGGCGTTCTTGCTCGGAATGTATCGCAGGGAACCCCAAAGTTTCGGTTCGTACCCCAGCTTCGACTTCGCCGTATCCGCTTCGCTCGACAGCAGCACGTCGCCGTCGAGCTTCAGCTCGATGGCATCGTCCTTCACACCGGTCACCGTCAGGGTGATGTCGCATTTGCGGACATCCTCTTTCTTCCAGAATTCCGGCTCCCCGCGGGTGTTGTCGATGAGGTGGAAGCGGGCCAGCCGCTCGGCAATCTTCTCCGGTAAGGCGTAGGTGAACCCGACTTCAGAGTTCGGTGGAACCAACGACTTCTTTTCGTCGGCGGTGATCCAACAGTAATCCCGCGAGGCTTGATCGCCGCCGGTGATGTCGCATTTTCCCTTCATGAATGCCTCTGCTTTCGCTTCGAGAATCCGACCGTGGACTTTCAGAACGATGCCGTCTTGCGGTAGTTCGTGGTGGTACTTCGCATCGAGTTTCCCGGCGTTCGGTACCGTCACGGTACCCGCTTGGCGCCGGGCCAGGGGGAGTTTGTCGAACTTGGCTTTGGCGTCGGTGAAGACCTGTTTCATCACCGCCGCGTCGCCGCCGTGGTTCTTGAAACCGAGCAGTTCACCGTCGGCCGTGAAGACGTAGATGCCTTGCCGCGTGTCCCCATTCAAGCCCTTGCGCGGGCTTTGATCGGCAACCTTGCGGAAGAACTCCCCCTCGGTATCTTTGCGACGACGGGTGTACCAGTCGTCGGTGCAGACGGGGATGAAATCAGTCTGGGTCATCTTCAACACGGCAGGGTCGGCGAAGGTGGACACACGGCCCACAACGACATTGTTTCACCCGCAGCCAAGAGGGTGTCCGTCCATCTCCCAGAGCAGGATCGGCTTGCCCTCCTTCGCGGCCTTCACGCGGGCTTCGTGGATCGTCGTCAGCCACGCGATCTTGTCAAAGGCATCCTCGCCCTCGCACGGCCGAATGACTTTTTGCAGCGCCGCCAGGCGCTCCGAGTCGGGTGCGGGGGCATCAGCAGCGTCGCTGTAAGAAAGAATGGAGCAGAGTGGGAGTATCGCCAGGGTGGCGAAGAATAGGCGGGCGCTCATGATGGGGTTCCGGGTGGTGGGGCGGGGAATATTTTTATGATACCATTGGAAAATGGAGCAAGGTTAGGTCTTTTCAGGATGACTCGATGCGACGGAAATACAGAAGGGTGGGAGTGGCCCTCGCTGCAGTCTCGATGGCAATTGGAATTGTATGCGGGGCTTGTCCGTTTAGCAGGCAGCTCGTGATACGCCCCGCGCTCGCCCATTTCGACTCTCGTTATATGACCGAGTCCGTTGATCCCATGCCATTGGATCGTGACCTTTGGCAACGCGACAAGGCGTGCCACCGAGTCGCTATGGCTCACGAACTAGTGGAAAACAAACGGCTTGATGGGAAGACCCATGCTGAACTTGTCGAAATGCTCGGCCGGCCCGACATCGAAAATCCGGGCGACGAAGGTATGAGGTGGTTACTCGGCTACTATGCCAAGGGCCTGTTCGACGAGTCGATCTGGTTGGGAATCACAATTAAAGACGGATCCGCCTCAGGAGCGATCATTTTCACGAATTGGGACGATCCCCGCGACCGTTAGCTTGGCAATAAGAAGCCGACTTCCTATTCGCCTTGGGCTGAAATTCCCAGCCCGTTGGGCTACTTAAGCTACCGTCTTCAGTCCGAAGGACTGGGAGTTCTCAGATCCGGAGCAACGCCCCGGGCGGGTGTGGAAGTCCATCCGAGGGGATTCACCTGCCGCGATCGGTTTCGGGCAATCAACTGCTGGGCGGCGGCCAACAATTGTTCGTCTTCCACTTCCCAGATCGCGTCGTCGCGCCCGGCCGCCATAGTCAGGTTCGCGACCAACTGGCCCACACGCCAATCCGGGAACAGGATCCGCGACTCCGCCAACGCCTCAATTAACTCGTCGCCATCTGGATTCGTCATGGCAATCGATCCCCTACTTTTGAAAAAGCACTCACCGGGATCGGCTGGAGCGCAGCGGAACCCTTGGTCGGCTTCCTCACCCCCGTGTCATCGGCGTCGGGGCGACCCCGTCGAAGCGACGGTTCGCGTCGAACAAGCCGGCGAAGGCGGCATCCGTCAGGTAGTTGGCCCGGCGGTGGCGGCCGATGCCGGTGTCGGCGAACGACACGGCCATTTCGCCTTGGGGAATCCGGGTGAGGTCCTTCGATTCTTCGCCGAGCACTTCCATCCAAGCGGTGCGAGCGGTGCCGTGCTTGGGCAGTCCGAAGATCTGCATCGCGGCGCTGTTGCTCACCATGGTCGTCCAATCGTTCGGGTAGAGCTGGCGGAGCTGCCCGAGATCTTGCCAGAATGTCCAGCATTGCAATCCGTAGCCCCGCAGCAGCGTCATGGCCGTGCGGAGCAGTGGCATGGCCCCGAGTTGGGCCGCTTCGTCGACGAGGAAGAGCGTCCGCAGTTGCGGGAGCGTCTTGCGACGCAGCACCGTGGACAGGAGCGTGGCGATCCAGGCTCGCAACACGGCGCGGTGACTTTCGAGCTTTTCCGGTGGAATCACCAAGTAGATCGTAATCGGATCACCGGCCATCAGCGATTCGAGTTCGAACGTCGATTTCTCGAGCGATTTCGCCACCACGGCACTGCCGAGACACTTCATGTAGGTGCAGGCCGTGGTGCGGATGCACGGTCGCGTTTTGTCGGACGGTGCCGAGAGATAGGCGACGAATTCATCGCGTGCCAGCGGGTTGAGCACTTCTTTTTTGTCAAGCAGCACCGCGAGGTGGTAATCGAGATCGTCCATGTACAGCAACCGGCGCAGGGCGCTGGGGTTGCGCTCGCTCGCCGGTTCGGACGTGGCTAAGTGGGCGATCAAACCGGCGGTCAACCCACGGCCGGTATCATCCCAGTAGCGGTCGGTGCTGAAACTGTGATCGACCGCAAATTGCGTCGCCAACATTTCCGCATCGGATTCGGGATCGGCCCCCGGTAACCGGAACAAGTCAAACGGGTTGAGTGCGTCGGTTTTGTCGGTCACCAAGCCGAACGGGTCGAGAATCACGACCTTCTGGCCCATCTCCCGACGGCGCCGGGCAGTCACTTGGCAGAGTTCCCCTTTAATGTCGATGGCGATCACCGAGCCAGGATACGTCAGCAAATTCGGGATGATGACGCTGACACCCTTACCGGCCCCGGTGGGGGCAATGGTCATCAAGTGGCCGTCGCCTTCGTACAGCAGCGGATCGAAGGAATCGGCGACCGGTTCGGCAACAACATGAGACGTATGAAAGCCGGGGGCAGGCCGGGGTGGTACCCCTTTCCAACCCAAGTACAGACTCCGGACGGGCCAATCGGGCGAACGGGAGTCGATGGCGGGCTTACGTTTACGGCGGGCGGGTTTGGTAGGCGTCGGACGAGGGGGAACGGGCATCGCAGCTCCTCCGCGGTGAGAATGTTGAATGATGAGGGAATCACCGGACAGCCGGCCAACCATCATACGCATCCGACCGTTTGGGGGAGGCGCGTCGTAGGATATTGCGGATGCGACAACGCCAAGCCCAGAAGACGAGGAACGCGGATGACGCGGAACAAGGCAGGATGAAGAGGATCGGAGAAAACTCGATTTCACTCGGGTCCAATTCATCCCGGGCGTCATCCGCGTTCCTCTTGAGTTTCAATGATCTCAAGTACCTGCTGGCGGCTCGGATTCTGCCGACTCAAGGTACTTCAACTTCTTGTCCTCGGCATGCAGGCCGGCGACGAAACGGGACGGGCGAATCATGGAACTTTCCTCGGAGGGGCGGGAGTTCACGAACAGTGTGGTTGTAGTCGTACCGATCTCGAACTTCAGGCATTTTTGTCATCGACGAAAAGTGCTTGCTTGGGGCGAACGCGTCAAATACCATTTATCCCGTTGTCACCAACGTGCGTGACGAATCGAATTGTGTGCGCCCGAATGAGGAACATCTTGATGAGACGGCTCAGATTGTCTTCCAACTTCAGCAGCCCGGTTCCCGTCCCCGCCTCGAACCGTTTTCGCCTCGGCCTCGAGCCGCTCGACGAGCGGGTCATGCCGGACGCATCACCGATCAATCCGCCGCCGGCGAATCCACCCGCGTTGCAGGCGAGTTCGTCGACCACCAACTCGGCGCAAGCGGCGTACACGCAGTATCTCGCGACGACTAGCCAAGCATACACGGTGTACAACCAGTCAGTTTCAACGGCGCGGTCAAGTCTGACCGCTGGGGTTGCCAACGCGAACTCGTCACTTGCTACGGCACTGAACTCCGCGATGGCAACCGCGAACGCGAGCATCGCCCAGCTCAAAGCCGCCGCCGACACGTCGACAAACCAAGCGTTGGCAACTTTCATAACCGCCTACGATGCCGCGTACGACACATTCAGCGCGGCGTGGGATGCCGCCGGCACCAACGTGGTAGCCCTCCAGCAGGCGGTCGATGCATTCAACGCCACAGTCGGTGTAGCCTACAATCAGCTGACTACCAAAGTTAACGCGGCCCTCGCGGCTGCCCAAGCAGGTACCGCGATCATCCAGTCCGCCCTGGATACAGCCGTGGCTACCGCCGATCAGGCTTGGGATACCGCCACGAATTCGGCGCTCGGGATCTACAATAACACAGAGTGAGTCGCGTGGGCCAACTACGTCGCAGCAGAGCAAACGGCTTGGAACGTCTACCTCGCGGCCATCCCCGGCTCAGCTACGGGGACCGTCCAAGTCACCGTGCCGATCGCTACGGATCCGACAAATCCACAACCCGTCCTTCTACCCGTGCTTGAACCGCGACAACAGAATCCGAAGGCCCCGCCGGTCGGGCCGGTCGTCAAGGTCGTTCCGCCCCCGTTCAAGATCACGCCCAAGCAGGACGGCACCGGGTGGAAGATCGTAGTGCCAGTGTTTGAAGCAAAAATCAAATGGCTGCCATTTCAACCGACAATCAGAGGGGATTTTAACGGAGTTTACACGCCGCTCCCGAAGCCAGGCAAACCCGTCTTCGGCGGTAGCATCACACTTGGGATATTTATCGATTTTTGAGCTCTAAAAAGTCAAACAGCCGGTGTTTTAATACCCGACTGACTACCTCAGCTCCTTTCCTCAAAGATGTCTATACTATGAGCTCCCCACGGCCGCCCATCACTCTACTGATTGCCGCGACCCTACTGTTCGCCGCACCAGCTGCGAGTCAGCCAAAATCCGTTACGTCCAGGCCACAGGTAGCTGATCCACTGAGGGTGATCATGGAAAAGAAGGGGTACACCGCCGTCCCATTTATTCAAAACGAAGAAGGAGGCTTCATCGTCGAATGCAAAAGTGGGGCAGAGAAATGGCACATGCTGCTTGATACCGGCGCGCTGACTTCCTCACTAGACATAACAGTGGCTAAAAAACTCGGCTTGAAGCACGGCGACGAGGTCAAATCAGTCGGTATCGGGGGTATTCAAAAAGGATATGAAATTTCCCTCAGAGGGATATCAATCGGCGACTTCGATACGCGCGTCACAGCAAACTTGCTTCCCTTGACGGCTCTGGATTTCGAAGTCATTAATTCCGTGCAGAAAGAACGCAAACTGCCGCGGATTGATGGTCTATTGGGCCACTCTGCACTGAGAATCAACTCCGCGGTGATCGACTATTCCACCCGCACGCTTTATCTCCGGTCGCCGCTCAAGAGCCTCTGGCCCTCCATCGAAGGGTGCTGGGTCGCCACAAGCACATTTGAGGATGGCCAAGAGCGACCGCTCGACCCGAAGGCCCCGCTCCGGCTGGAGTTCAAGGACAATTGTTTCCACCTCAACGACGGGACGAACGAACTGCTCTACGGCATGCACGTTCGATGCGATCAAGGCATCTACACGCTGGCGTTCTTCGACCCCAAGAAGGAACTCGACAAGGAGTTGGATTACGAGGCGGCTGGTCTGCTGAAAGTGGTGGACGGCAAGCTCACCGCCTGCCTCGTGCTTGATCCGCAGAAGGCCAAGGGGAGGCCGGACGACTTCACGGCCCCGGCCGGCAGCGGCCGCCTGCTCGTGGAGTTCCGCCGCGACAAGTAATTCGGCTTGCACCCGCTCTCGGGACCTCCGATAATGTCCCCGTCGACCCCCGCCGGAGTGCCGCATGGCCCGCTTCTTTTTTTGCGCATTCGTTCTGTTGGTCGCATCGACATCACTATTCGCCGAACCGGTGAAACGGGCCGATCTCAAGTCCGGCCTACTCTTCACCGTGGCCGATGGCGGGCTCAAACCCGGATTCCGGCAGACTCGGCTCGAACCCCTTGTCGGGATGACCTTGGCGGCCGGGGACGCAGTCCATCCCCAATCCAGCGGCGGGGATCGCTTCCGCTGGAATGGTTACATTCAGATCATCACGGCTGGTAAATATAAGTTCAGTAGCGTACTAAACGGTCAACTCCTGGTCACCATCGACGGTCAAGAGGTGCTGAAGGGGCAGACCACCGCAGACCAGCCTGTAGCCGGGGCCGAAGTGGAGCTGAAGTCTGGCATTTACCCCTTCGAAGTGACGCTGGCACGGACATCCCAAGCGGTGCGAATCGAGCTGCAATGGGAAGGCCCAGGATTTCGCCGCGAACCGATCCCATACTTCTTTTTCGGGCACACGCTGGCCCAACGACCCGCCGAGTTCGCCACCGATTTGAAACAGGAACATGGTCGCTTTCTGTTCGAGGAACATGCCTGCATCAAGTGTCACGCGGCCGATAACACCGACGCGATGGCCAAGACGTTGGTGGAACGGCAAGGGCCGAATCTCAGCGAAATCGGCAGGCGGGCCTACCCCGGCTGGATCGATGCTTGGCTGAAAGATCCGAAGGCCCATCGGCCGCAAACGGCGATGCCGAAGATGTTTGCGGAGGATGCCGTCGGAGTCGAACAACGCTACGCAGTCACGGCCTACCTTGCCAGTTTGGGCGGGCCACTGCCGGCGTACAAACCGGCGACCGTGCTCCAAAAAGAGCCACGGGAAAGCGTGGAACGTGGTGGCAAACTCTACATCACAACGGGTTGTGCCACCTGCCACGGTGATCAGATCACGGCACCACCGGTGAAGAAGGGCAAGGACGAGGACGACGACCCAAAAGAGCCACCGAAGCCCGAAGACAGCGCCTACGGACTCGGTACCAAGACTGGCCCGCAGAGCTATTACACGCTCGGATTCATCGGTAGTAAAACGCGGCCGGAGGCACTGGCCCAATACCTGCACGACCCACTGCTGACGAACGCCCATGGCCGGATGCCCCGGATGGGCCTGTCGATGGCCGAAGCCACCGACATCGCCCGATTCCTCTGCCGGGTGACCGATGAAAAGCTCATTTCCGCGATGCCACCGGAGCCGAAAGGCGACCCAGCTAAGCTCGTCGATGCGACTCAGGCTGAGAAATTGAAAACGATGAACCGTCCGGACGCTTGGAAAGAGGCCGGCAAATGGTTAGTCAGTGCCACCGGTTGCGTCAACTGCCACACCGTGGGATCGGCCGGTAAAGCTTTGCCCCTCAAGGAATACGTCGATTTGAAGCTGGCCGTGATTGCCAAGTCCCCACAAAAAGGGTGCCTATCGGATGCACCATCAACCGCACCGAAATTCGGCTTCGATCCGGTTCAACAAGATGCTTTGAAAGCCTTTTTGACGAATGGCCTTTCTGGGGCCGGATTGCCAGCGCCAGTCCACGCAGCTCGGACATCGCTCAAACGGTTCAATTGCTTAAACTGCCACAACCGCGACGGTGAGGGCGGCATTGACGAGGCACTCTCGAATAAAATGAAACTGCTGGAGAAGGCCGACAACGCCGATGACGTGCAACCACCCCGGCTCACGGGTGTCGGCCACAAAATGCGCACGAGCTGGTTGAAGGAAGTGCTGGTTGCCGGTGGCCGTGCCCGACCGTGGATGGGCCTGCGGATGCCGGAGTACGGAAAGGACTGCGTCGGTGGCTTGCCCAATGCCATTCCCGCACTCGAAGGAAGTACCACCGACGACGCCATCGGCAAGGCCGAGTTTACCGAAGACAAGCTGACGGCGGGGCGCACCCTCGCCGGGAAATCCGGGCACGGTTGCATTTCGTGCCACGATATTTCCGGGATCTCAGGAGGTGGCACCCGTGGGCCGGATTTGGCTACCACCAACAAGCGTGTTCGCTACGAATGGTACGTCCGTTGGATGCACCAACCGCAACGGATTGCCCCCGGCACCAAAATGCCGCAGGCGTTCTTGGATGGCCAATCGCTGCTGAAAACCGTTTACGATGGCGAAGGTGACAAACAAGTTGAAGCGTTGTGGGCCTACTTCAGTTTGGGGCCAGGGTTGCCACTCCCAATCGGCATGGAACCGCCCAAAGGGATCGTCGTCACGGCCACGGAACGCCCCGAAGTCATGCGGACATTCATGCCCGGCGACGCGGGAACCAAGTGCGTCGCCGTCGGCTTCGCCGGAGGGTTGAACGTCGTGTTCGATTCCACGCAAGCCCGGCTCAGTTACGCCTGGAGCGGCAACTTCCTGGAAATGTCCGAGGTCTGGAACAACCGTGGCGGAAACCCCGCAAAAGTACTGGGATCCAAGTTTTGGACGGCCCCGACCGGCAACCCCTGGTTGGTGTCCGAATCGCGGGAAACGCCGGATTTCGACAAACAATCGAAGAACCCAGCCTACGGGGCATCCTTGCCCGAAGGCAAAGTCTACCTCGGGCCGAAAGCGGTGACGTTCGAAGGTTATTCGCTGGATCGCGGCGGCCATCCAACCTTCAAATACCGCGTGACGGCCGACGAGGGGAAATCGACGCTGGTGGTCGCCGAGACGCCGCAGCCGGTGCAGGTGACGTTGGCCAACGGGGTGATCCGCAAGTTCGCGTTGGAGTTGCCCGCCGGGAAATCGGTCTGGTTCCGCGCCGGCAGTTCGAGCCAAGAACCGCGTGCCTACGACGCCGACGGCAAATCCCTCCCGTTCGACAACGCCGACGCTGAACTCCCCGCACTCGGCACAACACTCGTGCTCCCCGAGGACGGCGACAAAGCCACGGTGCTACAACTTTCCAACGCCCCGGTCGGAACCGCTTGGCGGATCGCCAAACGCACCGGCGGCGGGTACGACGTGCTGATCCGCCTCACCGAGAGCAAAGAGGTGGCCAAGACAGAGTTGACGTTGAAGGCCTGGAGCTTGCCCCGCAACGACGCGACGCTGCTCAAGGGGTTGCGGTGATCCAACCGGTCCATCTGGGCAAGACGACGAATCCGGCAAATGGACTCTGTTTTTCCCGAATCCGTTCGCGGAGCGAACGGAGTACTCACCACTGTACTTCGCTCCGCGAACGGACGGCGAGAAGCTGGCCCGGGGCGTTGCCCCGGTCTGAGGACTCCCGGCCCGTCGGGCCGAAGAGACCCGCGCCGACGGCCGTTCGCCCTATTACTGGGGCACGGCCACCCAGGCGCTGCCTTCGAACACGTACTGCACCTTCCGACCGATGCCCCACATCTTCACCTTCTCGCCCTTGCTGACGCTGAAGCCGCAGATGAAATCTTCGACCTGGATGTGTTGGCCCTCGAAAATCACCATCGGTTTGGTTTTGTTGTCGCGCATGTCGTAGAAGCAGTCGATCATCCCGTCGCCATCGAGATCGAGATAATAGTTCCTTTTGAAGTTCACTGTGAACTCCCGAACTTCGCCTTCGTCGTTCATGCGGGCTTCGAGACGCATGTATTTAGATTTTTCTTTTCCTTGAACGACATCAATTGTGATGTCGCCTTTCTCGTCCAGTTCCTTAATAGTCACGTTATGGCTCTCAGAAGGCAAGGTGTACCATGTGTAGGGAAGTTGCAAGTCGGTTGGGCGCGAGACTTCGATCACTTGCTTTCGGGAATAAAATTTTCCATCGACATCTTTCGCCCACTCCGGGCCGAATTTCTTCGCCGGCTCATCGGCTGTCAAGCCGAAACTCCAGCAGATGACGGCCACCAACGTGGCCGTCAGACCGATCACAAGAGTCCGCATCTGACACTCCTCCAGTTACTGGCTTCGTCGCTATCGTACACCTTCTCTGCGAACGAGACAAACCGGCTGCTTTTGCAAGGAAGAGTTCCAATCAAGGATTCGAGGATTACAAAAGCGCGAAGTGCATGCGACTCGCGAAGGAGTTGAACCATATCCCTGCATTCGACCGTGCCGGACATAGGCGAAACTTCTGTTCAATTCCAGGGCCGGGAAAGTGTCACGGGAACTCTGACCTGCGCCATTAGCCTCTTCACCTCGGCCGCCAGTTGGTCATCGCTAATCCGCATCACACGCTGATCTACCTTGGAGTAAATTAGGCATTTCTCTGGAGCAGTTCGCTCCTCTGATAAAGCGATTAGCAGGAACAGATCTTTCGCCTGCTCGGACCAAAGGTGTCCGAATTCAGCAATATCTTCATCCGTCATCGAATACTCCACTTGGGTTGGGACGAATGTTGTTCACCCCGACACTCACGAAACAGTAGGCCTTTTCGCGCTGGTCAAGTGTGGCGGTCGTTCGTGGATGCATCCGGAGCCTCACGACAGTAGTGTCTGGCAAATCCGTTTTGGTACCCGAGGAACCGGCGTGTCGGAAACACTCCGAAGCGGAAAAGGCCACACCGAGCGGTGCGCGTAAGCCGCACGAGCCTTCCGAGGAAGTGAAACACACTTCGCTTAACTGTTTCGTACCTTCATCCACCCGCGTTTGAAGAATGCGAATCATCGCTCAATCGTTCCGTTTCACGCGCGGGAGGGTCACGGTGAATTTGGTGCCGGTGCCGACGGTGCTGGTGACGCGGACGTGGCCTTTCATGGCTTGAACGAGGTGCTTGACGATGGCGAGACCGAGGCCGGTGCCCCCCATTTCGCGGGAGCGGGCTTTGTCCACCCGGTAGAATCGCTCGAACACGCGCGGCAGATCGCGTGCCGGAATGCCGATGCCCGAATCCTCCACTTCGAACTGCACATCGTCTGCGGTCGCCTGCCATCGCACCGTGATCCGGCCGTGATCCGGGGTGTATTTGATGGCGTTGTCCACCAGATTATCGAGCAGTTGCGCCAAGCCTTCTTCATCGGCCCACAGTGCTAGTTTCACCGGCGAATCGGCCGACGCCACTCCCTCGAGTGTCAACCCCTTGGCTTCCGCGCGGGTGCGATGACGATCCAAACAAGCGTGCACGGCGTCTTCCACCAAGACGGACTCGTAGGCGAGGCCATTTTCCACCGATTCGATCCGTGCCAAGCTCAACAGATCTTCGATGAGCATCTGCTGGCGGTCGGCCTGCTCCGCGATTTGCTCGAGGAACATGCCACGGGCGTTGGGGTCCTCGACCGCCCCGTCCATCAGCACTTCGACGCTCGATTTGATGTTCGCCAGCGGTGTCTTGAGTTCATGGGACACGTTGGCCACGAAGTCTTGGCGAAGCCGTTCCAACCGTCGGAGATCGGTCGTGTCTTGCAGCACCATCACCGCGCCGACGGAATCCGGCCCCGGCAACCGGGCGACGTACACCACGAGGCTTTTGACGGTCGACCCTTTCCAATCCAGCTCCTCACGGTGCGGCCCGTCGTCGGCCAAGGCCCGTTCGACCAGTTCGCGCACGGCCCGCTGCCGGGTCACCTCCCAGAATTTCCGATTCACCGCGAGGCCCGGCACGAAGTCGAGCAACACGCCGGCGCGGTCGTTGGCGAACAAGACCACTTGATCGTTGTCGATGGCGACGACCCCTTCGACCATCCCCGACAGAATCGTCCGGAGTTGTTCGCGGTCGCGTTCGAGCTGCCGGAACGTCTCCGCGAGGTGGTCGGTCATCGTGTTGAACACCCGCGCCAATGTCGTCAGTTCCCGGCTCCCGGACACGTGGATTTTGTGGTCGAATTCCCCGGCGGCCAACCGCCGCGCGCCCGTGGTCAGTTCGTCCAGCGGCCGGGTGAACCGGCGGGCCAAGACGTAAGCCGGGATCACCGCGACGAAGGCGATGACGACCACCGCCACGACGACTTGCTTGCCGAGTTCGAAGAAGAGTGCCGAGCCGTCCGACCGTTGGAGGATGAGCACCCCCACCGCCGCGACGGCCAAAATGACGAGCAGCAAATACGTGAGGAACAGTCGGATGAACATTTTGGCAGTGGTCAGTGGTCAGTGAGTAGTGGTCAGTTTATGTCGGGCAACCAGCGCTGCAACGCCAGTCGCCTCACCGAGTGCGGATGTCTATTTTACTGGCCAAACTCGGCAGGATC
>JANXWE010000153.1 GCA_025351325.1 Fimbriiglobus sp.
GCGTCCGTGCCGGGCGAACAGGATGTCAGGAACCCCGCTCATGCCAGCCGGACGCCGCGTGTTGTAGACCAGTCCCACTCAGCTCGGGATCGGAAAAGGGATTAGCAAAGGGAAAAGGGCGCACCAGAGGGATCAGACCCCAGTGATCTTTGTAACACAAACCCCTGTCGACAATATGGTTTCTAAAGATATTGTCCGATATTTTAAATATGAACCCGTCGCAAGTCCGCCAAAGTATCCATTGACAACGTCTATATACCATGTACTACGCGACCATGGCCATCTTTGGATTGTGTCCTACGAGTCAGTCTTGCCGTAAATACTTGTTTTGATGATTATGTATTGTATTTATCGCCAGTTATCGAGTGATCCCGGGACGGGGGCCACGTTCACCTACGACAAGAACGGCAACCGGACGATGGCGGGGAATAGCACCGGGGTGGCCAACCGGTTGGCCACCGATGGAAGTTGGAACTATACGTACGATTGGGAAGGGAGTGTCTCCAAGACACGAATCTCGGACGGCCATTATTGGTCGTACGGGTATGATTTGAACAATTAGATGACCCAAGCGGTGGAGAAGGTCACGGTCGGCGGCTCGGTTCTCCAGACCATCAATTATGGCTACGATGTGTATGGGAATTTAGTCTGGAAGAGTATCGTCAAGATGCTTTCTCCCTCGCCGGTGATCCCATGCCGCGACGACCAGCGCCAACCGATGCTGACTCAGATGGCTCTGGAAATCCTGGTGGATCGGGGCCATCGGATCACGTACTCCCGCCTCCATTAACAGGTAGCAGAGGAACGTCGCCCAGCGCGGGAGTTCGTCGTAGGCGAGCTTGCGAAGTTCGTCGGCGGTTATCGTTTGCTTCTTGACGGCGGCCTCCCAAGAAAGCCCGCTCACGCGCGCTTCGGTCGCGAGGAAGAGTTTGTCGTTCAGAATGTCGGTTCCGATGACGACCATGGGTCAACCCCCCTGGTTTTGAATATGCGTACAGGTGTACAAGAGAATATAAGCTCCAGCTCGGACGCTGTCAAATGATTCGGGAAAGATTTTTTAGAAATGAGGCGAGCCGATCCCCGTGAGGGGACGGGTGAAACGAACTGGAGCACCCGACTACTTACGCGGTGCGGCTCGCCGGGAGCACCCGACTACTTGTGCGGTGCGGCTCGCCCGAATTAATTTTGAATCCGAAACGCGTGGCCGTGCGAATCGAATGGTGTGACCGCGGGGGACTGTCTCCGCCCGCGAATCACCCCGAGGATTTCCCGATGAAAGCGCTGCTGTTGACTCTGCTCAGTTTCAGTTCCCTCACGGTCGCTACTGCGGCCGAGCCGTGCGAAACGGTTCGACGCCGAACCACCGTCCCCGTCGCCCACAAAGCGGACATCCTGAAAACGGCCGCGAGCGCCGGGCAATTCAAGACGCTCCTCTCGCTCTTGATCGCCACCGACCTCGACGATGCCCTCAAAGGCGATGGGCCGTTCACCGTCTTCGCCCCGACCGATGACGCCTTCGCCAAACTCCCCAAGGGAACCGTGGAAAAACTGTTGAAGACGGAGAATAAAGAACTCCTCCGCTCGATCCTGACGTACCACGTCGTGCCGGACAAAGCGAGTTTCAATTTCGAGGCGGCGAAAGTGGATGAGCCCTACGAATTCAAAACGCTCAATGGCAATCGTCTGAAGATTGTCAAAGGGGATGGCACGCTCCGCGTGAACGATTCGAAGATCGTGGCGGCCAACATCGCCTGCCGCAATGGCTCGGTGCAGATCATCGATTCGGTGTTGATGCCGTCCGAGAGTAAGAACACGATCCCGTCCGTCGCCGAAAAAGCTGGATTATTCAAAACGTTACTCGCGGCGGTGACTGCCGCCGAATTGGCCGAGGTGCTCTCTGGTGACGGGCCGTTCACTGTCTTCGCTCCGACCGACGATGCCTTTGCCAAACTGCCGAAAGGAACCGTCGAGAAACTCTTGAAGCCAGAGAATCGCAAGCAGTTGGTCGGCTTGCTGAAGTACCACGTGGTGGCGGGCAAACTGACCGCGAAGGATCTCGTGAAGGCCGAGCAATCGAAAACGCTCCAAGGGGGTTCCGTGAAGATCGGTATTACCGACGGTCGCTTGACGATTGACCAGTCGAATGTGATCCGCTCGGACATCATGGCCGATAACGGGGTGATTCAAGTCATCGACCGCGTCTTGACCCCGAGCCATTGATCGAAGCCGAGTATCCGATTGGGCCGAGGAGCTATCCTCGGCCTACTATCTTGACAACGGTCGATTCGACAGTCGTTTGGGTTCGCCATGACTGCCCACGGTTCCGCTACTGACGTCCGCTTGTCACCGGTGCTCCCGAGGGTCGCTCGCGGAGACACCACCGCGGTCAGCGAATGCATTTCCCGTTACGGCGGGCTTGTCCAAGCCTTGGCCCGGCGTTACCCGAGTGACCCCAGCGAGATCGACGACGCGGTGCAAGAAGTGTTCATCGATCTGTGGAAACACGCGGGCCGCTTCGACCCCGCCGTGGCTTCGGAACTCGCGTTCGTCTCGATGATCGCCCGCCGCCGCTTGATCGACCTCTTCCGCCGTCGGAAGGCCCGACCCACGACGGAAGTCATACCGGAGTTTCTCGCCGAACCTGAATTTGAAATCGGCACGGCGGCCCAAACCGAGGACGAACTGATCCGCGTCCGGGAGATTTTGACACAACTACCCGAAGAACAGCGGGCGGTGCTGTTGGCATCGATTGCCGACGGGTTGAGTCACCGTGAAGTCTCGGAGCGGTTCGGCCTGCCGCTCGGCACCGTGAAAACTCACATCCGCCGGGGCTTGTTGTTCGTCCGCGAGCGACTCCCGCGATTCGGTTCGGAGGGGGACTCGTGACGCCCGCACATCCGCAAAGCATTGATCGACTTTACGAACTTTTGGCCCAACAAGCCGTGGAAAGTGTGTCCCCGGCCGCACAGGCCGAATTGGATGAACTGCTCGTGAAATGGCCCCACATCGGCGAAGAGGATTTCGAACTCACCGCAGCCCTGATCGAAGCCGCGACCCTGCCGAGTCCGATTCCACCGCTGAGCCTGGCGCTAACACGGCGGATCGAAGCCGAGGCTCGCGCCCATTTTCAACCGTCTCGACCAAGACGAAAATCGGCGAAGTTGGCCTTCGCATGGGCCGGCTGGGGCGTCGCCGCCTGCTTGGCGATTGGCACGGTGACACTGGCATGGCAGTGGAACCGGATGTCAACTCCCGAAGTCGCCAAGGCGGTGCCACTCCCTGTTCAACGGCAGCAACTTCTCGACGGCGGAGCCAAACGCTTCGACAAAATCCCGGCCAAGTCCAAGATCCGCGGCGATGTCGTCTGGGATGGTGCCAATCAACGGGGTTATCTTCGGGTGCAAGGCTTGGCCATGAATGACCCGAAACAGAAGCAGTATCAGCTTTGGATCGTCGATCGCGGCCGAGCCCACAAAGAACCGGTCGACGGCGGCGTCTTTGACGTCCCGAGTTCAGGGGAAATCGTCGTGCCGATCCGGGCCCCGCTGACCATCCTCGACCCCGCGGCCTTCGCCATCACCGAAGAACCCTCCGGTGGCGTCGTCGTCTCCGAACGCGGCCGCCGCGGCGACTTCGCCTTGGTCATGACCGACGCGAAACCATGAGCATTTTAGCGTTGGTTCTAACAAGCTCGAATTTCCGCTTCAATCGGGGTGGACGTTGCTCGAGCGTGAGTGCCAACGACAACACCCGGCAGATGCGGCCGGGTGTTCGACTCGTACTATTTCTTACCACCTCCGCCTCCACCTCCGCCGCCACCTCCGCCGCCTGCCGTACTCACGATGAGTGTCGCACTGCCGTTGACAGCTGGGTTGGCGAAATCGGTGGCCGAGATGGTCTGCGTGCCCAGTGTGCTCAGTGTTACGGAGAAGCTGTGGACGCCGCCGTCCAAATTGTTGAAGGTGTAGTCGGCCGGAAGCCCGTCGATCCCGGCGGTGTTCCCGAAGTGAATTTTGCCGAAGTAATTCTTCACGGTGTTGCCGAACGCATCGAACACTTCCACTTTGAGGGTGAACGCGACCCCTGCCGTGATGTTCGACGGAGCGGTGAGGACGAATTTCGCCGCCACGGAGTTCGTCACTTCGAAGTTCGTGATCGTCGCGAGCGTCGTTGCGATGGCGGCATCCACCACGCTCATCGACCAAACGACCCCATTGGGCGTCGCCGTTTTGAGGATGACCGCGAACGTGTGCACCCCGGCGTCGGCCGCCGAGAAGCTGTACGTCGCCGGCAACCCGGCTTGGACGTCGGTGCTGGAGAACTTCGCTTTGCCTTTGTACCCGGTCACGGTGTTGCCGTAGGTGTCCACCGCCCGCACGGTCAACGAGACGACATCGCCCGCCGCCAAGAGCACGTGGCCCTTGCTGTCGGTGCCGTTCGGAACCGACAACCGGTACCCGGCGAATGCGGCCGAGCTCACCGCGATTCCCATTTCCGAGCCGATGAGTAGACCCGACGTATCCTTCACCGTGAGCGATTGTGTTCCGGACGTTCGGAGTGTCGCGGCGAAGGTGTGGACGCCCGCATCGGCCGCGGTGAACGTGTAGAACGCGGGAAGCCCGGCTTGGGCGTCCGAACTGGTGAAGTAGACCATTCCGGTGTAGCCGGTGGCGATTTGGCCGATGGTATCCCGCACCGTCACGGTGAAGTTATTGGTGGTACCGGCCGTGGTCGCCGGGTAACCCGCGACCGCGAACAACGCGGGGACGGGTGGGGTGGCCGTACTCGACATCGTGCCGGTGATCGCCGGGTGAAGTACGACGGTGGCGGTGATGGTCTGTGCGCCCACGGTCATCAATTTCACACTCACCATCCCGGTGCCGTTGACGAGTGCGACATCGGCCGGCAGAACCGCCGCCGCGTCGGAACTCGTCACGTGGATCGTCCCGGTGAAACCCGCGGCGATGTTGCCGTAACTATCGCGGGCGCTGATGGTGATCGAGCGGGCCACGCCGATGGCCCCGCTGCTCCCGGCGAGCTTCAGCGAGGTGGCCGCGGCCGACGTGACGGTCACAAACGTGCCGCCGTTGAGCGTCCCGCCCAATTCGTTGACCCCGAGCCACTCGGAGCCGGCCGTCTTGAGCGTCACCGCGAACGTGTGCACGCCCGCGTCGGCGGCGGTGAAGGTGTAGTCGGCCGGCAGCCCGGCCTGGGCGTCGGCGCTGCTGAACCGCACGGTGCTGGCGTAGCCCGTGCCCACGTTGCCGAGGGCGTCGAGCGCCGTGACGGTGACGTTGACCGTGCTGCCGGCGGCCGCCGTCGTCGGGACGGCGACAGCGAAGCTGGTGATGGCCGGTGTGACGGTGATGGTGATGGTTGTTGGGGCCATGAACGGGGTGGCCACCGTCAACGTTTGCGTGCCCAACGTGACGAGGCGCACCGAGCCGCCGAACGAATGCACGCCAGCGTCGGCGGCCGTGAAGGCGTAGGCGATAGCCGAGTTCGCGGCAGGATCGTTGCTCGTCACGTACACCGTGCCGCGGAAACCGGCAACCGCGTTCCCGACCGCATCGACGGCGGTCACGGTCATCGGCACCGCCGAACCGGACGAGACGGTACCCGGGACGGCGACGGCGAAGCCGACCGCCCCTGCCAAATTGGACACATCGTCGTGGGCATTCATGACGACCGTCGCACCCGCGACGTTGGAGTACGCGAAGTCGACCGCGCCGTCGCCGTTGAAGTCGCCGTGGACGCCCGACTGGAAGCGGCCGGCCGGGGCGGCGTAGCTCACCGGGGCGTAGAACGTGCCGTCGCCCTTGCCGAGTTCCACCGTGTAGTTCGACGCGCCCCGGACGGCGAAATCCTGCTTGCCGTCGCCGTTGAAATCGGCGACTTCGATCTCGTAGCCCGTCTCCGGGATGCCGTAGGTGTGGGGTGGTGCGTAGGTACCGTCGCCGTTGTTGAGAACCACGCTCATCGACGTGGCGGAGTACGAGTTGGGAACGGCGAAATCCAGATAGCCGTCGTTGTTGAAATCGCCGGTGGCCAGGTATACGGGGGCCGAATAGGCGTAGATGTTCACCGCCGGCGAGAACGATCCGTCGCCGTGTCCACTGAGAACGGTAATGGTGCCGATGCTGACGGTGTTGGAAGTGGCGAGGTCGAGGAAGCCGTCGCGGTTGAAGTCGCCGACGACGGTGTTCGTGGTTCCACCGGTGTAAGCCGTGTCGCGGTGGGCTTGGAAGGTGCCATCGCCGTTGCCGAGCAGCACTTCGGCGAATCCGCCGGCGAACGTGGCGACATCGAGCTTGCCGTCGTTGTTGAAGTCGCCCACGTTGACCGACCTCGCGCCGAGCGAGATGCTTGTCGCGGTCGGCGCCGAAAACGTGCCGTCGCCGCGGCCCAGTAGAATGTTGACGGTGCCCAAACTGCCGAGGACAGCCAAGTCGATTTTACCGTCGCCGTTGAAGTCGCCCGCTTTGGCGTCGACCGAGTTCGAGCCTGCGGCGTAGCCGACCATCGGTTGGAAGGTGCCGTCGCCGTTGCCCAGGACGACGCTCACCGAGCCGACGATGGCGGCATTGACGACCGCCATATCTTGTTTGCCATCCCCGTTGAAGTCGCCGAGCGCGATCCCACCCGAGGCCCCACCGGTGGCGACGCTCGTCGCCCCCAAGAATGTCGGCACGGTGCGATCTTCGAGATAGTCGAACCGGAGGGGACTGCGCTGGGCGCGGCGGCTCAGGCGATTGGCTCGCGGAGCACGGCCGACGAGTTTTTGATACCAAGACGTGAACATCGGTCATTTCCTCGGGCGTGAGAAAAACTGCTGGGGGTTCGCACAGGCGAACACCTTCCAACCCTTTCATCAGCAACGGTTCGGAAATGGGACGACAATTCTCAAGAAAGGCCGGAAAGAACCGGATTGGCGGATTCGTTTCAGCCGTCGGTGCGGTAATTGTGAACCACCGACCGTTCAAGTCATCGGCTCGCCGGGATGTCTTGACCGTATGGGCAGAAAAATTTGGAATTGCTGTCCTGTCGTCACGGGGTTGCTGATAGGTCTTTCGGAACGAGTACCTGGGAGTCGGTAAAAGTTTGTACAACCCACTTGGGTTTCGGACTGGTGATGGATGGCGGATTGGCTAAATTGTCAAGATTCCTTCAAACGGATCTCAGAGGCTTAGCCGTGCCGGAAGGGCAGCAATTCCGCGACCTGATTCGGCGGGTGCGCGACCGCGATTCGGACGCCGCACGCGAATTGGTCGAACGGTATGAGAGCGCCATCCGCCGCGTGATCCGAATCCGTTTGCGCGATGCGGGAATGCGAAGGCTGCTCGATTCGACCGATATCTGCCAGTCGGTCATGGCCAGTTTTTTCATCCGCACGGCCTTGGGCCAATACGAGGTCGATACGCCGCAGCAGTTGTTGAACCTGCTGACGGCGATCGCCCGGAACAAGCTGGCGAATCAGGCGAACCGGTTGCGGGCGAAACGCCGGGACATTCGCCGCGAAACTGGAGCCGAGGATCAGACGCCCCAAGTGGCGGACGATGCTTCGGATCCGAGCGAGCAGGCCTCGGCGCGGGAGTTGTTGGAGAAGGTGCGCGGCCGCCTCGACCCACGCGAACTCTATTTGGCGGAACAGCGCTCGTTGGGGCGCGGTTGGCAGGAACTGGCCGACGAACTGGGCGGGACGGACGTGGCGTTGCGGAAAAAACTCACCCGGGCGTTGAACCGGGTGATGGCCGACCTGGGTCTCGGAGACGAAGGTGATGATTGACCGCGTGCAAAATCGGCTCGAACCGATCCTCGACCGGCAAAGCCGTGCTTGGCTCGCCGGCGGACGGCCGACCGTCGAGGAACTCCTGCACGGATCGGCGCGCGCCGAAGATCCCGAAGCGCTGTTGGACTTGATTTACAACGAGATCGTCGTCCGCGAGGAGCTCGGCGAAGCGGCCGCACCCGAGGAATACTTGCGTCGGTTCCCGCAACTCTCCGAAGATCTCAAACTCCACTTCGACATCCACCGTGCCATCGGCGAAGCCGAACTCGTCGAGACGCCTTGGCGCGGGGGAAACGATCAGACATTGCCGGAATTCAAAGCTCTGCCGACGCTCCCCGAACTGCCGGATTACGAACTGGTGCAGTTGCTCGGTCGCGGCGGGATGGGGATCGTGTACAAGGCCCGTCAACGGAGTTTGCGCCGGACGGTGGCCTTGAAAATGTTCGAGCCGGGCCGGATACCCACTCCACGGGACGTCCAGCGGTTCCGCACCGAAGCCGAGGCCATCGCCCGGCTCCAGCACCCGAACATCGTCCAGATTTTCAAAATCGGCGAATCGGATGGGCTTCCGTTCCTCGCCCTCGAACTCGCGGAAAACGGGACGTTGGCCCAGCGCCTCCAACAGCTCCCGTTCTCGCCCTGGGCGGCCGCCGCCCTGATCGAAACGTTGGCGTCCGCCATCCACCACGCGCACGAGCAGCGAATCGTCCACCGCGACCTGAAGCCCGCGAACATTTTGTTCGCCGCCGACGGCACTCCCAAGATCACCGATTTCGGGTTGGCGAAACTGTTGGAGGACGTCGCGGACAGCCCCCGGGATGCGACCCGCACGGGCGAGACCATCGGCACGCCGCGATACATGGCCCCGGAGCAAGCCCTCGGGCGGCACGACCTCGTCGGCCCCGCCACGGACACCTACGCCCTGGGCACACTCCTGTACGAATGCTTGACCGGCCAAGTTCCATTCGTGTCATCGAGCGTCGTGGAAACCCTGCAAAAGATCAGCGCCGACGAACCGGTGTCGCCGCGCCGACTCCAGCCGTCGATCCCGCGCGACTTGGCGACGATTTGCCTGCGCTGCCTGATGAAAGAATCGCACCGGCGTTACCCGACCGCGGCGGCGTTGGCCGACGACCTCCGGCGTTTCCTCGACGGCCGGCCCATCGTCGCCCGGCCGACGCCGAGTTGGGAACGGGTCTGGAAATGGTCACGCCGGCGCCCGACCCACGCGGCCCTGATCGCCGTCGCGGTTCTCTTGGTCGTCCTCGGCGGGATCGCCGCCGGCATTTCCAACCGCCGAGAGCAACGGCGTGTCGCCGCCGCACGCGACGAGGTCGAATTGCTGATGAAGCAAGGGCAAGAGGCCGCTGTGCTCGAGAACAACGAGACGGCCGAAGGGCGGTTCCGGGAAGCTTGGATCCTCGTGCAGGGCGAGCCGGCTTTGAGCGATTATCGCACCGGCGTCTCCGGCTGGCTCGACCACAGCCGGCGCGCGGCCAACCGCCAGCTTTGGAAACAGCGGATGCCCCCCCGCGAGTTCGACGAAGCGCGCGACGAAGCCCTGCTTTTGAGCCTCTTGCTGGATCCGAGTGGCCCCGAGTCGGTCGCGGACGGCCGCCGCGCCATCGCCGCCGCGCTCGAACTGACGTTGCCGAACGACGCCGTCTGGAACGCGGAACGGGAGAGATTGGTTCTGCTCGACGCGGAGCTTGTTCTGGTCGACAGCGGAGCGGCGAAGGCACTGGCGCGTCTGGACGAATCGAACGAGTTCACCTCGCGTTGTTACTGCGGCCGCCGCGCGGATCTCCTCCTTCAACTCGGCCGCCCGGAGGAAGCGGCGCTGGAACGAACGCGCGCCGAGCAGCACCCGCCGAACGAACCGGCCATCCGCTTCGGGCTGGGGATGGAACGGATCCGTCGCCGGGACTATTCGGAAGCCGCCCGCGATTTCGACGCCGTGCTCGACGCCGAACCCGAGCACTTTACAGCCAGGCTCTTCCGAGCGCTCTGCGCGCTGAAATTGGATCGTCCCGGCGAGGCGAAGGCCGGCCTCACCGCGTGCGTCGCCCAGCGGCCCTGCTTCGCGTGGAACTACCACTACCGGGGGATGGCGGAAGACAAGCTCGGCGAGGCGGCCGCCGCCGCACGCGATGGCGCGCGGGCGAAAGAATTTCAACGCGTCCCGAAACGCTGAGTCGAACGCCGTTCCCAAAATCAGGACATAAGTTGATGCCACAATTGCGCTCCCCCTCGGACAACCTCCGGATGACCGGCCCGAGGGGCGCCTTCACCCTGATCGAATTGCTCGTCGTCATCGCCATCGTCGCCGTGCTGATCGGGCTGTTGCTGCCCGCCGTCCAGAAGGTCCGCGCCGCCGCCGCCAGATCCCAGTGCCAGAACAACCTTCGAAATATCGGCTTGGCGTGCCACAATTACCAAGATTCGCGCGGGTCGTTCCCCCGCAGCACCACGCGGCCACGCGGCTCGACACCGATCGACGGCCAACCCGCCGGCAACCTCGCCCAGTGGAAAAGTGGCAGTTACGAATCGTGGATTCGCCAAGTCACCCCGTTCCTCGAACAGCCGAACGCCCGCGTCCAAGACGCCATCCGCATCATCGGTTGCCCTTCGGATCCGCGCGGCCAAGATTACCGGGTGCCGGCTTACGGGTTCACGTGGTACGTCGGCGTCTTTTCCAATCCCGACGGCGAAAATAATGGGATGATCGTGGACGACTCGAAACGGAAGTCCGCCTACCGGGTGACCCCCGGAATGGTGACCGATGGTTTGACCAACACCATCCTGTTGGCCGAGCGACCGCCGCCGGCCGACGGGGAGTGGGGCTGGTGGGACTCGGCCTGCTGCGACGTGGACACCATTTCTCAAATCCGGGGCGAACCGAAAATCTATCATTCCGGATCGAACGGAGGTTGCCCCAAACCCGCGTCGTACCGACCGGGCGACGTGCGCGACAACTGCGCCTTCAACGCCGTCTGGGCGTTCCACACGTCCGGCGGCAACTTCTGCATGGGTGATGGCAGCGTCCGAACGATCACCTTCGCCGCCGCGAACCGGCCGGTGGCCGGCTCCAGTGTGTTGGAAGCGCTGGCGTCCCGCAACGGCGGCGAAATCGTGAGCGCGGATGACTGATCTGTTTCTCGAACCGCGCCGAGGATCGCCCTGCCACCCTCAAGCGGGGTCGTCCGCGTCGAATAAACTCTCGCTGACCCGCAGCGATTTTCGCCATTCGGTCGGCACTTTCAGCGTATCCCCCTTCTCGAGATCCGCCGAGGCGATCTGCGGCCCGTCGCACACGCGCTTCAGAAAGTCCGCTTGGGCCGCCTCGAGTGCCACCAGCCCGCCGAGCACGTTCAGGACGTTCAGCAGCTCCACCGTGTACTCGTTGAGCCACCCCGGCGGTTGGATGTCGCCGAGCTTCGACGGCGGCCGGCGGTCGCCGATGATCGGCCGCTCGCGGTGCCGCTTCCGGTAGCTGAACCACTGCGTCAACACCCGCTTGCCCGACACGTCGTAGTTCCACACCGCCGGCGGCACGTGGTCGATGAACCCGGTGCCGACGGTCAACCGCAATTTGGTGGCGTCGTACTCGATCTTGTCCGGCATCGCCTCCGCGTCGGACGGGATCGCCCCTTCTTTCGGGATGCGCGGGGCCTGCGCAAGTGGCAGCCGCGGTGCGCCCGCCGGGCGATCCGCTTTCGGGTCGGCGCCGCGCTCGCCGAAGGTTTGCAGCCAGATGACGCGGCGGCCGAGTTCCACCGCTTCGGCGAACAGTTTTCCATCGGCCGTCAGCGGGATCCGCAATCCCGGCTGCGCCAAGTCGGACTGGAACCGCGCCGTGTAGGCCGGGTTCGCCGCGACCGCCGCGAGGTAGGCCATCAGATCTTCGGCGCTCACCGCTCGCTTGTACTTCTTCCCCAAGTATTCGAGGAGCTTCGGCGGCAAGTTCGCTTCCGTCGCGGCCGGGTCACGCCAGAGCGGGAAGACGCGACCACCGCGACCGTTGTAGTGGTCGAGATCGGGAATTGCGGCCGTGAAAGTGAACGCCGGCCCCGACGATGGCGACGTGCGGTTGAGCGCCGTCAAATAAATCTGCTTGTCGGAGTGGGCGGCCCAGAGTTCCGGATTGGGCCGATTGATGACGCGGTTGTCCGGGATGATCCACTGTCGATCAAAGGATCGGAAGCCATACGAGACCGGCTTCAAACACGGGCGTTTCTCGGCCGCGATGGTGACTCTCGTGCCCGGAATGACTCCCAAGCCTTTCTCCACGATGCGGTCCACATGGCGATCTCCCAACTTGCCTTTGTTCAGGTGCGGAACGAAGTAATTCTCCTTCTGTTCCGGCTTCGCCTGGATGAGCTTGTCCCAGCGCTGCACGAGCGAATCGGCATCCGGGGCGATAATCCACGTTCGACCGGGCATGACGCCGGACCCGTTGTAGGCGAAGAGGTCATCGAGTGCGGGATAGTCGGCCCAAGCGCCGGTCGCGGCGGGCAGGAACGGATCGCGCCAGCCGTCCGGGCCATCGACCCAGCCGCCGCTGCCGAGGGAGAGATCGGCCAAGGCCTCGAACTTCAATTCGCGTTTCCCCGTCGGCAGGGCGATGTACTTCACCGGGGCCGGCACATCGGCGTTGGCCCCCGGAGATCGCGTCACGAGCACGATGCAGACCGGCTGCTGCACCCCTTGGAAGATGCGCGTCGGCACGTCCGGCTGGTGCCCCTCCGGGGAGCAGTCGATGACCCAGATGCCGTCGGCCGTGCGGCGCAGGTAGTCGCGCATCTTCAGGAAGCCGGGCCCGTTGAGGAACCCGGCCACGGTGATGAAGCAGACGATGCCGGCGTTGGTGTCGGCGGCGCCTTCGATCTTCTGGTCGAAGACCTTCCACGTCGCCCAGCGCCAGAAGTAGACGTACAGGTTGCGGAGGTGCTTCGCGTGGGCGCCGACGCCCCAATCTTTCGGGGGTTGCCAAGCGTGGAGGGGGGCCGGCATCCCGCGCAGGGCATCGCCCGCTTCGATCCACCCGCCCCGGCCCATCGCCTTTTCCTTGTACGGCGGGTTGCCGATGACGACCGTGACGCTCTGCTCCCGCTTGACCTTGTTGGCGCTGCGCCGGGACGCGGCGATCGGTTCGAGCATCAGCGGCGCGTGTCCTTGCTCGATGAACGGGTTGGCCAAGGTGTCGGTCACGAACATCTTCACGTCGGCTTTCGGAACCTTCCCGACGAGCTGCAGCAGTTCAGCATGGATGCGGAGTTGGGCCACGGCGAACGGCCCGAGCTGCATCTCGAAGGCGAAGAGCCGCGGGATGGCCGCTTCGATCGCGCCGGGGATCATTCCGGCGTTGCCGCCGGCCCCGACGGTCTCGGCGATTTTGCGCAGGATGCCGAGCGGGAACGTCCCGGTGCCGACGGCCGGGTCGGCGACCTTCACCGACGGTGCGGCGAATCCCTCCTTCAGTCCGAATCGCGTTCGCAGCGCATCATCGACCAATCGCACCATCGCCGTGACGACCTGCGGCGGGGTGTAGTAGGAGCCGGTGAGTTTGCGGAGGTCGTTGTCGTAGACGGCCAGAAAGTCTTCGTAGAAGTAGAGCCAGGTGTCGCTCTCGCCCTTGCTGATCGTGTGCCAGTTCACCGAATCCAGAACGCGCGTGAGCGTGCCGAGCGACGTCCGGAGGCTCGTGTCGGCGTCGGCGTCGTCGGTGAGCAACCGGAGAGCGGCCCCGATGAGCGAGTTCGTCTGTCCGAGTTGCTTGGCGGCGCGGTCGAGGCCGTCGCTCAGGGTGATGTCGCGGGCGCGGGCCATGAGCAGCCCGAAGGTCACGGCTTGGGCGTAGCCGTCGGCGAATTGCTTGTCGTTGGCTTCGGGGAAGAGCAGGGCGCGCCAATCGGTGGCGAGCGCCGTGAGCGCTTGGCTCCCGAGCGCGAGTTGCTCGGTCACCTCCTCGCGGAGCAATTTGCAGAGCCGCGCCGACACGTTGGCCAGTTCTCGGGCGGTCTTCGGCGGGATCGGCTCCCAGCGGTAAAAGTTCTCGAAGATCGCGATCAGTTCGTCCGGCGCGGCCAGTGCCTTGCCGGATGTTTCCACGTCCCCGCGCAGCGGCACGATCGGGGAGGCGAGTTCGCCGCTGCGCCACAGGCTGAAGGCGTTGCCGTCGCTGTAGAGCAGGTTCGGGAGCGATTGCAGTTTCTCCCACTGCTCTTTGTCGTGGCCCCGGTACTTGCGCGGGTCGGCCCCTTTGCCCGGCGCTTTGATCTCGACGAAGCCGACGAGGGCCCGCCGCACGGTGATGGCGTAGTCGGGCCGCGTCTTCAAACTCGCAATCGACGATTCGCCGACGGCGGCCAAGTCGTTCCGGCGGAGGCCGCACAGCTCCGCCATATCGGCGAAGAGCGTTTCCAGCGGGGCGCGGAGTTGGTCTTCCGGTTCACCGCTTGCGGACGGGTTCGACAGCTTCGCTTTGGCTTCGGCACCGAACCGGGACATCGCGGAGGCCAAATCGAGCTTCATGCGGTGTCGTCCAAATGCGGGGAAGATTCGAGACAGAATAGCCGACGGGAATGTGCAAAGGGTGAAAACCTTTGTGAGACACCCTTTTTCAAAGGAACCCTTTCCAGCGAGTCCGTTTGCTTCGGTGCGGTGATCGAAGCCGCGTGCTTCTTCCCGTAGAAGTCACGTTCGACGAGTGGGCCGATCAGCTTGGCGAACTCGGCGCACCTCCCGCAGGCGGTTGTCCGAGCCGTTCACACCCTTTGAACACGCCTTCGGCCAAATCGGGAAGATGTCGTCGTGCGGCACGTTCGGGATGGCGTTGACCCGTTCGTTCGAGGTTATTCCGTACCGACGACCACAACAGTTGCGATCGGTACCGCCATGACGATCCGATCCAACAGGGATAGGGAGAACCAGCGTCGATACCAAGAACGCTGGCTGCGTCCGACGACGATGTGCGTGATGCCGTACTCCCGGGCAAAACCGGCAATGGCCGCTGGCACACTGTGGCCTTTGAACTGCATGGGGATGCCATTGGCTTGGCGGGCTTGCGTCAAGGTGTCGGCGATCCGGCGCTGGGTCGCCGCATCGACGCGCTCGGTGCTTTCCCCAGGCGTTTGGACGTAAACGGCATACCAGGGGGCGCCGAGGCGATCGGCCAATCGCGCGCCGGCCCGCAACAGCTTGGAAGCCGAGGGACTCCTCGAGGAGATGCAGACCATGACCCGTTCCGAACCGCTCGGTTCGCCGCCCGATTTGCGATCTTGTCGGCGCCGGTCGAGCAGGTGGGCCAAATGCTCCAACGAGATCTCGCGGAGTTGCTCCAAGTTTTCCGAGGTGAAAAAGTTTTCGAGCGCCCGAGCCGCACGGTCGGGCGGGTAGACTTTCCCGGCGCGCAAACGCTCCTGCAAGTCTTCGGCCGGCAGATCGACGTTCACAATCTGGTCGGCCTGCTGGAGGACGTAGTCCGGGATGCGTTCCTTCTGGCGGGCGCCGGTGAAGCGCTCCACCGTGTCGAACAGACTTTCCAAGTGCTGGACGTTGAGCGTGCTGAGGACGTTCACCCCCGCTCGGAGTAATTCTTCGACGTCTTCGTAGCGCTTCGCGTGCTTGCTTCCCGGGGCGTTCGTGTGGGCCAATTCGTCGACGAGGACGACCGTCGGGCGGCGAGTCAAAATGGCATCGACGTTCATCTCGTCGAGCACGATCCCGCGGTATTCGACCTTCCGCGCCTCCACCCGCTCCAACCCGTCCACCAGCGCCGCCGTCTCGGGTCGGCCGTGGGTTTCCACCACACCGATGACCACGTCAACACCTTGTTTCTTGAGCCGCTGGGCCTCTTGGAGCATTTCGTAGGTCTTGCCGACGCCGGGTGCAAAGCCCAGGTACACCTTCAGCCGGCCGCGCTGTTGTTGGCGGATCAGGGCGAGGAATTGTTCCGGGCTGGGCCGTTTGTCGTCCGTCGTGTTCATCCTTTCCCCCAAGCCGGCAAGACGATCCGGAATGTCGTGCCCTGACCGGCCACGCTTTCGCAAGCGATCTCACCGCCGTGCGCGACCACGACTTCCTTGACGATGGCCAAACCCAAGCCGGTTCCTTGCCCGCGAGTTTGACCGGGGATGCGGAAAAACTTGTCGAACAGATGGGGCAGATGTTCTGAGGCGATCCCGATCCCCGTGTCGCGGATCGACAGCTCGACCCGGTCACCTAGGACGGATCGAACCGAGAGGGTCACCTGGCCGCCCGGTTCGGTGTAGGTCGCTACGTTGACCAAGAGATTGTCCAAGGCGTGCCCGAGTCGTTCGGCATCAACCGCCACTGGGGGAAAGACCACGGTGGGATCGACGTCAACCAATACAGTTTGACCGGTCATCATCGGCGCTATCCGTTCGACCGAGGCACGGAGCAGAGCCACGGGATCTTCGGGTCGCAGGGTGATCGGCTCCCGCCCCTCTTCGAGCCGGGCCAACGACAGCAGGTGATCGACGATCTTCACGAGGCGCTCGGTGTTGTCGCGCGCGTCGACGAGCAGTTCGGTCTGCTTCTCGGTGAGGGGGCCGACCACCTCTTCCAACAGCAGGTGGACGCCGAGGCGAAGCCCGGTCAGTGGCGTCTTCAGTTCGTGGCTGGCCGTGGCCACCAAGTCGCCTTTGAATTCGTCGAGCAAGCGAAACCGGGTGACATCGTTGAGCACGACGGCGGCCCCGAGAGTGTTGCCATAGGGGTCGCGCACGGGCAACACTTGGGGGACGTAGATGCGATCTTCGTTGCCGATCCGGTACGTCACCGCTTCGTCGAATGACTGCGTGAGATACGGTTGCTGGTGGTGCAATGCGGCAATCAACGGCTCGCGCAGCCGCTCGGGCGCCGCCCACGGCGGGGCGGCCGGGTCGTCGCTGGGGATGACTCCGAGAATCCGTCGGGCCGCCGGGTTGGCCATAGTCACTCGACCATCGGGGTCGACCACCAGTACCGGGTCGGGGAACGAATCGATGGCCGCTTGGCTGGCTTGCTGCGCCCGCACCAACCGGGCCGATTGCGACTGCCTCAGATCTTTCAGTTGCACGGTCATGCGGTTGAAGGCGGCCACGAGTTCGCCGATTTCGTCGGACGTGTCCGCCACCACGTGTTGGTCGAAGTGGCCGTCGCCGACGGCTTTGGCCGACCGGGTCAGATCCTCGATCGGGTCGAGCACCGTGCGGGTGGTTCGCCACGCGAGCCAGCCGGTGGCGACCAGGGATGCGACGAGGGCGAGGGCCGCCCACCACCGGGCGGACGTGGCCGTGCGCCGCGCGTCGGCGCTGGCACCTTCCATACTATCTTGATTCAGCCGGCGAATTTCGCGGCTGGTCGTTTTGATCTCGGTGAACGTGGTCTGGAGTGGACTCTTCGGCCCGTAATAAGCTTCGCCCCGCTGCACCGCCATACGTGCTGGGTCGAAGAACTGGTCGCCTTGCACTCGGAAGCGGTCGGTCAGCTCGATCAAGCGGGCCACCAGCTCGGCTTCGCCCGGTTCGGTGATGTTAGTGCGCTCAATTTCGAGATTCTGGCGGTACGCGAGCCACCCCGTGTCGTACTGGACCTTCGCTCCCGGTTGCCCGGCGGCAGCGAATTGGAACGACGAATCGATCCGTTCGATTGCTTCGTCCAACCCAGCCATGGCATCGACGCTCCGGTAGTTCTCCCGCAAGATGCCGTCGATGCGGTCACCGACGAGGTCGAAGGCGTAGACAGCCCCGATCCCGAATGCGGCTAACAGCAGCAAGAGTGGCGTGAAGGAGAGCCAGAGGCGGTAACGCAAGCTCATGGGAATCCAGATGGGACAGTCAGACGGAATCGTTCGATGTGCGAATCTTGTGCCGCTCGACGGGTTTCCGCGTCAGAGGTTGTACTTCTTCCGTTTTCGGTACAGTGTGCTGGTATCCATTCCCAGTGTCCGCGCCGCGTCTTCGAGCTTCGGATTCGAAGCCAGCACCCGGCGGATATGCTCCATTTCCAAGGCATCGACCGACACCGGTTCGCCGACCGCCAATTTGTTGGCGTGCGGAAGTGTTGTCGTCAACGATGGCGGCAGATCGGTCACGTCGATCTCGGTGTCTCCGCAGAGGAGCACGCCGCGTTCGATGACATTGCGGAGCTCACGGACGTTCCCCGGCCAGCGGTGCCGTAGCAGGATCTCACGGGCCGCCGGGGTGAACCCACTGACGGGCTTATGCGAACGGCTGACGAAGTGGTGTAAAAGATGGTCGATCAACTGCGGCAGATCGCCGCGCCGATCTCGCAGCGGAGGCACCGTGACTTCGATGACGTTCAATCGGTAGAGCAGATCCTCGCGGAATTTGCCCGCCGCAACGTCCGCTTCCAAATCGCGGTTGGTCGCCGCAATGATCCGCACATTCGCCGTGTATTCCTTCGCCTCGCCGACTCGCTCGTAGGTACGATCTTGCACGAGCCGTAGAAGTTTTGGCTGAAGCGGCAGGGGCAAATCGCCGACTTCGTCCAAGAACAGTGTGCCTCCATCGGCCAAGGCGACACGGCCTTCCGTCGTGCGGACGGCCCCGGTGAACGCCCCTTTGAGGTGGCCGAACAGCTCACTTTCCAAGAGTTCGGCGGACAAACTCGGGCAGTGGATGGTGACGAACGGCCCGACGGCGCGGCGGCTCCGCGCGTGGATGGCCCGCGCCACCATCCCTTTCCCGGTCCCGCTTTCACCGCGCAACAGCACCGTGGCCTCGGTGGCGGCGACCGTGAACACCGTTTGCAGGATCCGCTGCATGGCCGGCTCGACGCTTTCCAGCACCGCTGCATCGGCATCGCCATCGTGGGCCCGGCCGCACCAGCGGTCGATCAATTCGGCGAGTTGCTTCGGGGTGAACGGTTTGGGCAGGTAGTCGAGCGCCCCGCGCCGCATCGCTTCGACGGCCGTGTCGACGCTGGCGTAGGCCGTGATGATGACCACTCCGAGGCCGGGCGACGCTTTGAGCAGGGCGGCCAGTACCTCCAACCCCGATTCGCGGCCGAGGCGCAAGTCGAGCAGCACGAGATCGGGTTTCTCCGCGCCCGACTTCTGGAGTGCCTCCGCCAACGAGCCGGCTTCCACCACCCGGTGGCCCATGCTTTCCAGCGCCGTTCGAATGGTGCGCCGCAGGGAGACTTCGTCGTCGATCACCAGGATGTACACGTGGCCTCCACCGTGCATTTTGCACGATCTTCAAGGCGGATTGCAATGGTCGGCGAGTCCTCGGGAACCGAGCACCTCGCCGAGTTTCCCGTGCATTGTAGGCGTTTCCAATCCTTTCAGCATTCGGCACTGCAGTTGCATTGCTACCCTTTGCAAACCAACACGATTCGGAGGTCGCGGCCGTGGAACTGACACTGTGGATCCCGCTGACGGTGGCACTCGGCCTCGCAACCCTATTTTTGTTGATGGCATTCATCGAAGCCTGCGACCGCGTTTGAGGAGAACCGCCGTGATCTGGCTCACCGTACTCGTGACTCTGTTCTTGTTCATCTACCTGCTCGTGGCCCTGCTACGACCGGAACGCTTTTAAGAACTGGTGCTTCATGTGGTTGCTTCCCTTCGTCATCGTCTCGACCGCCGTGCTGCTTTCGGTGCCGGTGGGACGCTATCTCGCTTGGCTCATGGACGGTACCTACAAGCCGCCGGCGCTGTTCCGCTGGTTCGAGCGTCGACTCGACACCGGCCCGCAGTCTTGGAAGCAATACGCCGTGAGTCTGCTGCTGTTCAACATCGTGATGTTCGGATTCGGATACCTCGTGCTGGCGCTGCAGCCAATGCTGCCGCTGAATCAGAGGGACGCGGCGTTCGCCGACGGTAAGGGGATGCTCAGCCCGACGACGATCTTCAACACGGTCACGTCGTTCCTCACCAACACCAACCTCCAGCACTACTCGGGCGAGCAGCACCTGTCGTACTTCAGCCAGCTCGTGTTCGTCCTCTGGAACATGTTCACCTCGGCGGCGGTCGGCTTCTGCGTCATCGCGGCGATCATTCGCGGCCTGCGCGGCGACGCGCACATGGGCAACTTCTACCTCGACCTGTGGCGCGTGGTGGTCTACGTATTCGTCCCGTTCAGCGTGGCGACTGGGATTCTGCTGATCGCGGCGGGGATGCCGATGACCTTGGAACCGTCGGCCGAAATTTCGACCGTCCAAGTCGCCTCCATGGGGGCGAACGACGACGGTTCGGCGAAGCCGCAGGTGATCGCCCGCGGGCCGGTAGCCGCGATCTTGCCGATCAAGCACTTGGGCACCAACGGCGGCGGGTTCTTCGGTGCCAATTCGGCGCACCCGTTCGAGAACCCGAACGCTTGGACCAACGTCTTGGAATGCGTCAGCATCCTGAACTTCCCGTTCTCGCTGGTGGTCATGTTCGGGCGGATGCTGAAGCAACCCCGGCACGCGGCGGTGATCTACACCGTGATGATGTCGATGTTCGTCGCCATGATCGTCTGGGCAGTGATGAACGACACGGCCCAACCGAACCCGGCGTTGACCGCGCACCCGGGATACACCGTGAAAGTCGCCGGCCAGCCCGACAAAGTTATTCCTGCACTCGGCGGTCTGCCCGTCGACCAAGACGGCCTGGGCAACTTGGAGGGCAAGGAACTCCGCTTCGGCCCCTCCGCCGGGGCCACGTTCTCGGCCGTGACCACCGCCGTGACATGCGGCTCGGTGAACTGCATGCACGACAGCTTGAACCCGCTCGCGGGCATCACCCCGCTGGTCGGAATGCAGTTGAACTGCGTCTTCGGTGGTAAGGGCGTCGGCATGGTCAACATGCTCGTCTACCTCATTACCGGCGTGTTTCTCGCGGGGTTGATGGTGGGCCGCACGCCCGAGTACTTGGGCAAGAAGGTCGAAGCCCGCGAGATGAAGTTGGCCATGCTCGCCCTGCTGATCCACCCGTTCCTGATCCTCGCCCCGACGGGGCTGTTCGCGGCCCTCGATTGGGGAAAGACCGCTACGAACAACCCGGGCGCCCACGGCTTCAGCGAGATCCTGTACGAGTTCAGCTCGGCGAGCGCGAACAACGGTTCGGGCTTCGAAGGGCTGGCCGACACTCAGGGCTTCAACGACCCCAAGAAGAATCTCTCGATTCCGGCCCCGTATGCCGCGCACTGGGACATCGCCACCGGGTTGGTCATGCTGTTCGGCCGCTTCGTGCCGATCATCGCCCCGCTGGCGCTGGCCGGGAGTTTGGCCCGGAAGAAGCGGGTGCCGTTCACGTCGGGGACGCTGCGCACCGACACTGTCACCTTCGGATGCGTGCTGCTCGGAACGGTGCTGCTGATCGGGGCGCTGCTGTTCCTGCCGGCACTGGCCTTGGGGCCGGTCGCCGATCACCTGGGGCCGACGCCGTTTGGACGATGATCAACGTGTCTGACGATTCTGAACTCCGCTGAGGATTGAGGTTCCTGTGTCTACTTTGTTGAATCCACACACCGCCCGCGCCGAGGAACCGAAATCCTCTCGCAAACTCAGCCGTCGAACGGGGCTGTTCGCGCCCGCGCTCCTGAAAGCGGCGCTGGGCCAAGCGTTCGCCATGCTGCGGCCCGACCGCATGTGGAAGAACCCGGTCATGTTCGTCGTCGAGATCGGCACGATCCTGTCGATCATCTATACCGTCTACAAGGTCATCGACCCGACTTCGACGCAAGCCTCTCTTGGTTACCTGATCACCCTCGACATCTGGCTCTTCCTGACGGTGCTGTTCGCCAACTTCGCGGAAGCGCTCGCCGAAGCGCGCGGCAAAGCTCAAGCGGATGCCCTGCGGAAGACACGCCAAGACACGCCCTCGTACCGGGTGCGGAACGGCGGCACCGATTTCGATTCCGCACTCCGCACCCCCAACTCCGCACTCGAACAAATCGGTTCGACGGAATTGAAAGAGGGCGATCTCGTCGTGGTCGATGCCGGCCAGACCATTCCCGGCGACGGGGAAATCGTCGCCGGCGTCGCCAGCGTCGACGAATCGGCCATTACCGGCGAAAGTGCCCCCGTCGTTCGCGAAGCGGGCGGCGACCGCAGCGGCGTGACCGGCGGCACCCGCGTGCTTTCGGACCGCATTGTCATCCGCATCACGTCGTCCGCCGGGAAGTCGTTCCTCGATCGCATGATCGCCCTCGTGGAGGGGGCGTCGCGGCAACGCACCCCGAACGAGATCGCCCTGTCGCTGGTACTCTCGGCGTTCACGCTGATCTTCTTGATCGTCGTCGCCGCCCTCTGGCCGATGGCCGCGCATGCCGAAGCCTACATGGGCGACTACCTTGGGGCCAAGGACTTGAAGAGTCTCGGCACCGATATCCCGACGCTGGTCGCACTGCTCGTCTGTTTGATCCCCACCACCATCGGGGCGCTGCTCGCGGCCATCGGCATCGCCGGCATGGATCGCGCGCTGCGTGCCAACTTGATCGCCAAGAGCGGTAAGGCTGTCGAGGTCGCCGGGGACGTGGACACCCTGCTGCTCGACAAGACGGGCACCATCACGATGGGCAACCGGAAGGCGACGCGCTTCATCCCGCTCGGCGACGTTCCGGCCGTCGAAGTCGGGCACTTGGCCGCGCTGTCGAGCGCCTCCGACCTCACACCGGAGGGAAAGAGCATCGTCGAACTCTACCGCGGGATGCCGGGGACCACCTCGACGCAGATCCCGACCGGATCGCGCTTCGTCGAATTCACGGCCCAGACGCGGATGAGCGGCATCGACCTCCCGGACGGGCGGATCATCCGCAAGGGTGCGTCCGATTCCGTATCGAAACATGTGCTGGCTCACGGTGGCACTCTCCCGCCGCAGTTGAAAGTGCACGTGGACGCCGTCGCTTCGCAGGGGGCCACGCCGCTGCTGGTAGCCGAGGGGAACCGCATCGTCGGCGTCGTCGTGCTCGAAGACATTTTGAAACCCGGCATTAAGGAACGATTCGAGCGGCTGCGCAAAATGGGCATCCGCACCGTCATGGTGACCGGTGACAACCCGTTGACGGCGAAAAGCATCGCGGAGCAAGCTGGTGTAGACGACTACATCGCCGAAGCGACCCCGGAAGCAAAACTGGCCTACATCCGCCAAGAACAGCAGGGTGGCCGACTGGTAGCGATGATGGGCGACGGCACCAACGACGCCCCGGCGCTGGCCCAAGCCGACCTCGGGGTCGCTATGAACTCGGGCACTCAGGCAGCGAAAGAGGCCGGGAATATGGTTGACCTCGATAGCGACCCGACCAAGCTCATCGAAGTCGTCGAGATCGGCAAACAACTGCTGATGACCCGCGGGGCGCTGACGACCTTCAGCATCGCCAACGACTTGGCCAAGTACTTCGCCATCGTCCCGGCCCTGTTCGCGGGGACGCTGCCGTGGCTGAAGCGGCTCGACTTCATGCACCTGGGTTCGCCGACCTCGCGATCCTCTCGGCAGTGATCTTCAACGCGATCATCATCCCGATGCTGATCCCGATCGCCCTCAAGGGCGTGACCTACCGCCCCGTCGGAGCCGACGCCCTGTTGAGGCGGAATCTTCTGATCTACGGGCTCGGCGGCGTGATCGTCCCCTTCGTGGGCATCAAGCTGATCGACATGATTCTGTCCGTCTTCCTGTGATGTTGTCCTCTGTCCATTTACTGGGAGCCACCCATGAAAAATCACCTGCGCGGTAACTTGCTGCTTCTCGTGTTCACCGTCGGTATCTGCTGCGTGCTCTACCCGGCCGTGATGTTGGGGCTCGGGCGGGGGCTGTTCCCAACGGGATCGTCCGGCGGATTGGTGACCGACAAAGACGGCGCGCGCGGCGCCCTTTTGATCGCCCAGCCGTTCACGTCCGACGAATACTTTTGGCCGCGCCCGTCGGCCGCCTCGTTCAACGCCACCGCGTCGGGTGGCAGCAACTGGGGCGGGAACAACCCGAAGCTGCGCGACCGCGTCGCCCAACAGCTCGGGCCGATGGTCGTTTACAAAGCCGGCCGCGGGTCGGGGCGAACCCCGCAGCAGGATCTCGAAACGTGGTTCGCCGCCGTACCGGATCGGGCCGCGACGTGGGCCGCCGATGCGTCGGTCGGCCCGGCTAACTGGGCCAAGACCGACCTCGCCAGTGACAAGTACGGTCTGCAAGGCGAGTACATTTTGATGTGGGCGAAGGAGCACCCGAAGGTGACTGACGAGTGGACGAAAGCAAACCCGGACAAAGCCGATGACGCGAAACCCGAGGACCTCGTCGGACCGTTCTTCGCCAGCTTCGCCAGGGTGCATCCGGGCCAGTGGCCGGGCGTCGTGGAGTTCGAGCAGCCGGACAAGACCAAGGCGAAGCGCGTCGAACCGGTGATGTCGGACGCGGCCATCCACGCTAACTTCTTCGACCTCTGGTTGAGCGACCCGGCCAACGCGGCCCTGGTTGCCGACCTGGAACCGGTCGTCGCCGACATGGTGACGGCGTCCGGCTCGGGCCTCGATCCGCACATCACTTTGAGGAACGCCCTGTCGGTGTACCAACTGGATCGCGTCGCCCGGAAACGCTCCCCGGCCGACTTCGAAAACGTCAAACGGGGCATCGCCGAGTTGGTGCGATCCAAATCCTTCACGCCACTTTCGGGGCTGATCGGTGAACCGCTCGTGAACGTGCTGGAATTGAACATCGGACTGAATAAATTGTATCCGATACTTCCGACTCCGTAATCTTCGCATTCATCCGTTGCAGGAAATTCTACTTTCCGACACTACCCCCCCTCTAACCACCGGCTACTTTCTGCGATCTCTCTGGGATCAAGAGCCTCGATTCGGCGATGCCCGACCCATCCCGACGTCGGAACCTTGAAGACTCATTTCGACGAAGACAACCTAAAGGTTGAACTCCAACGAAAATAATCGTAGCTACACCCGATCATCACGACGTCGCCGGAAACATCTTCCGCATCAAGTTCATCGCCTCATCCAGCTTCGCCAAGAACTTCGAGCGATCCTTGCCACCCATGGGGGATGGCCCGCCGGCGCCGAGCAGACCCGATTGGCGGAGTTCTTCGTTCAAGTTTCGCACGGCCAGCGCTTCGCCGATGTTCGCGGCCGTGTACAAGTACCCCTTGTTGGTCACCACCAGCGCTCCCTTTTCGACGCAGCGTGCCGCCAGCGGCACATCGACGGTGGTGCAAATGTCCCCCGGGCCGATTTGTTCCGCAATCCAGTCGTCGGCGGCACCGAAGCCGAGCCGCACCACCATCGTCACCGACGGGTCGGCCGGGATCCCGATCTGCGAATTGGCCACGACGATCACGGGCCAGGCGTAGCGCTTGGCGACGCGGTAGCATTCGTCTTTCACGGGGCAGGCATCGGCATCGATGTAGAGTCTGAACATAGATTTTATAATACGAGTGGGTTGCATTAGAGACGTTGGATCCCATTCCGAGGAGCGACCATGCCGAAGTTGACCGTCGAAGATGTGGGCGAATTCGAGATCCCCGCCGGCAAGCGGCTGGTACTCGGGCTGACCGACGAAGCGGGGATCGATCAGCTCCACGCGTGCGGGGGCAACGCCAAATGCACGACGTGCAAAGTGCAATTCGTCTCCGGGGAACCGACGCAAATGACCGAAGCCGAGAAGGCCGTGCTGACGGCCAAAGGGTTGTCCGGCGTTCGCCTGAGCTGCCAGTTGACCTGCGACCACGACATGACGGTGAAGGTCATCAGCCGCGTCGCCGGCAGCGGCCGCGCCGGCCCTGGGAATCGGCCTGCGGATGCGATCACCCCGGTTGCGGTGTGGGTAGTTTGAGTTCCCCCAGTAATACCGTGGGCAAACATTCGCCAGAAAACATTTTGCCGAACCACTCTGCATTTCGCTCATTTTTCTCTCGACACGGCGGGGCAGAGTGGCTATCAGCCCCGGACGCAGAGCGAATCGTCGGATTGTAATGATGGGATCAACCGGTTGGGGAACCGGGGGATCTCGTGGTTCGAACGTGGAACTTCGGTTCGTCTCGAAAGAGCGTCCTGGGAGTCTGCACCCGGTGGCGATCGTTCTGAGGTGGGGGATTCACCGATTCCGTCGGTGATCGCCGGTTTTCTTGGAGACCGGCGTGTTCGGGGACGATACTAGCGTAGCGGATGCCGCATACTTCCCGTTGGGCATCCGGGGGACAGCTTTCGACGGCGATTTGGGCGATTCCGCATTCGGGTGCGGGCGTCCATCAGGTCGGAATTCGCAGGGGGAATGGTCGGGCGGATGCCGGGCCATTGCGAGTTTCGGTTTCGCCGTGGGGAGCGCTCATCAGGGAGGATCCGATGGTGACGCGTGCCGAGCCAGATATCCAGCAGGTGTGGAGAGACTACCGGGCCGACCCGCGGGTCGACCTGCGAAATCGCCTGCTCGAAAATTACCTGCATTTGGTGAAGTACAACGCCGAACGCATTTGGGCCCGGTTGCCCGACGGCGTCGACCTCGACGACCTCATCAGCTCGGGGACGTTCGGCCTGCTCGATGCCGTCGATGCCTTCGACCTCGAGCGTGGGGTGAAGTTCGAAACGTATTGCGTCCCGCGAATTCGCGGGGCCATGCTCGACGAACTCCGCACCATGGACTGGGTGCCCCGGCTCGTCCGCTCGAAACAGAGCAAAGTGCAAGCGGCGCTCAAAGGTCTGGAAGCGGCCCTCGGTCGACCGCCGACCCGCGAGGAACTCGCCGGGAAACTCGACGTGCCGATGGAGCAAATTGAAGCGCTCGTGTCGGAAGCGTCTGCAGTGGGCCTCGTGAGTTTGAATAAGAAATGGTACGAGACCGATAGCTACAAAGACGTCCGCGAGATCGATGTTCTCGAAGATAAGAAGTCGGAAGATCCGACGAACCGCCTGCAAAACCGGGACTTGATGCGCCTGGTGACCCGGGGTCTCAACCGCAACGAACGACTCATCGTCATTCTCTACTACTACGAAGAGATGACGATGAAAGAGATCGGCGTGACGCTCAACCTCAGCGAATCGCGGGTCAGCCAGATGCACAGCAGCATCGTCTCGCGGTTGCAGGCCCAGTTGGCCAAACGCCGGCCGGAATTCTCGAACTGAGCGGTTCACACTTTGAAGAGTCGGGGCCGCGAGAGCTTGAGAAGCTCCGGCTCCGGCGCGAATCCCATCCACTCTTCCAAGAGTGAAGCGTACACACTGCGGAAGTCCGTGGTCATCTTCGGCTCTCCTTTGTCGAGATCGGTCAAACTCGGCATCGTGCCAACGACCCCACCTGCGACGGTTGGCCCAGCCACGAACATCGCCCCGGCGGTGCCGTGATCGGTGCCGGCCGAGCCGTTCTCGGCGACGGTGCGACCGAACTCGCTGAACGCCATCAGGGTCACGCGTTCGAGCAACTTCGACTGTTTCAAGTCCGCGAAGAACGCCGCTACCGCACCGGCGAACTCGCCGAGACGACTGGCGTGGGCGAACGACTGCTGCGAATGCGTGTCGTATCCACTCTGTTGGGTGTAAAAGACCCTGGCTCCGATGTCCGCTTTCAGTAACCGGGACACCGTTTTGAGGCGGTCGGCGAGGGCCGTTTGCGGGTAGATCGAACCACTGGAATCGCCGGTCAACTTCGCCAACTTTTCCGCGGCCGTGTGTGCATCCACCTCTTGCCTGCGGACAAACGAGAGCAAACCATCGGTCGATTCGGGGCCGACGCCGAGGCGTGCCGAGTGTGGGTCGGACAGCAACACATCTTCCAAGCGGTTGAATGCCACGGCACTGCTGCGTCGCCCCCGTAACGCCGTCGGAACTTCCGTGCCGACCGAGAAAAGATTCCCCTGCGTCGGATCCAGGGCGCGGCCGAGCCAGCCGTATCCCCTGCGATCCTCGGCATCGAATTTCGCGGTGTGCCAGACGGCCATGCCCTCGAAGTGCGACCGCTGCGGGTTCGGGTAGCCGACACCGGGAATGGCCGCGAGTTGGCCCGCCTGGAACAGCACGTCGAGCGGTCGGAGTGCGGAATGCAACCCGAGTGAATCGGTGAGTTTGACCAATCGCTTCGGGTCGAGTTTCAATTTGGGACGCAGTTTGGCGTACTGTTCGTCGGCGTGCGGAACAATGGTGTTCAACGCATCGTTACCGCCATCGAGTTCCACGATGACCAAGACACGTCCATCTTTATTGGGGGCAGCGGCCGATGCAGACTGGGCCACGAATAGCGGCACCGACGACAGTGCCAGTAGCGACGACGATTGCACGAAGGAACGACGGGTGAACATAGTGAAGCTCCGAAGTGGATCAGCCCAATTGGGCGTTGGGGGACGACAGCAGTGCCGTGACCATGGGACGGGGCGCCGCGCCTCCGAGGCGGGTCATCGTTTCGGCCGAGGGATCGCTGCCGAACAGCAAGCGGTGGTGGTACGTCAGTAGGTCGTTCGGCTTCGTACCGAACCCATGTTTCTTGCTCAACGCGGCCGGATCGTACGGTTCGCTCCGGCCGCTGTTCGGGCCGGCGACGAGTGCTGCGGCGTAGTTCGACCGGGCGATCAAGCTGCGACTGTGGATCCAATTCTTGCCCGTCGGCCAGCCACCGACGTTCGGCGGGTCGAACAGATCTTGGCCGATGCGGGCCGACCAGTCGGCCATCGCGAGCGTACTCGGGGCCGGGTCGAACAGTTCCAATAACCGGGCGGTGCCGACGACGAACTCGACGGGGCCGAGAACCCGGTTGCGAATGTTCGCGGCGTCGAAGAACAACTTCGATTTCAGAATCGTTTCCACGGCCCAGCCGATGTTCAAATCCCGTTCGCGCAGGCCGGCGGCGAGTTGCTGGGCCGCGTCCGCCGACAGTCCATTGACACCGAAGAATTGCTGGGCGAGTTTCCCGACGATCCGTTCCGCGATGGCGGGTTGCTTCAGCAATAATTCCAGCAGGTTCGTGCCGTTAAATTTCGAGGTCTGCCCGAGGATCGTCTTCTCGCCGTCGTCGTGCCGTTCGGCGACTTCGACGAATTGGCTCTCCTCGACCGACCATCCGGTGAGCGCCCGCGCGGCCCCTTTTACATCCGCTTCGGAGTAATGGCCGACACCGAGGGTGAACAGTTCCAGGAGTTCGCGGCCGAGGTTCTCGTTTGCGCGGCCTTTGCGGTTGGTCTGCGCGTCGAGGTAAATCAGGAGTGCCGGTTCCCGGACGGCCGCGTTCAACAGGTCGGCGAATTTTCCGGTGGCGTGTTTGCGGAGGGTGTCATTCTGCCGCCGCATGAGCGTCACATCGTCCACCTTGGCATTGGCCGTGGCGAAGTGGTCGTGCCACAGCAGCGTGAGTTTTTCCAATAGCGGGTGCGGGCCGAACAGGAAGCGGTAGAACCAGCCCGCCTTCAACCGGCCGATCTCGCCCTGCGTTTGTGCCGCGTCGAACAGCAGCGCGGCGGTGGCGTAGAACTCGTGTCCCGTTTGCAAGTTGGCCGTGCCCTTCACGAGGCGTGCGACCGCCTTCTCCGGCCCGTCTTTCAGGTCGCGTTGCAGCTCGTCCCACGTCCCCGCGAACGCGGCCCGTCGGTGCAAGTGCACCACCCGTCGCAAATCCCACGGCTGTTTCTCATCGGGCGTGTAAGGTGCCCACAGATCGGTCGGCATGGTTAGTTCTCCTCTTTTACTTTCTGTTCGCCAATATCGGTGCTTTCGCCGGCATTCACTTTGTGACCAGGGTTTTCATTCCGATACCCGGTATCGAGATACTTGTTCTTCAAGGTGAAGCCGGGCAGGTATTCTGCGGGCCCGCTCGGCACATCCAGTGCAAACTTGCCGTCGGCATCCGTGGTTGCCGTGCGCCCCCGGATCGCCGTGCTGAACGCCATGTGTTGCAGATTGCTCTTGGGTGAAGCTGACACACGGGCGCCGGCGATGGGCTTGCCGTCCGCGTCCAGTAACCGACCCGTCAGTTTGCCCCACGGCTGAAGCTTCAGCTTCAGGTTCTTCTCGTCGCCTTTCAGCGTGACCGTGGCGGACAATTTTTTGGCGGCATCGACGAACAACAGCGTCCGTGGCTGGTTCGGGTCGAGCGCGAGGGCCGTGAACGCACCGTCATCCTTCAGCTTCTGGGGGTAAGGGAAGCAGGCTGTCAGTTCGTAAGCCATGACACCGTTCGCGGGCTGACCGTCCGGGTTCAACACGGTGCCGCTCACAGCTTGACCCCGGTCGAACGCAATCGTCACTTCGGCGGTGTCGTCGGTCAAATTCGGTTCGATGATCGTGTACCCGGACAGACTATGCAGAGTGATGATGTGGCCATCAGCCGCGGAAAACGTCTCCCCAAGGTTTTCCAAGCGGCTCATGTCAGCGCGGGGAAGATCTTCTTTGGCAATCCGCACCTGGGTGTACGGGATGTTCACGATGGCTCCGCGCGTTTCCCCTTGGGCCGTCACGATGCCGGCGCCCGGGAGGACGACGAATTCGAACCGCCCGTCCGCGTCGCTACTGTAGCCCATCCCGTTTTCGCTGCGCTTGCCTTTCATCAGCTCGGCGTAATATTTGTTGTCGGCCAACGCGGTGTAATGGATGCCCGCCCCGACGACCGGTTTCCCCGTTCCCGTTTCAACGACCCGGCCTTTCAACATGACCCCGCGAGTCAGTTTCAAGTCGGCCGTGATTTCGGTAAGTCCCGGACGATCTGCGATGGTCGTCGTGTAGTGCAAATAAGGCATTTTCTCGGACGGAAACACCGACACTCGTGAACGATCCGTCTTGGCGATGCGGTCGAGGACGAACTTCCCGGCCGCGTCGGTGGTCGTACTCGAGCCGTTCTCGTACCAGTGCGGGCCGTCCGGCGACCCATTCACTTGCACCCCCGCAATCGGCTTGCCCGTTTTCGCGTCCGTCACGATTCCCGTGATCGATTGCGACGGTTTGGCCGTGTGCGTGAATGTCGGGCCATACAGTGCCGGCCCAGGTTGAAACCCGCCGCCGGGCATGGTCACCTCACTCGGGTTGCTGACTTTCTTCCGGTCGAATCCGGGGTCGAGGACAACCCGGCAGGCGGCCGATTCGATACCGCTCGCTTCGAAGATCAGGCCGAGCAACCGCCCCCGGCCGACTCCCTGGATCTCGAACTTGCCGTCGGCATCCGCGGTCACAATCTCCGGCAAACCTGCCAGGGTTGGCAACCAGAGCTTTTTCTTAACCGCTTGGAGGGCGTTGTATGGCGAACGCGGCCACTCTTCCCAGACTTTGTTCAACTCGCCATCGGCCACGCTCGTGATCCGCACCTTTACCTTCGCCAGGGGCTTCCCTTCCAGATCGACCACGCGACCCGATACCGGCAAATCTTCGACCAGCTTCAGCTCGACGGCTCCGGTGATCTGTTTCTCCGCCTCCACCCAATCGGGGCCAAATCCGGCCTTCACTGCCACCAGCATTCGAAATTCAGGGCGACCGGGGGGCAGCGGCTCGAGTGTGACGGTGAATTTGCCGTCCGCGTTCGTTTTGCCGAGTTCGCGAACCAAGGGCTTGTTGTAATCGCCTTTGTCCAGCGTGTTGATTGCGGCGCCCGCGACCGGCTTGCCGGTCGGCCCGACCACCGTCCCGGTGATTGTCTGCCCCTCGACCTTTGGCTTCGTGTCGTGTTTTTCCGCCGCCGGCGTCAGCGGCCCTGCCCCGGTCGGTATCGATCGGAATCCGAACCCGAGCACGGCGACTCCGACGGCCCCGAGCAGCGCCAACTTCGTGCGGACGAGCAACCCGTTCATGACGACTCCTTTTACAAGTGCGGCCACGGTCGCCGACGGGGAACCGCCGGCCGCGGCCAGGATGGATTCGAGCAGTCGCGGCGCGGACGCCCGCGTGGAGGCGGTGGCGAATGTCGCCAGCAGGCCGATGCCGAGGGCGCACCCGCGGGCGGCGAGCGCGCCGGCCAATTTCCGGCGGCCGCGTTCGAGCTGGCTCTTCAGGATGGCGACGGGAATCCCGAGGCGGGCGGCCGCTTCGTCCCGGGTCAACCCTTCCAAGTGGCACAGCACGAGCGGTTCGCGGTAGCGTGGCGGGAGCTTGTCGAGTTCCTCGTCGAGCGCCGCCACAAGTTCCCGGGCGGTCATGGCGTCCGCGGGCGACACCGTCGGCCGGACGGTCGCGCCGCTTTCCCGTTTCGTCCGCCGGGACGAGGCCAGCTTGGAGTTGCGCGCCACCTTGCGGGCGGTCGTATACAGCCAATTGGCCAGCGACTCCTGCCAGCGCGTCGAGTGCGCTTTCCTCGACAGGAGCAGGAAGACGGCTTGGCAGGCATCCTCGGCCTCGGTCGCCGAGCCGGTCGCGCGCTCGCACACGCCCATCACCATGCCCGAGTGCCGGCGGACGATCCCAGCGAACGCGGCTTGGTCGCCGGCGTCCGCGTAGCGCTTCAACAGTTCGCGGTCCGTCGGCGGGGAGTCGCCCTCCGCCGTCCGCACCGCCAGAATCAATGCCGCCGCACGCCGGTTCATGTCACACGTCTCCGGAGCCACCTCACACCAGTCATGTGCGCCGGCGGATATTCGGCCGCAAGGAAATCACTCGTCGTCCGATTTCTTCGGATCGCGGAACTTGAACTCGCCCAGATCCTTCGCCTCGCCGGGCTTGAGCGTCGTCCGTTTCGGTTCGGCCGAACTGGAGCGTAACCCTGGCAAACTGACAAACAGGTCGAACTCCATGGCCGGAAACATCCGCTCGATCGTGAACTTGCCGTCCGCGTCGGTGAGAACCTCGGCCGCTCCTCGGAATAGTTTCTGCTTGATCAGGTCGTTCGCCTGGTACTCCGCCATCTGAAACGTGACTTTGGCGCCCGGCACCGGCTTGCCGGTATGATCGACAACCCGACCCGTCACAGAGCCGCACGGTTGCAACTGCACCGCAATCGGGCCTTTCTCGTCGCCTTGGACTTTCACTTCCGCGCACAACTTCCGCTCCTTCTGGAGCAAGTACAGTTGTACCGGCCGACCCTTCGGGTCGATTCCGCCGACCGCAATCTCCGACTTGGCAAACGTCGGTACTCGGAGGCCATAAACCCCCGGCCCGACGAGCGTGACGCCGCCCACCGGTTTGCCGTCTGGATCGGTGACGTTCAATTTCGCCGTCGCGCCCGGATCGAATCCAATCTTCACATCGATTGACTTCGCCTTCGCATCGGGGTTGATGATGGCATAGCCGTTTTCCCAGCGGATCGGGGTGATCAACAGGATGGTGTCAAAGTACTCCTCGTCGTCGCTGTCCCGTGGGCCCGTTTCGGTGACGTTTGGATCCTTCTCTTGCTTTCGCAGGAACTTCCGGTCTTCCTCCCGCACCCGTGTCGGGGTGAATACGGCGGTTATGTCGGAATGATCGGCCCGTGCGAGGATCACGCCCGGTCTGCGCGGGACGCGGAGTTGGAATCGACCATCCGGGCCGACAGCGGCACGGGTTCCGCTCGGCCGCGTGTTCCCTCGGGCGAAATACATTTCCCCGCCGGCGAGCGATTTCTCTTCTTCGTTGAGGCCGCCATTGAGTGGCATCCAGAACGCTTCGCCTTTCACCGGTTTGCCGGTCGACTGGTTCACCAGTTTGCCTTCGACCACGACGGCTGGTTGCAGTTTGATATCTGCCACCGCAGGTTGGTATCCCTCGGTGTCGACCACCTCGACGGAGCGGTCGAGGTAAGGTGCCGCGTTTCCGCCCATGACGTGTAGGAAGCGCTTCTCGGACTTGATCAGACCGCCGAGCCGGAATTTGCCGTCAACGTCCGTTACGGTTTCGACTTTGTCGTGCCAGGGGCTGCCGGTCGATTGCCGTTCCGGGTCGCTCGACGTGCCAACGACGGCGACCCCGGCGATCGGTTTTCCGGTGAGTGCGTCCGTCACGGTGCCAGTGATAACATGTTCTGGCCGGGCGGAGTGGGTGAACTCTGGGCCGTACACGGCGGGCTTGTATCTGCTGGGAAAGCCGGTGTTTTTCTTCTCGGCATCCGTCGGTGGCTTCATCCGCTTGGCGAACTCCGGATCGGCGATCACCGTTACCCGCGCCGCTTCGATCCCATCGGCCTGAAACCGGATTTGCACCACGTGATTCTTGCCCACATCGCCGATTTTGAAGCGGCCATCCTTGTCCGTAGTCGCCCCGGCCGGAGCACCGGTCGCCCTCCCGTCGAGCCACCGTGAGAACGCCGAACCTCCCCATTCCGGGTTCACCCGGTACGCGTTGTACACGGCGGTGAGGTCGTCATTCTCGGTGGCCGCCACACTGTCCACTCGCACCTTCGCTCCCGCGATCGGTTTGCCTTGTAGATCCGTCAGTCGCCCTTGGATGGGGCATGGCTCGGCCAGCTTCAGCGTCAGTTCCTGGCCATGGGAATCGGCTCCGCACCAGGCCACTCCCAGGCCATCCACAATGGCGGTGAAGGAACAGAATGGAGTCACCCCGGCCTCGAACCGCCCCTCAGCATCCGTCTTGCCGAGCACCGTTTCTGCGAAGGAGTCGGATCGGCTCCGACACACCCGACGAACTGTCGCGCCTGCCACCGGTTTACCGTCCGGATCAAGCACGTGGATCGTCACTGTTTCGGGCACTGTAATTTCTTTCGCCGCCGGCTTTGCCAATTTCTCCATGGCGGGTTTCTGCTGTTCTGCGGAACTCGGCACGGTGCCGATGCCGAGGCCAACGAGCAGGACCCCGGCCAATGCGAACAGGGCCAACTTCGGGGGACTGATGATACCAGTCATGGCGACTCCTTGTGCGAGGGTGGCCACGGCGGCGGAGGGTGCTCCACCGGCGGCGGCCAGGATCAATTCCAGTAGTTTGGTTGGCGAGGCGGCGACCGTGGAGGTCGACGCGGTGATCAGCAGGCCGAGTCCCATCACGATGCCGCGTTTGGTCAGGGCGGCAGCCAGTTTCTTGCGGCCCCGGTCGAGTTGGCTCTTCAAGGTGACCGTCGAAACGCCCAGCCGCCCGGCCGCTTCGTCGCGGGTCAGCCCCTGCAAATAGCAGAGCACCAGCGGCTCGCGGTAGAGGGCCGGGAGTTTGTCCAACTCCTCGTCGAGAACTGCGAAGGCCTCCCGGCCGGTCATCTGGTCGAGTGCGGACGCCGTGGCCGTCGGGGTCGTCTGCGCTTCACGTTTCCTCCGCCGACTGGCGGTGCGGTTGGCTTTCGCGGCGACCCGTCGCGCGGTGGTGAACAGCCAGTTAGAAATCGACGGTTGCCAAGTTCGGCGGCCCGACTGCCGGGCCAGGATCAGGAAGACCGCCTGACAGGCGTCCTCGGCGTCCTGGACGGTGGGTAGCACCCGTCGGCAGACGCCGAGAACTAACCCGCTGTGCCGATTCACCAGCGCGGCGAAGGCTTTCTCGTCGCCGGCGGTGAACCGGCTCAACAGTTCTTGATCCGTGGTGTCGGCGGTTGCCGACAGAACCACCCGGAGCATCGCCCCGCCCGCTCTCGTCGCCATGCGTCATCCCCCGCTGCCATCAACTCCTACCAAGAGTATCCCCGCCGGACGGGGAGCGGACGCAGCGGAACGCTATCAGTCGCCATCTTTCGCGGCTTCGAGCTTCAGATCACCGAGTTTCAGTGTGTCACCGTGGCTCTTGATGGTGTATTTCGGCATTTTGTCGAAGTCCGGGCCGAAACGCTTCGATCCCTTCATGAAGTGCAAAATGAACTCTTGATTCGGGAACAGCGTGTCGATTTGGAACTCACCGTTGGCGTCGGTGGTCGGCAAATCGAGCTTCTTCAGAGCATTGAAAGCCTCGGTGACTTCGCGGCGAGTGAATGCCAACTGAACGGACAGACCAACCAGCGGCTTGCCTTCTTTGTCGAGCGCCCGGCCGGTCACGCTCCCGCCAGTGCCGAGTTTGACCGTCGGGTTCTTGTCGTCCGCTTTCACCGTGGCCGTGCCCACCAATTTCCGTTTCGCATTAGCCACCGCCAACAGTCGCTCGTGTTTCGGTTCCACATTGAACACGGTCAGACCATCCGTGTGGGGGTGCTCAGTCGGGTAGGCGAAATCGCAGTGGGTCACTCCGGTGGCGAGGGTATCCGTGACCGGTTTACCGTCGGCATCGATTACCTTCACCGTCATCTTCGGGGCAGATTCGAACTCGACGTCCACGGTCAATTCGGTTTCCGTCGCCTTCGCCTCGACCACCCGGCACCAGTTGCCTTGCACCATACCGACGCCGCCATCGTAAGCGTAGAAAGTGAGACCCAAGCTCGCCGAGCCACCGTAGTTCGAAGTGAAGCGATCCGGGTGCTTCGGATCGGCTACCGCCGGTTTGTACTGTCCCCCATCGCCTTTCAATGGTCCGGCCATGAGGATCACCGGGCCGGGAATCGTGACGACCCGAAATTTGCCGTCCTTGTCCGTTTGGTTTTGCTCGTTCGCAATCGACGACGTGTGCCGGAACGGCGGGTATTTGTCCACGAACATGTTTTCGGCCATCAATTCCACATACAGTTGGGCGGCTATCGGTTTGCCGGTCGCCTTGTTCTTCACGGTTCCAGCAATGACGACGCCTTTGGCACACTTCAAGTCGAGGGTGACCGGTTCGTATCCGACCGTGTCGTCGGCGAACGCTTGGCACTGGAGCAATCCGGCCACCGGATCCGGGCTGCATTCCACCATGTAGCCTTTGTGTTTGCGGGCACCGCGGATCTCGTATTTGCCATCCTTGTTCGTCACGGCTTGGTTGTAGTCCGGGTTCAAGTCGCGCTTGTTCGGCCGCGAGAAGACCACGATCACCCCGGCGCGCGGCTGGCCGACGTGATCCGTCACCGTGCCCCTGATGATCTTCTCCGATTCCAGAATCACGACCGGATCGGCGCCGTACAGCACCCACTTGCCGCCGAACGAATAGCCCTTAGTCTCGTTGTTCTTCGCCGCTTTGTTGGTCGGGGCCGCGTCGAACCCGTCGCGGTTCAGAGTGATGACCTCTTTGTCCGCAACCCCGTTTCCGCGGATCCGCAGGGTCACGAGTTGCCCGTCTCCGATCCCGTCAATGACGTACCGACCCTCCTTGTCGGTGATCGCGGAGTACGGCGAGTGGCCCATCGGGTTCGCCTTCGTGGAGTATCCGTCCGAGAAGAACAGGCTGCGGTCCCCGTCCGGTGGGCTCCCGCGCTGGTACTGTTCCCCCACCCATTTCTTGAGATAGGCATCGGCCGAGGTGGCGGAGTCGTAGGCTGTGAAACCGCTCGCAACCACTGTCGCACCCACCACCGGCTTCCCCTGCTGATCCAAAAGGCGCCCGCGAATCGGCCGCTCCTTCGGCAACTTCAGCGTCACCTCGGCCGATGCCGTGATCGAGCGCGGGAGGTAGTCTAGCCCGTGGGACACGAAGTCCATTCCATGACCGGTGGCTTTGGCCAGCAGAAACCCGCCGGAGTCGTTGCGTTTCAACGGCACGGTAATGGTGAACGTGCCATCGTCTTTCGTTTTGCCGAGCGGTTGCGGCTTGTCGTGAATCCAGACGAAAGACAGTTCCGCCACCACCGGCTTGCCGTCGGCACCGAGCACTTGGCCACTGATGGTGCGTTCCTTCGCGTCCAACTTCGGCTTCTCCAGTTTCCCTTCCGCCTTCGCGGCAGGCTTCTCCATGGCGGGCTTCTGCGGCTCGGCGGAACTCGGCACCGTGCCGACGCCGAGACCCAGTGCGGCGACACCGAGGACTGCGACCAGAACCATCTTCGTACGTATGAGCAATCCGTTCACGACGACTCCTTTTGCGAGTGCGGCCACGGACGTCGACGGGGCACCGTCGACTGCGGCCAATATGGATTCGAGTAATCGCGGTGACGACGCCAGCGACGGGGAGGTGGCGAAGGTGGCCAGCAAGCTGATCCCCAGAATGCAACCGCGTGCGGTGAGGGCGTCCGCCAATTTCTTGCGGCCGCGTTCGAGCTGTTTCTTCAACGTGGCCACTGGTACCCCGAGGCGGGTGGCGGCTTCGTCTCGGGTCAGGCCTTCCAGATAGCAAAGCACCAACGGTTCCCGATAACGCGGTGGCAACTTGTCGAGTTCTTCATCGAGTGTCGCCGTCAGTTCCCGACCGCTCATGCGATCCACCGGGGCCACCGATTCCGGCACGGCCGCCACCCCTTCGCGGCGACGGCGTCGGGCGGAAGCCAGCCGGGCATTCTGGGCGACTTTGCGGGCCGTGGCGTAGAGCCAGTTCGCCACCGACGGTTGCCAGCGGGTCGATTTTGCCTTGCGAGCCAAGAGCAGGAACACCGCTTGGCAGGCGTCCTCGGCGTCGGCGGACGACGGCAACAGTCTTCGACAGACGCCCAAAACCATGGCGGAGTGGCGGCCGATCACCGTGGCGAACGCCGCTTGGTCGTCCATTTCGACATAGCGGTTCAGCAGTTCGCAGTCGCTGAGTTCGACCGCCCCGCTACGAGTGGCCCGGATCAAGATCGCTGCTGCTCGGGTGGCCATCAATGATTTCCTCGAGTCTCCGTACCCTTGTCATGTGCGCTGTACGACGGTTCGGCGACACGCTGCTTTGAGATTCTTGGATTCGGAATTTTGCCCACGCAAAGTTGTCGAGTGTCTGTTCGAGCTGCCGAATGTCGGTCTCGATCACCGGTCGTCGAGCATACAGACCCGCTAACACCTCCACCCGAGTTCGTTGCGTACGGCACTCGTGAAGCATAGCAACCTCGATTTCGCCGTACCGATGCCGACGAAACGTCGCCAGGCCCAGATGAAGAGGAACGCCGATGACGGGGAAAAAACAGGATTAAGAGGATCGGAACAGATCGATTTTCTCCCCGATCCTCTTCATCCCGGGTAACATCCGCGTCATCCGCGTTCCTCTTGGGTCTTAAAGACTCCAAGAATTGTTGCTACACCCTGCGTCGGACGGAAATGAATTCGGCACCCGACAGAAGCCGGGTACCGAAGGGAGATGTCCAACTCCGCTATTTTTTTCTCGGGAATTTCTAAACGCAGCTGTGGCCCGCCCATTCCGGCGCGCTCCGGGGTTCCATTGCCCTCAACCAACCGAGGAGTTCAATGGTGGGATTCGCTTGATTGAGGGGGTAGAACGCAGACACTCAAAATCACGCGAGTCAGAAAAGAGTTTCAAATGTGTTTTATTGGTCTTGTAAACGGAATCCACAGTAATACGCAAACACTTCGCTCTTGTCCGTACCCGTGTTTGATCGCCTTACGGGGAAGGCACCCATGCCCGACGACGGGTCAATCACGATTTGGCTCGAATCCCTCAAGAATGGTGACGCCGCCGCCGTCGAATGGCTCTGGCGGCAGTACTTCCCGCGTCTGGTGACACTCGCACGCGCGAAACTCCGAGACATGCCGCGGCGGGCGGCCGACGAGGAGGACGTCGCACTGAGCGCGTTCGACAGCTTCTGTCGCGCCGCCAAAAAGGGACGGTTCCCGCGGTTGGACAACCGCGACGAACTGTGGCGATTGCTCGTCACCGTCACGACTCGCAAGGCGCACGACCTGCGTCAGTCCCACGGACGGCAGAAGCGGGGCGGCGGGGACGTCCGTGGGGACTCGGCCATGATCGGCCCGCCGGACGGATCCGATTCGGGGTGGGCGGCGGTCGTCGGCCGCGAGCCGACGCCGGAATTCGCCGCCTCGGCGGCCGAGGAATTCGCCCGACTGATCGCCGGCCTCGACGATGACGAGTTCCGATCCATCGCCCTGTGGAAGGTGGAGGGGCTGACGAACGCCGAAGTGGCCGCCCGGCTGGGGTGCGCCGTCGCATCGGTGGAGCGGCGACTCCGCATCATCCGCAAGACGTGGTGGGCCAAGCACAAACCCGTGACCAATTCCGACAATCCGTGACGGGTGCCGGGCGGATTCGCGGATATCCTTATGGTGAGGTCTCCTTCACCTCCAGCCGAAGGACGCCATGACCACATCCGATAACCCCGACGATCTCACCCTCTCCGCCGAACACCGCATGGATATGGTGTGCCGGCGGTTCGAGGCGGAATGCAAGGCCGGACGGCGACCTCAGCCCGAGGACTTCCTAGCGGGATGGGAAGACGCGGAACGGGCGGCGCTCGAGCGGGAGTTGCGACTGCTGGACGAGAGTTACCGCCAGCAGCGCGACACCGCCGAGCTGAGCGGCGAGGCGCGCGAGTCGGACGATCCGGCGGGCACGCGCTTCGTCGGCGATCCGACGATCACTTATGTCAGCGCCGACGCCGACGCCGCGGTCACGGTCGGCGGCGAAGCGGCCACCCCGGCCGGGTCGACCGGCGATCTGATCGCCGGTCGGTACAAGTTGCTCAAGATGATCGGCGAAGGGGGGATGGGTTCCGTCTACTTGGCGGAGCAGATCGAGCCGGTCAAGCGGCGGGTGGCCCTGAAGTTGATCAAGGCGGGGATGGACTCGAAGGGCGTGCTCGCCCGGTTCGAGGCCGAGCGCCAGGCGCTCGCGCTGATGGACCACCCGAACATCGCCCGCATCTACGACGGGGGCGTCATCGGCGCCGTCGCCGGACCCGACGGCAAGCCCGTCGCGTCCGGCCAGCCGTTCTTCGTCATGGAACTGGTGAACGGCATCCCGCTCACGGACTATTGCGACAAACACCGATTGACGGTCGATGCCCGCATCCAGTTGTTCATCGCGGTCTGCCAGGCGGTGCAGCACGCCCACCAGAAAGGGATCATCCACCGCGACCTGAAGCCGGGGAACGTGCTGGTCACGGAGGTGGACGGCCGCCCGACCCCCAAGGTGATCGACTTCGGCGTGGCCAAGGCGACCGAGCAGAAACTGACCGACCTGAGCTACACCGACGCCGGGGCCATCGTCGGGACGCCGGCGTACATGTCTCCGGAGCAGGCCGACCCGTCGATGATCGATATCGACACGCGGTCGGACGTGTACGCGCTCGGGGTGATGCTGTATGAACTGCTGGTCGGGTCGCCGCCGATCGACTCGAAGCAGTTCAAGCGCGGCGCGATCCTGGAGATGCTCCGGATGGTGCGGGAGGTGGAACCGCCGCGGCCGAGTACCAAGCTGAGCACCGCCGACGCCCTGCCGAACATCGCGGCCAACCGCGGGATCGACCCGTCCAAACTGGCGAACTTGCTCCGGGGCGAACTCGACTGGGTGGTGATGAAGGCCCTCGAAAAGGACCGCACCCGGCGGTACGACACGGCGAACGCCATGGCCCACGACCTCCAGCGGTACCTGGCCGACGAAGTCGTCGAAGCGCGGCCACCCAGCCGCGCGTACCGGCTGAAGAAACTCGTGCGACGCAATCGCGGCGCGGTTTTCGCCGCGAACCTGATCGCCCTCGCCCTGCTCGCCGGCGTGATCGGCGTCATCGTGCAGTGGCGGGAGGCGGTGTCGGAACGGGATCAAAAGGAGACCGCGCGGGCCTCGGCGGTGTCGGAGCGGGATCAAAAGGAGCAAGCCCGCGCCGAGGCGGCGACGAACGCGCGGGTGGCCCTGGAGCAGCGGAGAGTCGCGCTCGATACGGTCGGCGCCATCGTCACGACGGTGCGGGCGGAGTTGCTGACCAAGCCCGACCTCCAAGCGACGCTCACCGCGGTCATCCGGATCGCCCGCGGGAGTTTGGATCACGTGATCCAAAACCCGTCCATCGAGATCAGCCTGAACGACACGACCAAGGCCTTGATCCACGACCTCGCGGCACGGTCGCTGCGGGACCAAGGCAATACCCCGGCCGCGTTGGCCGAGTTCACTCGGGCCGCCGATATCTTTCAGACCATTTTGAACAAGGCGGCCGAAGGCTCGGACAAGGAAGTCGTCCGGAAGAACTTGGTGATCGCCCTCATTTCGGTCGGTCAAACCAGCCTCCGGACCGGCAGTCAGGCGGACGCCCGCGGCTATTACGAGCGGGCCGCACAACTGCTGAGTCAGGTCGGCGACAAATCTTCGGCGGATTATCGAAAGCTCCTCATCGCCCTGTACCAGAGCATGGGTACCGTGACGATCGACCGGAAACCGCGGGAGGCGCGGGAAAATTACCTGGGGGCGTTACGGGTGGCCGAGGAGTTGGCGAAGCAGGAGACCGCGGACTCGGGGGCGCCGACGGACACCAGCCGGATCGCGATCCTCCAGATGTACAGCTTGCTCGGAATGGCCGAAAAGCGGGTGCGGGACACCGCCGCGAGCGAACGCGCATACGCCAAGGCTCGCGCGATGGCTCAAGAGCGGCTCGATGCTCAGCCGACGGATCGCGCCCGGAAACGGGACTTGGCCAACATCATCGAACGCATCGGCGATGTCCTCCTCCGCGCGAACAAGTCGAGCGATGCCGCCAAAGAGTTCGCCGCGGCCGCAACGTACTTCCAAGCCCTGGCCACCACCGATCCGAAGAACGTGGACGCCCAGGCCGACCTCGCGCGGATCTCATACAGCCAGGGGTTGGCGGCCGGACGGGACAATCCCGCGGCCGCCAAATTCTTCCAAGCGTCTCTCGACATCCGGAAGGGTCGGCCCAACCTGGAAACCGAAACGATCGGGCAACGCGATTTGATGATGTCGCTGGCCCAGACCGGCCGCCATCGGGACGCCATTGAGATGGCCGAAGCCGTCCGACGCAAACTCTCGAAAGACCCGTCCGCCCTCGTCGATATCGCCGCTTGCTATGCGGTCTGCTCGGCCCGCCTGCCGGCCATCGGGGCGGATAAGGACACCCGCGACCGGTACAGCGCCAAATCGTTTGAAACACTCCGGCAGGCCATCGACGCCGATTACGGCGATAAGGTGAATCTGGAGACCGAACCGGACTTCGACGGCATCCGAAACGAGCCGGCGTTCAAGAAACTCCTGGATCGAATCCCGGAGCCGTGAGTGTGGCGGTCACATTGCCGGGCGAAGCAGGTCGTACTTCAGCAGCCAGGCGAGCGTGGCGCGTGCCCGCACTCGGCCGGGGACGGCGGCGGTCAACTCCGACTCCCACTCGGCCAGGGTTCGCCCGTCCCCGGTCGCCAGCACCGCCCGGAGCTGCGTCCGATCCGTCTGCCGCGCCCAGCCCGCGTGGGTCACCAAGTCCAGTGCGAGTAGTCCGTCCAAGCGGGCGACCGCGTCCGACACCGCCGTCAGCCGCTCGCCGTCGCCCAGCCAACGTGTCGGGTAGCTCTCGAATGCCAACTCGGGACTGGGGTAGAGGCCGGCGTACTTGGTATCTTTCTGGGCCGGTCGGTGCCGCTCGACTTCCTGTCGCGTCTCCTCTTGTTCGTTCCAGAGCCGCTCGTAGGCGCGGATCACTTCGGCCCATGAAAACCGTTGGAGGGCGACCCGACGGGCCGCCGCCCCGAGCCGCCGCCGTTCGCTTTCGTCGCCGATCAGGCGCGTGAACGCGCGGGCCGCCGCGGCGGAATCGACCGCCACCGCTTGACTGCACTCGGCCAAGAAGTGTTCGTAGGAGTTCGATTCCAGCACCAACCGGGTCGTCGCGTCGGCCGTGGCTCCGGGAACCATCACCGTCGGCACGAGCAGGCCGGTCTCGCCGTCGGTGATCAGATCGCGGTAGCCGTCCCAGTCGCTGGCGATGACCGGCAGCCCGGACGCCAGCGCCTCGGCGATGACCAGCCCGAATGTTTCCTGAATGTTGTCCGAGAGCGAGCTGAAGATGTCGGCCGCGTGCCACACGGCGAACCGGTTCTCCGGCCGCGTGCCATCGACGAATGTCACCCGAACGCTCGGAGCCAGAGCGGTCGCCGCCGTCCGAAACGCTTCCGACACGGCTTCGTTGTGGGCCCACCCGGAGAGGATCAGGCGCACGGCCCGCCCGGTCGCGCGGGCCGCCTGCTCGACGGCGTGGAACAGCGGGAACGGGTGAGCCTTCGTGTGGTGCGACAACCGCCCGACGAACAGGACCACCACCTCGTCGGAGCCGATCCCGAGCGCCTCCCGGTGGGCGGCCCGCTCCCCCGGCGACGGCGGGTAGAACCGGTTGGTGTCCACCCCGAGCGGGATGACCTCCAGCCGCATCCGCACGCGCGGCTGCCCGCCGACCCGCTCCCGCAAGTAGTCGGCGTAAGCGTCGGCCGAGGCCCGCACCATCCGGAGAACCGCTTGGGACGTGCAGACGAGTGCGTCGTAAGGCTCGAACGGGCCGACCAGCAATTGACCCAGCCATTCGGCGGCGCGCTGCGAGGCGAGGGTGTGGGTGACGCCGCAAAGGGCGTATCCGTCGCTGGAATGGTGACGCCGGGCCCAGGCGTACCGCAGGTCCGGCGGGCACGGGGTGAAGATGAGCCGGGTCGGCGGGGCCGGGTGGAACACCTCCGGGAAGGACTCGTCGGGCACCATCAGGAGTTGCCGGGGCCGGCCGGCCCCGGCGCTCCGGCGGGCGAAGTCGCGGGTCAGGGTGTCGGCGCTGCCCTGGTTCCGCACCAGCGCCACCAATTGTTCCCAAGTGCCATGGGCGTAGAGCGCGGAGAGGAACTCTTGCCCGGCGACCTGCCGTCCGAGCAACCCGATCCGCGTGGGGGTTCCCGCTCCGAGCGGTTGCCCCGGCGTTTCGACGTACCCATCGTCGTCGTACAGCAAGCCGAGCGATCTCACGTGATCTTCCCCCGGTGAAATTGGATAGGGTGTTCGACGGTCATAATTTTGGAGGATCCACGACGATCGGACTACTTTCCTGTACCCCTTCGGGGTACCGATCAAAAATCCTTTGATTACGGGTTGAGATTACACGTTGAGATTACGTCGGACGAACCGGCCTCAACTCCGGCAGAGCCGGTTCCTCGCGCCGTAGGCCTCCGATTGCCGCTGCGGCTCCGGTCAGCAGTCCGACCAGTACCAACTCGCTCAACTCGACGTTGTCGCCATCGAATCCAGTGGAGACCGGTACCGGTTTCAACATGTCGAGCCAGTGCGACATCTCTGGCCAAGTGTCCAAAATATCCTCGGCGGGACTCGCGATCTGGCTGGCGGGCACGGCTGGCGGCAACTGCGTTGGAACGACCGGCGCGCGATCCGGACGCGCGGCCCGGCGGTCGGCCGCGACCTCCGGAACAAGCTTGGCCGGGAGTTCCGCCACCGGCGGTTGGTTCGTCGGTTCAAAATCCGGCACCATGGAGAATACTTGCACCGTCGCAGTTGCCGGCGTCGATTGGAGCGTCGATTCGCTTCGGCTCACCGGCGGCACGGAAACGGCAACTCGGGGGAAGTCCAGGGCAACCGGCCGCGACGCGGTCGGGAAGGTCGGCACCAGCACGAGCGGGGACAGATCGGTGATCGATGGCCGTTGGGAGGTCTCGATTTCGAATCCGACGGGCGAGCCGGGCACTTCGAACAACAAGCCGCTGAGATCGGCGTGCAGGGCACCGGGCAACCCGTAGTCGTTACCGACGTTCAGATCGGCCGTGATGAGCGATCGCTTGGCGAGTCCGGGCGTCAGGCTGCCGTACATAACGGACGTCAGGATCGGCATGTGACTCAACCCGAGGGCGTGTCCGAGTTCGTGGGTCACGACCGTTTGGAAGTCGAACTGCGAGGCCCCGATGGATTCCGCCGCGGTGCCGTCGTACCAATTCCACCCGTCGATGATGGTGATCTCACCGTTGGTCGGATCGTAGGCGGCGAGAACCCCTTGGGCCACACCGCCGAGTACGGACGTCGAAGCGAGGTCGATGACCACGTTGGCATCGGCGGGGTCAGTCACCTCGACGACATCGATGAGGTAGGGGGCGGTGAGCGCGTCGACACTCACGATGGCATCGTGAATGCGGTTCCGCTCGGCCGCGGTGAGGTGCCCGAACGGATCGTTCACGTACACCGAGAGGTTGGTCGAAAGGAGTTCGCCGGCCGGGTTGCCGTCTTCGGTTCCAGAGCCGCCGGTCGTCTGCCCGCTGGTCGAACTGCCCGACGTACTCAAGCGATCGACGATGATCCCCATCCGCACGGTGGTGTTGGAGCCGGTGAGGGTGAGCAGGGCGTTCGGGGCGTACACGAACCCGTTGATCCCGGCCTGGGCGCTGCCGCTGAACGAGATCGCCCGGTTGTTGTCGCGGGCCTGGAACATCGTGATCCCGGCGTAGGTGCCGGTGCTCATCGGCGTGAGCGTGATCACGGGCGATCCGCTGAACGAGATCCCGCCGTAGGCATGGCTGTTCAAGTAGCTGCTGCCGGCCATGAAGAGGAGTACCCCGCTGCCGGTGAGCTTCGAACTGCCGCTGACGGTGAAGTTACCGGCGATGACGTACACACCCGGGTTCAGCGTCACCCGGGCCGACCCACTGATGCTGATCTGCGAATACAGGCCGGGGTTCAGCGTGACCGTCTGACTTCCGCTGATCGTTGCGTTGATCGGGGTGCCACCGGGGTTCACCGGCACCGCCAGGCTGGCCAGCGGGTCGGCGACGGTGACGACGTGGATGATCGGCGTCGGGGTGATGCTGGGCGAACCGGAGGTGGAGTACCCGCCGACGATGCGGATGCTGCCGGCGGTGATTCGCGGGCTGCCCGACGCGATGAGCGCCGTGTTCGAATTGGAGTCGATCACCAGCGCCCCGTCGATCGAGATGACCGGCGACCCGCTGAGCGAAACGGCCCCGCTGAGTGTCGGGTTCAAGGCGAAGATCGAGGTGCCGACATTCGCCGTGCTCGCCACTGTGGCCGGGGCAGAGGTGCCGCGGGTGATGGTCACCGAGACCGGCACGGAACCGAGGTCGAAGTAGGTGTGCGTGCCGGACACGCTGAACACGCCGCTCACCGGGCTCGAGACGACACCCGCCGAACTCTGCCCGTCGCCCCAGGCGATTGTGGCCGAGTACGCCGACGGGAGCGCCGCCCCGTTCGGGTCGGTGAACGTGGCCACCACCGCCGTGCTCGGCAGGGCACCGACGAACGGGGCCGAAGTGCCGGTGGCCGTCACCTTCCCGTTGTTGATCGTCGCGGTGCCGGAGGTCGAGGCGGGCGGGGAAGAACCGTGAACCACGGTGATGGTGACGGTGAATGTACCGGCCGTGGTGTAGGTGTGCGATCCGGTGATGGCGAAGACCCCGCCGCCGGCCGCGCCGATGGTGCCGGCGGTGGTCGCCGTACCGTCCCCCCAGTTGACGGTGGCGGTGTACGCGGTCGTCGCGTCCGCCCCGCTCGGGTCGGTGAACGTGGCCACCCGCTGGTTCGTCAGGGCGACGTTCTGAATTCCGACGAACGGTGTGAAGGTCGGGCTGACGGCCGGGTTCGACACCGTCGCGGTCGTGGTCGCCACGGTCGGGGCCGGCGGGGCAGCCCCGTGCGCGACCGTCACGGTGATCGGGTACGAACCCTGCGCGGCGTAAGTGTGACCGGCGGCGACGCCGAACGTACGGCCGTCGCTGCCGAGGGTGACGGTTGCGGCGCTGGCCGCTGTACCGTCACCCCAGTTCACGACGGCGGAGTAGTTGGCGAGCGCGTCCGGCCCGGCCGGGTCGGTGAACGTGGCCACCGTCACTTGGCCGGTCGGCGAGTTTCGGGTGGCGGCGACGCCGACCCCTTGAGCCACCAAGACCGGGTTGATGATCGTCGCCGTGTCCGTCGCCGTCGCGTCGGGCGATCCGTCATGCCGCAGGGTGACCACGACGGTTTTAGTGCCAGTCGTCGTGTAGGTGTGGCTGCCGGTGACGGTGTATTTGCCGCCGGCGTCCGGGCTGGAGATCGCGCCGGCGCCGGTCGTACCATCGCCCCAGTTGATCGTGGCCGAATAGGTCGCGAATGCGTCCGGCCCGGTCGGGTCGGTGAATGTGGCGAGCGTCACGGTGCCCGTATCGGCGGCCTTGGTGCCCGACGGATTGAACCCGCCGGTGCCGACCAGGGCGGGAGCGCTGACGGTCACACTATCCGAAACCACGACCGGCGGGAGGCCGTCGTGCGCGAGCGACACCCGCACCGTGTAGCTCCCTTGGGTGGCATAGGTGTGGCTCCCCGACACGCCGAACGCGCTCCCGGAGAGCACGACCGAACCCGCGGTCGCAGCCGTGCCGTCGCCCCAGTCGATGCTGGCGGCATAGGTGGACGTCGCGTCCGCACCGCCCGGATCGGTGAACGCGGCGAGGGTCAACGCCCCGGTGGAACTGTTTTTAATAGCGGTGAACGACCCGCCGCCGGTGGGCACGAGCTGCACGGCGGTGACGACGACCGGCGTAGCGTAGTCGGTGGACTGGTTGTTCTTGTCGATGATCCGCCCGTAGACCGTGAACGTGCCAACATCCGCGCCGGTGAAGTTGTACGATGCGGAGGTGCCGGCGGCGGCGTACGTGGTGGCCAGTAGTGCCGGACTGACGGAGAAACTGTACCGCAGCCCGGCGGTCATCACGGCCGATGCCGGGGAGTACGGATTGGTGAACGCGAGGGCGACGGTGGTGCCCTCGGAGAGGCTCACCCCGGCGGGTGGGGTGGCGGTCGGGGGCACGCCGGTCGCCGTCACCGTGGCCGACGCCGAACCGGTGACGCCGCTGGCCGTGCGCACGCTTAAAGTCACCGTATAAACCCCCGCGTCGGGAGCGGCGAACAGGAAGGTCGAGCCGGTGCCGGTGGACACGCTCTGCCCATCGGAGTTCGTGACCGTCCAGGTGAGGGTCAGGCTTGCCACCGAGCCGGGGTACGAGTACGACGCGATGAACTGGGTGCTCTGCCCGGCCTTCACCCCGGCGGACGGGAGTGGCGCGACAATCGGGGTGACTTCGGTGATGGTGATCGCCGTCGAGGTGGAACTCGTTTGCCCGTCCTGCGTGTCTGTGGCCGTCGCGGTGGCGGTGAATGTCCCGCTCACCCCAGGGTTGAACGACAGGGTTTGACTCGCGGCGGTGGCGACCGTTTGACCGTTTGAGTCGGTGACCACCCAGCCGTAGAGGTAAACGTCGGTCGCCACCGGTTTGGCCACGTGGCCGGTGAGAATGACGGCCGTCCCGACCGGGGCGGTTTGGGCCGTGAGAGTGTTGAGCACCGGCGGCACCACGTTCACCGTGATGGTGAGCGTCGTCGTGGCCGACGACCCGTCCGAGGCCGTGGCCACGATTCGCACTTGATAAGTGCCTTGGTCGCCGGCCGACCAGTTGAACGTCCCGTCGGTGGCGCGGATCGTCGCCCCGGTGGGGTACTGACCACCCGACACTGTAGCCAAACTGTAAGTGAGGCCGCGACCGGGGTACCCGGTCAGCTCCGCCGAGAAACTCACCTGTCCGCCCTTGTTCGCCGTCTGGGTGATGTTACCGGCCGGGAAGGCAATCGCCGGCGGGTTGGCGTAAATGCGACTGATCGGAGCACTGTTCGCGCTCGGGAGGTACGTGACCGTCTCCAGTGGCGCGGCCGATTGATCGAGCACGTCGGCTCCGTTCCCGCCGATGACCGTGACCGACCCGGCGATGTTCGGAGCCATCCGGAACAGGTTGTTCCCTTGCCCGCCATAGAGGATATCGCTGCCGGGCCCGGCCACCAGCGTGCTGCCGCCGCCCAGGCTCGCCCCGATCTGGAACCCGGTGATGGACAGGATGTAATGACCCTGGCTGGTGTTCTGGGACGGGTTCTCAGCGTAAGTGTCCACCTGGACGAAGTACTTGCCATCGGCCGGCACCAGGAAATCTTGAATGAGCGAGTCCTTCGACTCCAGCTCGTCGTCATTCATCGCCAACAGGTTGCCCGCCGAATCGTACACCCGGACGATGGTATCGAGGGGGCGGGTATTGCCCGGCAGCACGTTCGAGATCGTCTCGAACGACATAGAGTCGCCGCCGCGTCCGGCAAACGTGTACCAGTCCGACCGGGATTGCCCGTTCGCATCGAGCCCGATGGAGCCGACCACTGCGAGAGCCGTCACGGCGAACGATTTGCCGAAGTTGAGTGACCCGGCCGCCAGCGTGTTCGGCACCACCAGTCCCGGCAGTGTCCCGAGGTCCTGGGCCACCACGGCGGCCCCGTGCGGGGAGGTCTGCGCGAGGATCGTCACCCCGCTTTGGTCGAACGCCAACCGGATCGCTTCCCGCTCCCCGAAGAACAGATTGTTCAGCGTGTCGTACCGGGTGATGCCCACCGACGCCGGCGACCCCGAGACGTGCAGCGCGGTTTCGTACCCGTACGCCGTCGCCCCGGCCGGAATGGACGTGCCCGCCAAAATCGGATTGGCCGAGGCGTTGATCGCGAGTGCCGTGGCCGGCTGCTGGTAAATCGGGAAGTAGTGATTCGGGTTGAGACCGGCGACCTGGGTTCCGTTCAAGAACACTTGGTAGCCGCCACTCCCGATCGGGCCGAACGAGTCGGTGTGCCGCAACCCGGCCAAGTGGGCCAGTTCGTGCTCGGCCAGACCGGCGGTCTCGGCGATGTAGTTCGCGGTTGTCGGGTCGGGCTGGTGGTCCCTTCCGAGGATCAGGCTGGCATCCACCGACGCGGTGCCGCCCAGATCGGCGTTCCCGAAGTCCACCTGATCGGCCTGACCGCCGACCGGCGGTTTGTTGACGAAGAGGGTGACGAACTCCCCGCCGGTGCCGCGGGTGAGCAGACGGGCGGTCGCCAAACTCTGGGTGAACACGAAGCCATTTGTGTAGGTGCGACTAGTCGCCGGGTCGGTGACGGTCGAACGGAACGCCGAGTAGACCCCCTCCATCCGCCGCTGGATGGCGTCCCGCTCGTACTGCGTGTAAACGTGACTGTTGATGCTGAGCGGAGTGTACGTGTCGAAGTCGAGGAATACCAACTGCGGCACCCCGGCCTGGAGGAAATCGTCCCCCGACCCGGCCACGATGCTGTCCCGCCCGCCCCCGCCGTACAGCGACACACCGGGGGCGTTGGGGTTCGGGTTCCCGAGCAGGGTGTCGTTGAACACCGTCCCCACCACGCTCGCCACGGCCCGCCCGTCGGTCGCCCCGGCGAACGAGATGGTTCCGCCGGCCACCGCTTGCGTCGCGTTGGCGAGGTCGATCGACACCGGCGCGCCGAGTTGGTGGAAGTTCAGCCCGACGCTTTGCAGGGCCGATGCGGTCACCACGTTCGTGCCGAGCGACGAGCCGGTGAACTTGAGCGTGGTCAGGCCGGTGCCGGTCACGACCGTGTTGTTCCCGGTACTCAGCGTGATGTGGTTGTCGCGCGAGTTCCCGGTGATGTTGTTTCCGACCGCACTGCCGATCACGTCCGAGTCGGTCGGGTTGACCAGGGTGATGGTCAGCAACGGTGTGACCGCTTGATCCGCCGTCGAGGCGAGGTTGAGCGTGGCCGGGCCGCTGAGCTTGGAGAGGTCGATGGTGTCGGCGTTGTTCGCATCCGACTGGGAGATGGTGGCGTGCCCCGATGCCGCCCCGCGGAAGGCGTAGGTGGTGCGCCCGCCGCCGATGAGCAGATCGTTCCCCGATCCGGAGACCAAGGTGCCGCCGCCGGCCCCGGTCATCAGCGTGGCGTTCCCGCCGCCGGCCACGAGCGAGTCGGGCAGGGCGTTGCCCCGGATGAAGTCGTTCCCGGTCGCCGATCCGACGACCCCTTGGAACAGCCCGATCAGGTAGAACGACACGCCGGTCGAGACCTGCTGGGTGACGGCGGTCGCGGCGAGCGCGGTCGCCGCCCCGCCGACCGACAGGCCCAGGTCGAGGACGACCCGATCCGAGACCGGGAACAAAATGGTGTTCATGCCGGATTCGAGTTGATCGGTGGACGACTGATCCAGACCGACCGTGCCGAGGGCGTCCAGGTAGCCGCTGAACGGGTTCGCCGCGGTGCCGGAAATGGTGTAGGTGTTGTCGCCGTTCTCGCCGAACAGCCCGATTTTCGACCCGCCGATGGCCGACAAGAAATCCGTTCCGCCGCCGCCGAACAGCCGCACCGTGTCCCCCCCACTGGCGAGCAGGGACGAAAGCTGGTTGCCGCCGTTGACGAGCGTGTCCGCGGAACCGTTCGTGTCCGACAGGCTGTTCCCATACCCCGTGCCGCCGACGGACAACACATTGGAGCCGCCCGTCGTCGCGATCCGGTTGAAGTTGCCCGCCCCGCCGAACAGCGTCGCGTTGGAAAGATTGACGGCGTTGATCGAGTGGCCGCCGGCCGTCCCGCCGACGGCGAGCACGTTGATGCCCCCGGTGGCGGAGATCGAGTCGTTGGCTCCGTTCCCGCCGAACAGGGTGACGTTCGTTCCGTTCACAGAAATCAGCGAGTCGTTGCTGCCCGATCCGCCGAGCAAGGAGACGTGGGTGCTGCCGGTGTCCGCCAAGTACAGGTTGCTCCCGGAGCCGCCGACGAGAGACACGTTCCTCCCATTCGTGGAAACCAGCGAGTCGTTGTTCCCGGACTGGCCGAGCAAGTAGGCGTTCGTCACGCCCGTGGCGGACAAAGAGGCGAAGTTGCCGTAACCGCCGAGCAGGGTCAGGTTGCTGCCGCCGGAGGCGGTCAGGGTATCGTTGTTCCCAAACCCGCCGACGAGCACCAAATTGTTCGACCCGGTGGCGCTCAGGGAATCGTTGTTCCCGAAGCCGCCGATCAGTTCGCTGTTGCTGACCCCGCTGCCCGCAGTCAGCGTGTCGTCGTTGCCGAACCCGCCGATCATGATCACCCCGGTCGATGTCCCGGAGGCGCTGAGGAGAATCTTATTCCCGAACCCGCCGATCAGGATGGCGCCGTTAACGTCGGCGACCGAGAGCCGCAGTCCGCTGCCCGACCCGCCGATCAAGCTGACGTTCGAACTGGGTGTCGCCCCGCCCCCCAGCGCCACGAGCGAGTCGTTGTTGCCCGACCCGCCGACCAGGAGCACGTTCACCGACCCCGCCCCGGCGACGAGCGAAGCGTTGCTGCCCGATCCGCCGATCAAGCTGACGTTCACGCTGTTGGCACCCGCGACCAGCGAGTCGTTGTGGCCCGACCCGCCGACCAGACTGACGTTGACGGAACCCGCCCCGGCGAAGAGCGAGTTGTTGTTGCCGGATCCGCCCAACAGGCTCACGTTCGTCGCCCCGGAAACACCCGGCAGGGTCACGTCCCCGCCCGATCCGCCGATGACACTGACGATCCCGCGAGCCGCCACCAACGAGTCGTTGTTCCCCGACCCGCCGACGAGCGACACGTTCGCGGCTCCGGCGATGAGCGTGTCGCTCCCGCCGGAAAAGTTTCGAAGCGTCAAGCTGCCGCTGGCGACCAGGGTGTTGCCGTTCCCGGATCCCCCCACCAAACTGACGTTCGCGCTGCCCGCCCCGGCGACCAGCGAGTTGTTGTTCCCCGAGCCGCCGATGAGGGAGATGTTCGTCGACCCGGCCAGAGCCACGAGGGAATCGTTGCCGCCGGATCCGCCGACCAGGATCACGTTCACGGCCCCAGCCCCGGCGATGAGCGAGTTGTTATTACCCGACCCGCCGACGAGGGAGACGTTTCCGCCGCGCGCCACCAACGAGTCGTTGCTCCCGGAGCCGCCGACGGCGAGGACGTTGAGCGAGCCGGACTGGGCCACCAGCGAGTCGTTATTCCCCGACCCGCCGAACAACAGGATGTTGACCCCGGTGCTGCCAGCCACGAGCGAGTCGTTATTCCCCGACCCGCCGACGAGGGAGACGTTCCGGCCGTGCGCCACCAACGAATCGTTGTTCCCCGAGCCGCCGACGGCGAGGACGTCGACCGCTCCGAATTCGGCCACGAGCGTGTGGTTGTTGCCCGACCCGCCGACGAGAGACACATTGGTCGATCCGGCTCCGGCGACGAGCGAAGCGTTGTTGCCCGACCCGCCGAACAGCGTCACGTTCGCGCTCAGAGCCACGAGCGAATCGTTGCTGCCCGACCCGCCGACCAGACTGACGTTATGCGATCCCCCCCCGGCGACGAGCGAAGCGTTGTTGCCCGACCCGCCGATCAGGCTGACGTTGACCGATCCGGACCCGGCAATCAGCGAGTTGTTGTTGCCCGAACCGCCGACCAAGCTGACATTGCGCGACCCGCCCCCGGCGACGAGCGAGTTGTTGTTGCCCGACCCGCCGATCAGCGACGCGTTCGCGCCGAGCGCCAGGAGCGAATCGTTGCTGCCCGACCCGCCGACCAAACTGACGTTGACCGATCCGGCTCCGGCGACGAGCGAGTTGTTGTTGCCCGACCCGCCGATCAGCGACACGTTCGCGCCGAGCGCGAGAAGGGAATCGTTGCTGCCCGATCCGCCGACCAGCGACACGTTCTTGGATCCCGCCCCGGCGATCAGCGAGTTGTTGTTGCCCGACCCGCCGATCAGCGACACATTCGCTCCGAGTGCCAGGAGCGAATCGTTGTTGCCCGATCCGCCGATCAGACTGACGTTGACCGATCCGGCTCCGGCGACGAGCGAATTGTTGTTGCCGGACCCGCCGATCAGCGACACGTTCGCGCCGAGCGCCACGAGCGAGTCGTTGCTCCCCGACCCGCCGACCAGCGAGACGTTTTTGGATCCCGCCCCGGCGATCAGCGAGTCGTTGTTGCCCGACCCGCCGATCAGCGTCGCGTTCTGCGTGCCGATTACACTCAGGAGATTGGTATCCTTGCCGCCCAATAGCAGCACGTTCGACCCGCCGGTCACATTGAACGTGGCTTGCCCGCTGCTCGCCGACAGAGTGATGTTGTTCGCGTTGAACGCTTGGAGCAAGTCGTTTCCGCCGCCGCCGGAGATGCTCGCGCCGCTGGCCGCCGTCAGCGTGTCGCTCCCGGCGGTGCCGAGGACCGATTGGAACACCCCGCTCAGAAGCACCTTGTTCCCCAAGGCGTCGAACGATTGGGCCGACCCGAGGAGGGACAGGTTCAGGCTGACCGCGAACTGCTGGGACAAGTCGATGGTGTTCGCGCCGGACCCGGCGGTCACGCTCAGCACGTTCCCCGTGCTCGTGTCCACCGTGACGGGCACGATCCGGTTGGCCCCGGCCCCGCCGGTCAGGGTGTCGTTCCCGGACGCGTAGAAGGTGTTCGCCCCGATACCGCCGTTGAGCACGTTGCTCCCCGAGTCCCCCTGGAAGATGTTGATCGTCCGTCCGCCGGTGAAGACGTTGTGCGCGCCGACGGCGATGAATTCGACCGTGCTCGTGTCCGGGAGAGTCGGGTCGACGGTGATCGTGTCGAACCCGAGCGCGAGGACGATGGCGGTGGTCGTGCCGGCCAGGAAGTCGGACGCGCGGACGGTCTTCGCCACGGGGGTGGCTGCGGTTCCCGCCGCGACGGACTGGATGGTCGCCGAGAGTTGTCCCGTCGCCCCCGCCGAATCGGTGACGGTGACGGTCACCGAACCGAGGGTCGCGAGTGGGGGGATGCGGAAGGTGTACGCCGACCCGCCGCCGGTGGCGGCCAGATACAACTGCCCGTTGAGCGACACGGTGTAAGTGAATCGGTACTGCCCGCCGGGGTTGGACACGACGGCCTGGAGGCCGATGGTTCCGTCGGTTCCAATATCGACGAAGCTGAGGGTCGGCTGCGGCGGGACGTGAACCACGGCGAACGTGGCCGACCCGGTGCCGGACGCGCCGGTGAAGTCGCGGACGGTGAGGGTGGCCGTGTACGTTCCGGCGGCGAGCGGGGTGACGCCGATCATGGGGAGCACCCCGACTTGGAAGAATCCATTCGGCCCGGTCACGGTCCACAGGTAGCTCGCCTTCGACAGGTTCGTCAAATCCACCCCGCTCTCGAGGGCGAGGCTAGTCAGGTTGACGGTATCCCCTTCCTGAAAGTTGATCCGAGGCGACACCGGCGGGACGACCGTCACCGCCACGCTCACCGGGGCGTGGGGCACGATCACAAAAGTTCCGGCCGCGGGCGCCATGGTCGTGTACGCGTTGCCGCTCGTCGTCGTCGCCGTCACCATCATGTCGTAGCGGCCCGGTTGCGCGTTGGTCAGGGTCAGCGTGTTGGTGGTGCCGGTGCCGAACGTGCTGGTCACCCCGTCCGGGCCGAACACGCTCCACGAATAGACCGTGCCGGTGACGGCCGGACTCAGGCTTGCCGTCCAGGTGAGCGACTGCCCTTGCGTCGGGTTCACCGGCGGGGTGACGGTCAGCGCGCCCGCCGCGGCGGCCACATTGATGACGGTCAGGGTGGAGGTCTTCACCCCGTTCTGATCCGTGGCCGTCAAAGTGACGACGACGGTTCCGGCGGCGGATGCCACGAAGCTGTACGAAGCTCCGGTGCCCGTCGCCGGGGTGAGTGTGCCGGCGGTGGTGATCGCGCTCCACGACAACGTGTATGTGTTCGCCGAGCCGGAGCCGGGCCGGTTCGGGTCGGCGTCGGTGGCAGCCCCCGTCAGCGAGACCGAACTGCCGGGGGCGACCGTGAATGGTGCGCCGAATACGGTGACGGTCGGCACTGCCGCCGACACTCGTATTTGCACGGGGGCACCTATCCCCGTGCGGCCGAGGTCGTCGGTGACGGTCAGGTTGACCGTGTAGTTCCCGGCTGCGTTCGGGGTGAACACGAACAGGCCGGTCGTGTTGGTGCCGGTGAGTGTCGATTGCGTGTTGTCCGAGGTGACCGTCCACGAGTAGGTCAGGCTCCGACGGAGGGCGGCGTCGATGATCACCGCTTGGAGGTTGACGACGGTGCCGGCGGTCACGGCGGTGCCGGGGGTGACGACGATTTGCGCCGACGGGGCGGCCGAGACGACTTGGCTGACGCTGTCCGCACCGGCCGCCTGGGTGCCATCCGACACAGCCAGGGAGACCAAGAACAGACCGCCGCCGGTCGGGGTGTAGGTGAACGTCGAAGCGTTCGTCACGGTGCCGACTGGGAGCGGGAACGGGATACCGTCGCGGGTCAAGCTCCAGTTAAAAGTGTAATTCGGGGTGATCGTCACACCGGTCTTCGGATCCACCGCGAGCTGCCGCGGGTCGGCGATGCGACTGGTCAGCGTCACCGGCTGCCCGGTGACGATTGCGAACGGCACCGGCGTGCCGAGCGGGTTGCCCGTGATGGTCACGCCCAGAGTGGTGGCGTTCACCGTGATCGGGGCGGAGACCGCGGTCGTCACCCCGCCGCGGCTGTCCGTCACCGTCACCGACACCACGTAGGTGCCCACCTGCTGCGGGGTGAAGAAGTACGTCTCCTGGTCGGTGGCGCCGGTCGAGACAAAAGCGGCGTTCGGCAAGGGAATCTGGCTCCCGTTGAACGTCACCGACCAAGCGGACTGGTAGGTCTTCCCGAGGATGCCGTCACTCAGGATCGGGGTGAATGGCAAGGTGATGCCGATGAGGGCGGTGCTCGGCGTGTTCAGGGTGATCGTCGGCGGCACATCGGCGAGCAGGCTCTGGGCGAACTCAGATGTGTTCCCGGCCGCATCGGTGGCCGTGACCGACACGAATTCGTTGATGGTCGTCGGCGAAGCCAAGGTGACGGAGTAATTCGCCCGGCCGACGGCGTTGGTAGTGACGGTGGTCGAGCCGAGAAACCGCTGGCCCTGGCCGTAGCCCCGAATATCGACGACGGTGTTGGCGAAGAAGTCGAGAATGTAAGTGCTGTTCGCGGCGGCGTTGACGATCCCACGCGGGTTGGTGCTGGCTCCCCCACCGATGAACGTGAGGACGGGGAAATTCTGGTAGTTGTTCGGCCCGGCGTGCCCGCTCTTGTCGTTCGCGGTCACGCCGTCCCCGCCGAGGTCGATGCCCAGGCCGGTGTTGTTGAAGATCGAGTTCCCGCGAATGGTGTTGCCGGTGGTGCCCACGCCGGTGATCTGCACGCCGACGCCGGTGTTGCCCGAGATGAGGTTGCTGGCCCCCGCTACGGTGCCGCCGACTGTCACGCCGCTCGCACTGTCGGTGATCTCGATGCCAGTGCCGTTGGCCAAGGCGGACAGGCCGTCGAGCTTCGTGCCGATGCGGTTCCCTTGAATGAGAACATTGGTCGGCGACCCGACGCCATTGCTGTCGATCCGGATGCCGGTCGTGTTCCCGGAGATCAGGTTCATCGCCCCGGCAGTCGTCCCGCCGATGAGTGTGTTCTTCGAGCTTGATGAGACGCGGATGCCGAACGTGGTCGCTCCGATATCTTGGGTGCCGGTCTTGTCGGTGCCGATGCGGTTGCCCTGGATGACGGTGCCGTCTGAACTGACGAACGAGATCTGGATGCCCCGGAACCCGCCTGCGATCAGGTTCCCTTCGTTTGCTCCGCTACCACCGATGAGCAAGTCGGTCGCACTCCCCACCAGAATCGCGGTTGAGGTCGTGCGCAGGGACGTGCCGGTGATGTCCGTGCCGAGGTAATTGCCCTGGATGATTGCCGGGTTAGTTGCCGTCCCGTTGCCAATGGCGATGTCCCCGTTCGGGTTCCCGGCGATCACGTTCCGCACTCCGCCGGCCACGGCGGTCAGGTTGGACACGCCGCCGATGAGGACGAGGCCCGTGGAATTGACCACCTGCAAACCGGGGCCGTTCGCCGCACCGCCGAGGCCGTTGCCGATGACCGTGTCCCCGTCCGCCCCGAGGCCGATGATGTTCCCCTGGACCTTGTTGCCCGTGCCCGTGCTGCTGCTGAACAGGACGCCCTGCGCCTGGTTGCCGGAGATGACGTTGCCCGCTCCCGTGCCAGGAGTTGCTGTACTGCTACCGATCTCGTTGTTGGTCACTGGGCCGTTGATGGACACGCCGACGCCGTTCCCGACTACGCCGGAGCCTGCCGCGTTCGTGCCGATGTAGTTGCCGCGAATGAGGTTGCCCGACGTGCCCACCCCTGTAATCGAGACCCCGGAACTACTATTCCCGCTGATGATGTTGCGGGCCGCTGCCGTTGTGCCACCGATGACATGGTTGGTGCCCTGGATCGACACGCCGCTGCCACCGTTGGCGCGGGCCGAGGTGCCGGTCGCATCGGTGCCGATGTAGTTGCCCGCGACGGTGACGGCAACGGTACCGCTGACTAGCACCCCGGTGTTCGTGTTGCCGGAGATTACGTTGCGCTCTTCCACGTCTGCCGTACCGTTGCCGTCGGTGCCGATGCGGACGCCGTTCTGCGCTTGAATGCCGAACTGCTGCGTGCCCGCCGAGACGCCGTCCGGTCGCAGACCGATCCAGTTCCCAGCCACCACGTTCGCCCCGTCGAGGACGACGCCGCGATCGAGGTTGCCGCTGATGTAGTTTCGCTCGTTGGCGTTGAAGGCGTCATTCGACCCGTCGGTGCCAATGATGTTGCCGCCGGTGGATTGGAGGAAAACCCCGTCTCGGTTCGCCACCGATCCGGTGCCCGCCGCATTCAGCCCGATGAAGTTCCCAGCAATGCGGTTGCCGTCGGCGGAAACGATCGACACGCCGGCGCTCGTGTTGCCGCTAATCACGTTCCCTTCGCCCGAGTCCGTGACACCGTTCCCGTCCGTCCCGATGAAGTTGCCGGTCGCATTGCCAGTGAGGAAGACGCCGTCGTTGTTGGCGACGGCGCTCGTACCCGCCGCGTTGGTGCCGATGTAGTTGCCTTGAACGCGGTTCCCGGTCGTCGTCGCCCCGGAAATCTGCACGCCTTCCGTGGTGTTCCCGCTGACCACGTTGCCGGCGAACTGCCCTTGGCTGACGATGGTGACCGTGCCGACGATCCCGTTCTCGGTGAGAACCATGGACGGCAGGATTGCATACTGAAGCGTACCGCCGAAGGTGACCGTGTACACATTGGCCAGTTGCGTGACCGTGGCCGACCCGCCCGCGCCGCCGATACTCGTCAGCGCATTCAACGCCGTCTGAACTTGAAGTGCCGTGGCGTTGAAGGCGAGCGGGGAAGTGACATTCGGCCCGAATGAGAGTAGGAAGAAGCCGGCGCCGATCGTGATCGGGAACGACTGCACCGCCGTGACGTTGCTGCCGCCGACGGTGTTGTTGTTCGCGCCAGATTCCACGGTCACGCCGATCCCGTTCTGGGCACCGGTGACGAGACTCGTCCCATTGGCGGCCGTGCCGATGTAGTTGCCTGCGACTGTGTCGCCCGTCGTGGTCGCGCCGGACAGGCTCACCCCGGCAACGGTGTTACCCGTGATGACGTTTCGTTCGACGGCGTCGTTGACGCCGTCGCCGTTGCTGCCGACGGTCGCGCTCGTCGCCCCCTGCAACAACACGCCGATCAGCTGCCCGCCGAGGCCGACCGCGCCGGTGAGGTCCGTGCCGACGTAGTTCCCGGCCACGACCGTCCCCACGCCGCCCGACTCATACACGCCGAAACTGGTGTTCGCCGAGATCACGTTTCGCTCGAACGCATCGGACGTGCCGTCGGCGTTCGTGCCGATGCGGGTGCCGTTCACGGTGGTGTCGAAGATGCGGATGCCGGCCTGCGTGTTACCGAGTGCCCCGAGTCCGTCGGCTTTCGTGCCGATGTAATTCCCGGCAATGACGTTGTTATCGGCGTTGCTTTGCACCCAGACGCCGGTAATGTTCCCGGAAATGAGGTTGCCTTCGTCGCTGTCGTTGGTGCCGTCGCCGTTCGTGCCGACGAAATTGGCCGCCGCATCGAACGCCAGAAACACGCCGTACTGGGTGCCTCCGCGGGCTTTGGTCCCGGTAGCGTCGGTGCCAATATAATTGCCCGAGACGAAGTTTCCGGTCGTCCCACTGTCTAGGATTCCAACGCCGGCCGCGCCGGGGGAAGGACCATTTCCACTGATGACGTTTTTGCCGAGCGTTTTCGTGCCGCCAATCGTGTTCCCGGTCGCGCCGAGGCGAATGACGACGCCGAAACCTGCGTTGGCCAATGGCGCATCGCCGGTCACGTCCAGTCCAATGTAATTCCCGGCAACCGTATTCCCGGACGTGCCGACGCCCGTGATCTCCACGCCATTGCCGCTGTTCCCGCCGATGATGTTGCGTTCGCCAACAGTCGTGCCGCCGATGGTGTTGCCCGTCGCCCCGGAGCCGACGATGACGCCGGTATCGTTCGCGGCGGCGGTGGTGCCGTCCGCGAGCAGGCCGATGAAGTTCCCCGCGACGACGTTGCCGGTCGCGGTCGCGTTGCCGATGCTGACGCCGAAGGTCGCGCCGACGATGATGTTCTTCTGCGACGCACTCGTCGTGTAGCCGATCTTGGAATTCGACCCGGTGACGACGATGCCGTAGGTGCTGCCCGCGATGGAGGCTGTGCCGGCGGCGTTCGAGCCGATGAAGTTCCCCCCGACGATAGTGCCGGTGCCGCCGTTGTTGACGTTGAGCTGATTGCCGGAGACGACGTTGGCTTCGAGGGCGTCGCTGATGCCATTGCCGCCGGTGCCGATGCGGGTGCCGTCCACCGTGGAGTTGAACACCCAGATGCCCGTGGTCTGCGTGCCCAGCTTGGCCGTGCCGGCGATGTTGGTGCCGATGCGGTTGCCGGCGATGATGTTGTTGTCCGCGTTGTCCTGCAAATAAACGCCGGTGGCGTTGCCGCTGATGGTGTTGCCTTCGCCGGCATCGTTGGCGCCGTCGCCGTCGGTGCCGACGAAGTTGGCGGTCGTGCCGGAATACAGAAACACGCCCGCGCCGCCATTGCCGACGGCGGTCGTACCGTCGGCGCTCAGGCCGATGATGTTGTTCTGGATGAAGTTGCCGTTGGTGGTGGCATCCTGAACCAGCACACCTTCGAAGGTGTTACCGCTAATGACGTTGGACGGTATGGCAGACACTCCGCCGATGCGGTTGTTCGACGCGCCGTTATGAATGAAGATGCCGGTGTTGTTGGCGGCTGCCGTGGTTCCGTCGGGCGACAGGCCGATGTAATTGCCGACGATGATCGTGTTGCTCGCACCGTCCAACTCGATGCCCGACCCGGCGAACGACGTGATCGACAATCCGCTGATAAAGTTGTTCGACGAGGTGAAGCGCAAGCCGGACCCTGCCCCGGCGGAACCACCGTCCAGCCGGATCAGTGGCGTCCCCGCGAAGCCCGGCTGACTGCCGCCGGTAATCGTGACGGCGTCCGTGATCGTCGGCAATGCGCTGATCGGCGCAATCGTCTGGACGCCGACGCCGATGTTGAAGTCGATGTTGTCCGCACCGACGGCCGCATTGGCGTCGAGAATCGCCTGGCGGAAACTCCCGGCACCGAGATTGAAGAGGTTCGTCACCGTGAAGACTGCGGGCACCGCGCGGTCTTCCAGTGGTTCAAGCCACAACCGGAATGCAAACTTCCGATCTTGGCGCGGCGAGCGTGGCAACCACGAGTTAGACCGCGTGGGATTGCCAGCGAAACAGGGAAACGACCGGAGCAACCAGTTCTTAGGCGTCATCAGTGCGTTCCTTGAGTCAAAAAAACACTTTACCAAATTAGAAGCGAGTTCAGCTAAAAATATCGTTACAATTGAATTTTCGCCAACAATTCAAGATCAGATTCACAGCAACTTGTTCCCGCAAGGCACAAAAATTGCACTCCGGCCAGAAATCGGGGTATGTGGGTATATCCGCAACGGTGTCCGCAACCCCGCACGAATTTTCCGAAAATGACGAATTTATTTCGATTGAAAGGATTTTCCAGCGATATCCAAGTGGCGTCAGGCTGACATGTAGCGACCGTTGTGCCTTACACAATCGTTTGCAAATCGTTCCTCATTGGCCCGAAGTGATCATCCCCAGATAGGCGGATCCGAAGTGCCGAACCTCAAAAAAATCCGGATTTTCAATCCCCGGCTTGAATACCTCAAACGACCGCATGACACCGAGCGTGGCCGCGCTCTCGAGCGCACCGATGAATGCCGCCGAGCGGTCGAGAAAGTGGGGCGACTCCGCCCACCGGGCCATTTGCGCCGCGCTCAGGAAGAAACAGCCCGCGTGCGGGTTCGTCATGGTACGGAACACCACAGGTCGGCCGAGGACGTCGGCGGAGAGTTGTCGGGGGTTGGTAACGGGTTGGAATGGGGCCGTGCAGGAGGGGGGCAGGTCGCCATCGATGTAAATCTTGTCGAGGTGCGGGTGACTCCCGGTTTCGAAGCGATTCGGCTGGAGCAGGCGTTCGTCGCCGAACTGACTGCGGAACCAGTCGAGTTTGCGAAACAGCCACGGGTCCGGCAGCAAGATGTCGTCTTCGAGATAGCAGAAGTACTGGTAACTCCCCAACCCGGCCGCGAGGGCCGCGTGGCACTCATACCCGAGGAACGGCGGGTCGGCGGCAGTCGGTCGGTGTGTCCAACCGCGCACCCCGGCGGGCAGCGAACCCAAGAGGTGATCGTCGCCGGTGGTGCAGACGACCACCTCGGCGTTGATCGGCGGCCCAGACACGAGTCGGGCTTGGCGCTCGACGTGGGAGAGGACGCACACCCGCGGCTGGCACAACACGCGAATCGCGGTCAGACAGGCGGAGAGCGCGGCGATCCGCGGTCGGGGGTCGCGCCCGAACGCCCCGTGCGCGCGGCCGTCCGGAGCGACTCCGACCGGGCGGAAGTAGTGCGGGATGGCGAAGAGGATATTCATTCGGTCGCCCCGCCGGTTCGCAAACGCCGAACCGCGACGGCGTCTTCGTACAGGTGCCGCATCTGGGGCAAGCAGACTTCCAGGCTGTAGTTATTGCGGATCATTTCCACCCCGTTCCGTCCCAGATGCTTGAAATCCAGCGGCCGATCCAGCACCTCTTCCATGCGGTCGGCCATCGCTTCGGTGTCGAAAAAGTCGGTCAGCAACCCGTTCACCCCGTCTTGGATCATCTCCCGCACCGGGCCGGTGTCTGAGGCGAGAACGGTCGCCCCGCACGCCAGGGCGTTCATCAAGGACCACGAGAGGATGAATGGGACTGTGAGATACACGTGCAGATCGGTGGCGGAGAATAGCTCGGCGAGCAGCACCGGGGGGAGGGTGCCCGTGAAGTGGAACCGCGACAGATCGAACGATTCACGACTGAGAACGTACTGCTTGAACGATTGGTTTCCGGTGATCTCGGCGTCGCCACCGTAACAGACCCGGTCGTCGCCCACCACCGCGAACTGCACGTCCGACCGGCGCCGGCAGACGATGTTGGCCGCCCGCATGAACACGTCGAACCCGCGGATCGACTCCATCCCCCGCGTGACGTAGGTGACGAGTTTGGTGCCGTCCGGGATGGCCCACTGCCCGAATCGCCGGGGGACGTCCACGCGCGGGTGCCAGAGGGTCGTGTCTACCCCGTCGAAGATCGCCCGCACCTTCGGCCGGTAGGTTCCCGGGAGTTGATCCCGCTGCCACGTCGTCGGGCTGTAACCGAGGTCGCAGGACTCCAGATCGAGCAGGAGGACGGTGTTCCGCATATGGGCGCGGAGGCGATTCAGCTCCGAGTTGGGGAAGTCCGGCCGGAAGTCCATGTCGGACCCGGTGGTGTGGTAGTAGTACTCGAAGTAGTTGACGATCGGGCAGTCGTACAACTCGCGCAGGAAGACGGTACTCAGGTACCCGGAGTGGCCGACGATGAGGTCCGGCTTCAGATCCGGCCGCGCTTTCAAGGCTTCGAACACCGCGTGACTGTGCCAGACGGCGCTCTCCACCGAGCGGTTGCAGTAATGCGAAGCCTCGGTGGCCCCGCCCCGCACGACGTACTGCACCCGCTCGACGCCGTCGCTCATACCCGCAGGGAGTTGAGAGACGAACGTGCAACGAAACCCGTGCCTTCTCACGAGGTGACTCGCGATGTGGCCGAACTGGGCGGGGAAGTTCTGGTGGACGAACACAATGTGCATGGCGACCATCCGACCCCGGTGGAGGATTCGCAGAGGGACGCGAGTACTGTATGCAGTGTACCCCGTTTGCAAGACCAATAGGCCGCCTTCGAGAACTCGACTTCTTTTCCATCACCAACATCGATGACAAGGCGTTGTCAGCGGAGGGGGTGGTGTCCGGGTGCGATTCGCATGATCGAAGGCTAACCCCGATCCTCAACGGCGCGATCTCGAAGCCGCTGGCATCGCTTACGCGGTCGATGGCCCCGACGGCCCGGAATACGCCGACTTCCATGCCCTGAGGCACACACCTACTTGACCTTGCTGGGCCGCCATGGCGTCGATCTGCGAACCGCACAAGAGCTAGCTGGCCACTCGACTCCGCTGCTGACCGCCCGCCATTCGCACCGCCGGCTTCACGACTTGACCGGGGCCGTGAACAAACTACCGACGGGTCTGATCCCTCTGGTGCGCCCTTTTCTCTTTGCTAATCCCTTTTCCGATCCCGAGCTGAGTGGGACTGGTCTATAACACGCGGCGTCCGGCTGGCATGAGCGGGGTTCCTGACATCCTGTTCGCCCGGCACGGACGCCGCGATGCGCGACTTTACCCGCTTGGCTCTCGCCCCGTCCACCCTGACCGAAGTCGCGGCTGCCCTGCGTGAGCTCGACGATCTCGCGGCCGAGAGCCGGTCGCCCTTCGCTGCGATCGTCTTCGACTTCCCCACGAGCGGGCCGTCGCCCACTTCGGCATTCGGCTTCGAAACCCGTATCGCCGAGGCGGCCCGCGCGTTCGGCCGCCGGGTGGTCGGCCGCGTTTACAACCGGCTCGAAGGGGAAGGCGTGAATTTGCCGGCGAAGATCCGCGGCGACGGCGAAGACCACCGCCGGCCGAGCGAGAAGACGCCCCGTCGCCGCGTCGCCACGCTGCTGGGAACGACGACACTTTGGCGGCACGGCTACCGCCCGTCGCACCGCGCCTCGGCCGGGTCGACGGTCTTCCCGCTCGAAGAATCGCTGGGCCTCGTCGGCGGGGCCACGCCGGCGTTGGCCGAAGCGGCCGGACGCTATTCGGCCGAGGGCGGGGCGACGCGGCGAACGGCGCTCGACCGCTTGAAGCCGCACCGCGGGGTCGGCTGGGGGGCCGAGCGGTTGAGGAGCACGACGGCCGAGGTGGCGCGGCCGATGGCCGCGGTCCGCCGCGAATTGCAGGTCGACCGGGTGGTCGACCTGCGGCGACAAGCCGATGCCAGCCGGGGCTCGACCAAGCCGGTGCTCAGCGTCGGCCGCGACGGCATCACCCTGCGCGAGTCCCGGTGCAGCTCGTACGAAGTCGCCGCCGTCGGCACGGTGACGGTCTACGACCGGGGCGGGAAGAGACTGGGGAGCGTCTACTTGGCGGCGGTGCCCGAGTCCTGTCAGCCGACGATGAGCCGGCACCTGACCGAGTTGATCGAAGGCGTGCTGACGGCGTGGGACGGGCCGCTGCCGCGTTTGGCCTACGTCACCGACGCGGGGGACAACGAGACGGCCTACTACCACCGCGTGCTGCGGCCGATGCGGCACCCGCGCACCCAGGCGAAGCTCGACTGGCATCGAGTCGTCGATTTCTACCACGCGTCTCAACGCCTGTGGACGATGGCGTCGGCGCTGTTCGGGACGGACACGCGGGCCGCGGCGGCGTGGGCTCGACGCATGGGGAAGCTGTGGAAGAAGCCGAACGGCCCGTTCCGCGTGCTGCACTCGGCGGGACAACTCAAAGCGCGGCGGACGCTGCCGAAGACACGCGAGAAGGAGTTCGGGACGGCGTACCGGTACATCCGCGAGCGGAGCCGCTTCATGCGGTACTCCGAATACGCCCGGGTGAAGATCCCGCTCGGCAGCGGCGTGACGGAAGCCGCCTGCAAAACGGTGATCTCGCAGAGGCTGAAACTCTCGGGCATGCGCTGGACGAAAGTGGGCGCGGAAGTGATCCTAGATCTGCGAGTGATGCTGCTCAGCGGACTCTGGACCAAGGCCTACCGGAGGATCTTAAACGGGCGATCCGACCGAATCTGCCAACAATCGATGGGAATCGCCGCGTAAACGACGCGGGGGAGAGATTACACCCCGGCGATCAATCCGTCGGCCGTGAGGACGCCGCCGGTTTTGAAACTGCCGCCGAAGAACGGAAGTTTCTTCTCGGCGACGAGCAACGGCCCCTCGGGTGTATATCCCGCAATGTCGAAGTGCGTCCGGTACACGAACGGAAAGACGACCGCAAAGCGACCGGCGACGAGCATGTCGTACCCGGTGGCGGTCGGAGTCAGCTTCGCCCGCATCGGTCCATGATGGCCGGATTTGTCGCTGCGCCATTCCCCGACGAAGCGTTGGGGCGATTGGGCAATTGCGAACCCCGAGTAGGCGAAGATTGCAACAAATGCGAGGTTGAGTTGTCTCACGTCACGTCCCTCTTCAAAAGTCCACATTGATCCCGG
>JANXWE010000157.1 GCA_025351325.1 Fimbriiglobus sp.
GGGGTTGACGTTCCAAGTCCGCCCGAAGCCGCGCGAGGCGGACAGCCGGATCCCCCAGACGCCGTTCTCGGCCGGATTGCCCGTGGCCCTGTTCGACGGGAGCGTCCGAACCATCCGCGCCGGGGTGGCCCCGGAAGTGTTCTGGGGCCTCGTGACCCCGGCCGGAGGCGAGGTGGTTTCGCCCGATTGAGCGGGTGCGCGAATGAGCGAAGGTAGGCACAAGTACCCGTTCCCGTTCGTCGACTGAATTTTTTCCTATTTGAAATTCATGTCTATGTCGCTATCGACTGTGCAGATTATCACTCATTCCCCACCCACCCACCCACCGCAGCACCGGCATCCCCTCCACGAACTTCAAATCACCTTGGAGGCACGGGCGCTTGTATTGCTCGGCGGAGCCGCCACTGGTGGCCAGTCGGGCACGATCCCATGCCGCCCAGGTGCCCGGGGGAAGCAGGGCCACGCGGATCGGGCCGAGCCGGCCGCTTTGCCGTTTCGCCGCGTATTCGATGTTCACCTCGGCGAGTGCCGCATCCAGGGCCGGAAACGGCGTGCGGTCTTCCGACTCTTCCAGAAGGATCGCGTAGTGCGGCTGCGTCTCGTTCCACACCGGGGCCACGGTGTAGGCGCTCACGGCCCAGCCGAGTGCCGCCATCGCCTGGGTGACGTGGTGTTCCGACAGCTTCTCCCCGGTCATGTTGGCGAAGCGGTTGCCCTTGCCGAGGAACTCGACCATGGGGGTACGGCCGAGGAACCCGGTCACACGAACGAGGTCGGAAATGTGGTAGCGGTACAGCCCGGCGTTCGTCGTGGGAATCAGAAAGTACGAACCGCCGAGTTCCAATTCGTGGGCACCGAGGACGACGGGATTCGCCGAGTCGATCTCGGATTCGGGGATGAACTCGTAGAAGTGCGAGGCGATGTCGAGCACGCCCGACGGCGTGCCATTGGCCAGCGGGATCGTGAAGCGGCCTTCACTGGCGAGCAGGCCGAGATCGCGGATCGGGGCGTCGCCGAAGAACTGGGGCACCTGCTTGAGGTACGGCCCCATGCTGCCACCCGTCCAGGTGCCGATGAGAATGGTGCCGGGGTGCCAAACGTCCATCGGCCGGAGGGCACCCGTTTTCTCAGCGATGGCCGACAGCAGCCGCGCTGCCGCGGGTCTCGGTTTCAATTTCGCCTGGAGTGCCAAGCGGACGTCCGCGGGGACGGCCAACCCCGGATCGAGGGTGCCGTCGTGTAGATCGCGCAGCAGCGATTCCTTGTGGGCATCGAGTATGCGACCGAGGGTCACGAGGGTGCTCGGATTCGCCGCGAGGAACATGGCCACGGGGGTACCGAGGCTGAGCCGCAAGGCCAAATAGTACTTCGCGAGCGGGTCGGTGAGTTTCCCGCAGACGGACGGAATCGCGTACTGTCGACGGGCGAAGCGACGCTGGGCCTGGGCCGTGAAACCCGAGAGATTCCCACACGGAATGCCCGCTTCGGTGCGGAACTCATCGGGGTCGCCGACCATCTGGACGATGGGCCGAAGGCCTAGCACGCGGTCACGGTGATCGCGATAGGCTTGGATTCCCCAGTACGTCCAACTCCGGCGATAATCGCGCAGATAGCGCTGAGTGATGGGAATGAACTTTCGTGCTGCTGTGGTGCCACTGGTGAGCGCGAACTGCAGCACCCGGTCGTCGGCGATCAACGCATCCGTTTCGCCGAGTTTCATCCGCTCGATGTAAGGTGCCAGCCGTTCGTACGGAGCGACCGGCACTTGGCGACGGTAGTCGGCCAGGTTGCGAATTTCGGCGAAGCCGTGATCGCGGCCGAACGCCGTGGCGGACTGCCGCGCAATGATCCGCGTCAGCAATTCGGCCTGAACGGCAGCGGGATCGTCGCAGCTCGCCAGGAAGCGTTGGAGCTTGCGCCGCAACGGCACCACGGCTAACCGAGCTGCCCGGATCATGAAATAACGTAACAGTGGCATCGCATGATTGTATTGCGTTCACGCACGGGGAACTTGCTACTTCTTCACCTCCGGCTGCGCTGGCATCGGCACGGGCATTGGTGCTGGTGGCGGTGTCGGGACACCGAACAAATCGCGGTGGACTCGTCGCTGCATTATTTCGGCGTTGGCCGCATCCGTGATGTAGAAGACGTTGTTGTTCGAAACCACTTTCAGGTCGCTCATGTCGGTCAACAGTTCCAACACGGTGAGCAACCGAACGCCGTCGAATGTGCCCGAGACGAGCGTTTGCCCGGCATTTTTCATGCGGACGTCGAGCACGATGTTTGCGCCGGTGAGCTTGCGGAGTTCCCGGATCGCATCGGTCAGCGGTTTTTCGTCGATGGCAACCGAGACCGCTTCGCCGAGCAGTTGTTCGGCGATCACGGATGGGGGGAGAAATTGCGATGTTCCTTCACCACCATTGTTGTTGGCCCCCGGAACAACTGGCGGGAGGAACGCCGGCCCGATGAGCACTTGGTTGTGGCGGATCCGGTAAGTGCATTTGCCGGGCAGTTGGGCGCACAGGTCGGTCAACACGTCCGAAAGGGTCATCCCGGCGACGATGCTCAGGCGGATTTTCACATCGTAAATCATTTGAGTTTGTTCGCCGACCGCTTCGGCATGGTGAGCGATGAAGACCGTTTCAGCACCGGTCGACAACTGGGCCGCACCGCCAGCCTCACCACCGAAGTTCGGGAACCGCTTGAAGGCGGCCAAGTCGAGCCGCACCGTCAGGCCGTGTTCCTTGGAAAGAACCTTGAAGAGTTCGCGCACGGGCACTTGATCGGCGTCGAACTTCGGCGTCGCCTTCAACAGTGCCCGCACCGCCGTTTCATCGGCCGGGGCCGACTCTTTCAACGCCGCCTTGACCTTGTCCGGTTCTGCGGCGTTCGCCGCTGTGAACCCGTACGAACCTGCACCGATCGCCAGTGCGGCCAACAACCGAACCGTGAAAATCCATCGCATGATTCAGCCCCATTCAAGACATATGAGAAACCGGAAGTCACCTCGCACGATTGGTAACGGATGCCCAGTGGAATCCGTTGGCGCCGACGTTATCCGACACGCCCAATTCGAACCCGATTCGTCGGATTGCGCATTCGGTAATGATTCCGCACGGTGGCGCTTTTGCAACGGGTGCGCAGAAGGGGTGGACATCCGACTTTGCAATCCGGGGGTTCTGGGTCGGATTGAATTGGTATCGCTCTCGATTGAGCGCAAGCTAACAGCACTAGCAGTCGAGGTTGCCTGATATGGCCACGGATGCACCAGGAATCATCACAGGCGGGGGAGAAAAAGGAATGAACACTTTGTTTCGGAATGTCTCGTTGCTGAGCATGCTGGTCGCTTGTGCGACCGGCTTGGAAGGCCGGGCGGCCCACTGCGGATTCTGCCGCTATCCGGTGGCCTGCGTCTCGCAAGAGCAGTGCGCCCCGGTTCAACTCGCCCCGCTCGTGTCGTACCGCACGGTGACGGAGTACCAAACCGAAGTGCAGTACCGCCCGGTATCGCGGACGGTCTATCAACCGCAGACGTTCACCGGCCAACGGACGGTGTACGACACCGTCACGGAAGCGGTGCCCTACACCACCAGCCGCAACGTCGTGGAACAGCACCAAGCCCTGCAAAATTACGTGATCAACCGCCCGGTCTACGAGACGTCGTTCCAAGAGCAGCGCTACACCGTCAACCGCCCGGTGGTGCGGGAGTTCCCGATTCAGATTCCGTACAGCACGTTCCACAACGTCGTGGAGCAGCACGTCCGCCAAGTGCAACGCACGGTGAATCGCCCCGTGGTTCAAGAATACACCGAGCCGGTGCAGTACACGATCAACCGGCAAATCGTGGAGCAACACGTCCGTGAGCAGTGCTACACGGTGAATCGCCCGGTAGTGCAAGACTACACCGAACCGGTGCAGTATGTGGTGAATCGCCCCGTCTACGAACAGCACGTCCGCGAAGTGCAACACACCACGTATCGCCGTGTGGTGGAGCCGTATACCGAACCGGTCACGACTACCACCGTACACCCGATTTACGAACAGCACGTCCGCGAGCAGCGCTACATGACCTGCCGCAACGAGACGCAAACGTACCAAGAGCCGGTGAACTACACGACGTACCGCACCGTGCCGGAAACGCACACGAGCTACCACCCGGTGACCCGTTACCGCACCGAAACGGAGATGCAAACGCAAACCCGGACGCGAACGGTCGTGGAACCCGTGACCACCGAACGCGTCGTTCAAGTTCAGGTGGGTGAGTACCAAACCGTCGCGGAATTCGTCCCCGGCCCCGTGGTGACACGCTCCATCCGCTTGCCGGGAACCTGTGCATTCGACCCGAACACATGCAGCACCCACTATTGCCCTGGCCAACTGGTCTGTGAACAAGTGCAGTGCCCCGGTCACACCGTCTGCAAGAAAATCTTTGTGCCGCGCACGGAGTGCCGGACCATCACCGAAACGCATTGCGTCAGTCGGCAAGTGTGTGAGCAAGTGCAAGTTCCGGTGTGCCGGACAGTGGCCTACACCGAGACGGTCGCCCGGAATTACACGGTCTGCCGCGTGGTGCCCGAAGTGCAAACCCGAATGGTCACCCGCACCGTGGTGCAACGCATTCCCGAAGAGCGCGTCGTCCAAGTTCCGTACACCACCTGCCGGATGGAAACCCGCCAGCAGACGCATCTGATCACCCGGCACCGTTGCTACACAGTGCCTGAGGTTCACGTGCAACAGATTCCGTACACGACCTGCCGAATGGTGCCGGAAACTCACACGCGGCTCGTACCCCGTCGGTGTGTCAGCTACGTTCCAGAAACCCGCACGGTGCAGATTCCTTACACAACGTGCCGGATTGTGCCAGAAACGCACACCCGTTACGTCACCCGTCGGGTCTGTTCGATGGTGCCGGAAACCTATGTGCAGAACATCCCGTACACGACGTGCCGCACCGAGCGTCAGGATCACGTGCGTACGGAAATGCGTCGCACCGTGGAGTACGTGCCCGAAGAGCACGTCCGCCAGATTCCGATCCGCACCTGCCGAATCGTCCAAGAACAGCAACAGCGGGTTGTGCGGTACTGCACCACCCACACCGTGCAAGAGCAGCACGTGCGGTGCGTGAATCGCACCGTTTGCCGGATGGAGCCGACTCAAGAAACGCGGATGGTGCCGACTACCGTTTGCGAAATGCAAGCGTACACCGTCTGTCGGCCGGTGACTCGCTGCGTACCTGTCTGCGTGCCGTGTTGCGAATGATGAAGTAGATTTTAGAAGTGAAGCCATCCCGGAGTCGGGATGGCTTTTTTCGTGCCCGCGCCGGGGCGGTCTCACACCGCGACTTGGGTTTCGTCCACCACCACCGGGTGCGTCTGCCAGCGGGGCGGGAAGTAGTAGCAGACCAACACGCCGATCACGTACAGCCCGAACATCGGCACGAACAAGTACAGCATCGTGACCGCGTCGGGCGTCGGGGTGATCACGGCCGAGAACGCGGCGAGGATGAACACGGCGTAGCGCCACTTCCGCCAATACATTTCGGCGGTGAACAGCCCGATGCGATTCAAGAAGAACATCACCAGCGGGGTCTGGAACGAGACGCCGAACACCAGCGGCAGCATGATGGCGAAGCCGAGCCACTCGTTGAGCCGCAGGTCGGGGTCGAGATCGACGTAGCTGTTGAAGCCGAGCAGCGCCTTCACCGCCCCCGGCAGCACCACGAACTGGCACAGCATGGCCCCCGCGAGGAACAGCCCCACGCTGACCGGCAGGTACAAGTGGATGTGTTTCTTCTCGTGCGGATACAGCCCGGCGGCGAAGAACGCCCACATCTGGTAGAAGATCCACGGACTCGACAGCAGCACCCCGCAGAGCAGGCTCACTTTGAAGTAGACCATGAACGCTTCCTGTGTGCTCAGCGTGGTGAGGTAGCGGCGCGTGCCGAGGTAGCCCTGGCCCTCGTCGCCGTACGAGCTGAAGTGGGCCGGGTAGACCCGCACCGTCATCTCGATTTCGGTCTGCTCCGGGTTGACCCGTTTGATCCCGAAGGCCTGTTCCAACGGCTCCAGCGGCATGATGATCGGCATCGGTTTGTCGGCGCCGAGCAGCGCCTTCTTCTCATCGTCGGACAAACAGGAGAGGTCGCCGTCGTTGTCGCGGAGTTTTTGGCGGATGCGTTCCGCTTCGGCCGGTGCCGTGTGGGTGATGTCGACGAGCTTCTGCTGGGCGGCCGGGGACGCATTGCGGCGGGAGTAGAAGTTCCGCACTTGGGTTTCGACCGGCTCGGTGATGATCCGCATCGCCGGCCGGCCCATGCCGAAGTTCGGCTGACCCATGTAGTCGCCGATCCCGTCGAGGATGAAGCCGATGATCAAGCAGAAGGCCAGGCCGAGCAGGGCTTTGATGAGCCGGCTGCGCAATTCTTCGATGTGGTCGCCGAACGACATCCTCGTGTTGTCGAAGATGTCGTCGGGGTAATCGGGCCGGGTCCGTGCCATGGCGTCTCTCCGCAAGCGTGCGTAGGCTTGAAGCCCAACCACGTGGCGAAGGTGCACGGTCGGTTGGAAAAACAAAGTGTGTTGCCATGATAGTGCGCGGGCGGCGGATTCTCAAGCGTGAACCGTGCGCACTTCTCTACAACAAGCCTGCGAACGTCTCCCCACCCACCGGATCGTCCCATGGCCGCTGCGCTGTATTTCGTCGGGTTGGATGTCGGCGGTACTACCATGAAAGCCGCCGTGGTCGACGGCAACGGGAAAACCTTCCCGAGTGTGGCCCTGCGCACGAATCCGGAGCGGGGCCAAGATGCCGGCATTGATACGATGGGGGAGACGATCCGCCAAGCCATCGCCGCCGCGAAGTTGACCCTGGCGGACATCGCAGCGATTGGCGTGGCCACACCCGGTCTGATGGACATCCACGCGGGGCTGATCCTCGATCCGCCGAACCTGAAACCGTGGAAGAACGTGCCGGTGCGGGACCGCATCGCGGCGCTGTTCGGGAAGCCGACGGCGTTCCAGAACGACGCCAACGCGGCCGCCTTCGGTGAGAAGTGGACGGGGGCCGGCCGCGGTGCCCACAGCATGGTGATGTTCACGCTCGGCACGGGCGTCGGTGGCGGGATTATCGTCGGTGATGCGATCATCGAAGGCAAACACAGCCACGGCGGGGAGCTGGGGCACCTGCGTATCGACCGGCCCGATTGCGGGCGATTGTGCGGTTGCGGGGCGCGCGGATGCCTGGAAGCCTACGCGAGCGCGACCGCCGTCACTTGCCGGGCACGCGAAGAAATGGCTAGCTGGCGCGGTTCGACGACCCTCAAACAATTCTACACCGCCAACGACGACGACCTGACCGCCAAAGTGATCTTCGACCTGGCCCGCGCCGGCGATGCCTGCGCCACGAAAGTGGTCGACGACACCGCGTATTGCTTGGCACTTGGGGCGTGTGCTGCCATCGCCGCGATCGACCCGGAGGTGATCGTCTTCGGCGGCGGCGTCACGGATGCCGGGGAATGGTTCCGGGCGAAAATCGACGCCGACGTGCGCCGGTTCGGGCTGCCGTTCCCGGTCGAAAGCGTGCGGATTGTCTTCGCGGAATTGGGTTCCGATGCCGGGTTCATCGGTGCGGCGGCGTGCGCGAAATTGTTGGTTCCCCGGTAGCGTCAGTCGGTCGCCAATCGCTGCAGCGGCTTGCGCAACTTCGCCCAGACTTCCGGCAGCAATCCGTAGGCGAGTGCCAAATACTGGATCGGGTGCAAGGCCCGTTTGCGGCTCCCCTCTTGCATTTGCAAGCGGCAGGCGCTGCACTCGGTGCTGCCGAACAGCACCCGCGGGCGCTTCAATTCGTCGAGCATCGGCCGGCCGGCCACCAACGAATCGGCGTAGTTCGCGGCGCGCAGGCCATAGGTACCGGCCATGCCCGAGCAGCTTTTATCGATGGTGTAGACTTCCAAACCGGGGATCAAGCCGAGCAGTTTCGGCCCGGCCGGCTCCCCGCCGAGCGCCTTCACGTGGCACGGCACATGGTGGCCGATTTGCAAGTCGAGCCGCTGCGGAAAGTCGGTGCGCAAACTCCCCGCTTCGTGCAACTTCCACAAAAAATCTCCGAGTTCGTGGGTCTGCGCGGCCACCAACTTCGTATCCACGTCGTCGAAGAGATCGAGGTAATCCTGCGACAGCGTGAGCGCGGCCGTCGGCTCGGAACAGACGATCTGATAGCCGGCACGGGCCAAGTCCACCAGTAACCGGACGTTGCTGCCGGCGATCTCACGAGCGGTGTCGATGTCGCCCTGCGTCAGCGCCGCCACCCCGCAACCGTTCTGGCGCGGGGGAACGTAGACGTCGAAACCGTGGTGCTTCAGCACGGCGACGGTTGCTTCGCCGATCAGCGGATCGTTGTGGTTGGCAAAGGTATCGACGAAGTAAGCGATCTTCGGTCTGTCCGAATCGACGTGCGGGCGGCGGTTCCAACCGGCCGTCTTGGCCCGCCGCAAGAACGTCCGGTGCGTGAACTTCGGCAGCGTCCTTTTGCGGCTCAGTCCGAAGGCCCGTTCGATAATCCAACGCGCCGCCGAGTTCCCGAGGATGCGGTTCGTACTGAACGCGAAGTTCCCGGCCAGCGTCATTAGCCCTTCGATGCGGGCCAACGCCCAATCCCCACGGTCGAGACCGTGTTCGGCGTGATACGCCGCTTTCGCTTCCAACGCCAGTTTGGGGATATTCACCTGACTCGGGCATTCACTCCGGCACATTTTGCAGTTCACGCACTGCTCGGCGATTTCGCGGGCCTCGGCGCTCGACAGCCCCTCGCCGTCGTCTTGCAGCAACCGGTACAAGTTGGCTTGGGCACGAGGGCTGGATGCTTCGCGCCGGGTGGCATGGAACGTCGGACACATCCGCGTCGGCGGTGTCTTCGTCCGGCAATCGCCGCAGCCGTTGCACCGGCCCGCTTCCACGTCCGGCGCCGTTGCCGTCCAGAGAAACAGCGGCTTGCGCGGAGTTCTAATAACCGGTTCGCGCAGGGGCCAGGCCGCGCGGCTCGGATCGGGGCCGACGATCTTGCCGGGGTTCAGCAAGTTCTTCGGATCGAAGATCCGCTTCAACTCCGCAAACGCGGGCACCAACTCGCCGTACTGCTTCACGACCCACGGTGTGCGGGCCAAGCCGACGCCGTGCCGCGTGCTGATGGTGCCGCCGAGACTGATCGCCAGATTGAAGATTTGATCGGCGATGGCCCACATTTTCAGTCGATCCTCTGCGGAATCGAGATCGATCAACGGCCGGGCATGAACTTGCCCCGTGAGGGCGTGAATCAGAAACGAACCGGTGAGATCTTGCCGACGCAGCAATTCAGCGACCCCGGACACGTAGCGCAACAGGCTCTCGGCGGGTACGGCCGTGTCTTCGACGAACGCCAGCGGTCGGGCCTTCCCCGAGTTCGCATACACCCCGGATGTCGCCGCAGTCCCGAAACGAGCGACTTCGGCCAAGGCGTCCGGGGAGGTCGCCGGTTCGATCAGTTCTTCGACGGTGAAGATATCCCGCACCAGCCGAATCGCCGCGTTCAACTGACTACGTGCCGTCCGAACCGAATCGGCTTCGACACTCAGGATCGCAATGGCCGCTGTGTTCGCCGGGAGTGCAATTGTCGTGCGGGCCATGGCGCTGCGCGACAGCGATAATAGCCGTTGATCGAGCACATCACACGACACGACCCCCTCGGCGACGCGGAGCGACAATCCCGCGCGGAGGGCCTCGTTCAGCGTCTCGAAGGCCAACACCGTGGCCCCGCAACCGCGGGCGAGTGGGATCGTCTTCAGTTCGGCTTCGGTGGTGATCGCGAGCGTTCCCTCGGTGCCGATGAGCAACCGTTTGAGGTGCAATCCGGCCGCCGTGGAGACATCGTGAAGAACGTAGCCGCAATGGTGGTAATTCGTATGCGGTCGCTGCGTCTGAATCAGTTCTTGATTCACCGAAAGCAGGGCCGACGTCTGCGATCGGATTTCCATCGTCCGGACGTCGTGGGACGTGATCCGGCTCGGGCCGAGTGACGCGGGGGTGCCGTCGTCCCAAACGACGTTCAACGATTGGACGACGTCGCGGAAGTAGCCGTGAACCGAAGCGTTGGCACCGCTGGCATTGGTGGCGATCAAACCGCCGATGGTGGCGGTCGCCGCACTCGCCGGATCGGGGCCGATGCGGCGACCGACTTTTGCGAGCGCCGCGTTTAACCGACTCAGAGTCACGCCGACTTCGACGCGCACCGTGTCGCCACGGATGGCCAATTCTTGGAAGTTCTGCGCGAGGTCGATCATGATCCCCGGCCCGAGCGATTCCCCGGCCAAGCCCGTCCCGGCCCCACGTGCCATCACCGGCAGATTGTTGGCATGGCAGTAGCGCACCAACACGGCAAGGTCGTCGGCATCAGCGGGAATGGCCACCCCGTGCGGCATGATTTGGAAAGGGCTGGCGTCAGTGGAATAGAGCGTTCGCGTTGGATCATCGAAGAGCAGTGCCCCGCGGAACTCGCCGCGCAGGTCGTCTCGGATTTGTTGGTCGGAGGTCACAGACACATGATATGGTGCTGACGCGGTTTCCCCACAGGAGTAGAATGAACCACCATGAGGGACTCCAATGGACGCGGATGAACTCCTGTCCTTTTTGACTCTGGTCGAATTCGACCAAGAGTGGAATGATCTCGGGTTTGACGACCGCGATCTGGCACGGCTCCAGATCAGAATCATGGCGAACCCGGAAGCCGGCACGGTAATTCCTCAGACGACCGGCGTCAGGAAGATCCGCTTCGCCCGCAAGGGTGAAGGAAAATCTGGGGGTGTGCGGGTCTGTTACGCGCACTTTCCGATCGTAGGCATCGTCTTGTTGGCGACGGTTTATGCGAAGAACGAGAAGGCCAATGTAAACGCTGAGGCCCGGAAACGGATGCGCGAGATCGTGGCCCGATTTCAGCGGCGAATCAAGGGAGCACAGTCATGACCAAAACGAAACCAAAGCCTGAAGTCAGTACCGTTGCCGACCGAATTATCCAAGCTTTAGAGATGTTAGATGCGGCCTTCGCCAAGGGCGGCATGGAAGAGGTCGAGAAGCAGTTCCGCGTAACGCGGGTCAAGAAGCCACCGATCACACCCGAGGATGTGGTTCGCATTAGGAAGAAGCAACTTGGGGCGACCCAAGAACTATTCGCGTCGCTGCTGGGGGTACCCGTCGGCACCGTCCGCGCTTGGGAGAGGGGTACCGAAGTGCTGTCGGCGATGGCGGAAAAATTCCTCAACGAGATGCGCTACAACGGCGACTACTGGAAGCAGCGGGTTCAAGCCGTGACCGCCAAGCGCGGCCGCTGATGGAATATAAAAGAATTGCGATCTAACATGTCCGTCGGAGACCCCTCATGAAGGCCCTACTCACGTACTTGCTGCTCGTCGGCGTTGCCTGCGCGGACGAACCGCCAATCAAAGGAGTCGTCGAGCGTCTCCCGCTCAGCGGCGACAACCGCCCGGAAATCGACAAAGCGTGGTCGGGGACTCCCGAAGCCCAACGGCCGGGCATGACGTTCCTCTTGGCCAATATGCCCGAGAAAGACCTGCGGACGTTGAAGGCCGACTTCCTGCTGAAGAATCACGAGTTGGCTTACAAGGCCCGCAAAGATTTCGCTTGGGGCAAAGCCGTTCCCGACGACATCTTCTTCAACAACGTCTTGCCGTACTCCAACCTCGATGAAGCCCGTGATGCTTGGCGCCAAGAGCTGTTCGACCTCGCCGCCCCGATGGTGAAGGATTGCAAGACGGCCACCGAAGCGGTGATGAAACTGAACGCCGAACTGTTCCCCAAGCTCAAAGTCGGCTACTCGACCCAGCGCAAGTTGCCGAACCAAAGTCCGAAGGAATCGATCGACCAAGGCAAAGCGACATGCACGGGCTTGTCGATCCTGCTCAGCGATGCTTGTCGTTCGGTGGGCATCCCAACTCGCGTCGTCGGGATCCCCAATTGGAGCAACAAGCGTGGCAACCACACGTGGCTCGAAGTTTGGGACGGCGACTGGCACTTCACCGGCGCTTGCGAAGCCGATCCCAAGGGACTGGATCGCGGCTGGTTCATCGGCGATGCCGCGCAGGCCCAGAAGGACGTGCCGGAGCATTCCATTTACGCCGTCAGCTTCGCCAAAACCAGTACGCCGTTCCCGATGGTCTGGGCGCCGAATCAGAAAGACGTGTCGGCCGTGAACATCACCGACCGCTACACGAAGGTGAAGCTCGACCCCAAATTGGTTCGGGTGATGATCCGCGTGACCGGGCCGGACGGCAAGCGTCTGAAGGAGATGGTCTCCATCGAAAAGTTGACCGGCCAATCGAAGGGCGAATCGGCCGACACTAACGATTTCCTCACGTTCGATCTGCCGCCGGAGCGCGACTACAAACTGACCGTCGGCACGGCCGAACAGACGATCCGAACCAAAGCCGCCGGCGAGCAGCAGTTGATCGAAGTGAAACTCAAGTGACTGTCAACTGGACGCCGTCAAGATGTCGTTCCCCTGTCGGATCGCCGGCATTCCTTCGCCATTAGAGTCCACGACGGTATCGACGTCTTCTTCGAGAACCGGTGTGAGAATCACCACATCCGACTTCTTACGAAACAGTCGACCAAGACCATTCGTGATGTCATCCCAAATCGAATACGCCACCGGGGTGATGAGCAAGCTTAACAGCAGCGACAGCATCTGACCGCCGAGGATCACCTTGGCCATGCTGGCGCGGGCGCTGGCCCCCGGCCCCTCGCCGGTGGCGATCGGAATCATCGCCGCCACGAGCATGATCGTGGTCATCAGGATCGGCCGGAGGCGGGCCTCGTTCGCCCCGAGAATTGCTTCGGTTCGCGGCAGCCCTTTCGCCCGCAGTACGTTCGTATAGTCGACTTGCAAAATGCCGTTCTTCTTGACGATGCCGAAGAGCATGAACAGGCCGATCATCGCGTAGATGTCGAGCGGCGTCTGCAAAAACCAGAGCGAGACCAACGCGAACGGCACCGTCAACGGCACGGCCATGAGGATCGTCAACGGGTGGACGAAACTCTCGAATTGGGCCGCGAGGATCATGTACATGAACAAGAATGCCAAGCCGAACGCGAGCGCGAAGTTCGAGTTCGAGTCGGCCATCAACTTCGCCTCGCCGAGTTGCTCGGTTCGGTAGTCGGTCGGCATCTCCAAGGAATCGACCTTCGCGTTGATGACGGGCAGCGACTTGCCGAGCACGACGCCGGGGGCGAGGTTGCAGGTCACCGTCACTTGGCGCTGGCGGTTGTACCGTTCGATGGTGGCCGGGCCGCGCTCCGCTTGCAGTTCGGCGACGTTTCGCAGTTCCACGAGTTGCCCGGTCGCACTCGGCACCGTCAACGAGGAAATCGCTTCACGACGGTTGCGGTTCTTCAAGTCGGCTCGCAACCAAATGTCGTACTGATCGGGGCCATCCTTGAACTTGCTGATCGGCTCACCGCCGACGAGCACCCCGAGCGTCGAGGCGATGGCTTGCACGTTCACGTTCTGGTCGCCGGCCTTGCTCCGGTTGATGATCACTTGCAATTCCGGGGTTCGCACGGCGGCGTTCGTGTCCACATCGGTGTAGTCCGGGCTGGCCCGCATCCACTTCACGATCTCGGCGGCGTAGGCGTCGAGCTTGTCGCCGTCCGGTCCGCGGATGCTGAGTTCCACCTGGGCGTTCTTGAACGCGCTGCCGCCGAACAGTTTCACTTCCTGCACCACGATCCGGAGATCGGGGTACGGGGTCATCGCCGCGCGGGCGTCGGCCATCGCGTCCTTCTGCGAATACTTCCGGTCGCCCAAATCGACCATGCGGCAATAGATGGTGACACGAGTGACATCGCCTTGTCCTTTACCGATCCGACCGCTCGTTTCGCCGATGGTGGTGAAGACGTTCGTGATGCCGCGCACGGTGGCCAACTTCGTTTCGAGTTCCGCACAGATCGCGCTCGCCTCTTGAAGCGTGGTTCCCTCTGGCAGTGTCCCGGCCACTTCGAATTCGCTTTGATCGTCCTTCGGCACGAAGTCCGAACCGACCGCTTCAAAGAGTGTTGGTGTGGTCATGAGTACCAGCAAAGCGATGCCGACTACGACCACCCGGTGCCAACCGTGACGGCCGCCGAGCGACCACCCGAGTACGCCGAGGTACCGCCGGGTGACCCAGCCCCAGACGCCCCGCTGCGAGTGGCTCCGGCCCTCTTTCTTGCCCGCGTTCTTGGGGGCACGCAAGAAATGGGCACACAACATCGGTGTGAGGGTGAAACTGACCACCATCGACAGGATGATCGAGAACCCGACGACGAACCCGAAGCTGTTGAAGAACCGGCCGACCTGCCCGGACATGAACGCGATCGGGGCGAACACCACCGCCAGCGAGAGCGTCGTCGCCAGCACCGCCAGCGCGATCTCTTTGGTGGCGACACTGGCCGCTTCCAACGGCGTACGTCCGTAATCTTCCATGTGCCGGAAGACGTTTTCGAGCACCACCACCGCATCGTCGATGACGATGCCGACGGCGAGGATGAGGCCGAGCAGGGTCATGCTGTTCAGGCTGAAGCCCATGAGATCCATCAGGGCGAAAGTGCCGATGACACTCGTCGGTACGGCCAGTGCCGCGATGATGGTCGTGCGCCAGTCGCGGATGAACAGCAGCAGCACGGCCGAAACGAGGATCGACGCCAGCAGCAGGTGGAACTTCACCTCGTCGATCGAGCCTTTGATGAACTTCGATTGATCGCGGATGATCTCGACGCGGATGTCGGCAGGGAGCGTCGGTCGAATCAGCTCGAGCCGGGCCTTCACCGCCTCGGCGACCTTGACGGTGTTTCCGCCCGACTGCTTCTGGACGATCAAACTGACCGCGATGTCGCCGTCGAGCCGGCTGAGGCCGCGCGGCTCTTCGATCCCGTCTTCGACACCGTTGCCCGCACCCGCGCCGACTTCGCGCAGTTGGATCTGATGGCCGTTCCGCGTGGCGAGAATCAGGCTCTCGAAGTCGCGGACGTCCTTGACGCGGCCGACGGTGCGGAGGCCTTCTTCGCGCCGCCCTTGATCGATCTTCCCGCCCGGCAGTTCGAGGTTCTGGTCGGCGAGCGCGCGGCGAACATCGAGCACCGACAGTTCGCGGGCACGGAGTTTGTCCGGATCGACGGTGACGTTGATGGCCCGTTGTTGACCACCGACCAGGATGACCGCCCCGACGCCGTAGACGTTGCCTTCGATGTCTTCCTTCACCAGCTTCTTGGCGATCTCGGTGATCTCACGCAGGCTGCGCTTCCCGGAAATGGCGATGGTGACGACCGGCGTGGCATCGAGATTGAATTTCTCGACCTTGGGGAAATCAGTACCGGCCGGCAGTTGCCCCTGAACGAGGGTCATCTTGTCGCGCAGCTCTTGGGCCGCGATGTCGCCGTTCTTTTCGAGCTTGAAGCCGACGACGATTTGCGACACGCCTTCCCGCGTGGTGCTGCGCAGTTCGTCGATCCCGGACACCGTGTTCACCGCCTCTTCGACCGGCTTGGTCACCGCCGATTCCATCTCGTCGACGCTCGCCCCTTTGAGGGTGGTCGTGACCACCACCACCGGCACATCGACGTTCGGAAACAGCTCGACGCCCAACCGCGAGTACGAGGCAATGCCCAACACCACCGGCGCGAGGATGAACATCAGCGTGAAGACCGGCCGACGAATGCAAATATCCCAAATCATTGATTCACTCCCGGCGAGCCGAACTCCGTCAGGAGTCGGGTGAGTCCTCAAATGCAATTCACCCGACCCCTCACGGGGTACGGCTCGCCTAACGCACTGCCACTTTGCTGCCATCGACCACTTGGCTGAATCCGCTGGTCAGTACCGGTGCCCCGGGGGGGAACGTCCCCTTCACTTCGATCCAATCTTTTTCGCGGATGCCCACTTCCACCGGCACCGCCTGGGCGTGATCGCCCACGTGCATAAAGACTTTGTTCACCCCGGCGAACGACACGAGTGCTTGGGGAGGGATGGTGACCAGTTTGAGTTCGTCGCCGAGAATCGATACTTGGGCGAAGCCGCCGGGCTTCAACTTGCCCGCCAAGTTGGGCACTTCGACCTCGACTTGGAACGTCCGGTTGAGCGGGTCGATGGTCGGGTTGACCCGGGCCACGCGGGCGGCGAACGGTTTATCGCCGTACGCATCCACGCGGACTTCCACCGGTTGACCGACCCGCACCTCGGCGGCGTGGCGCTCCGGCACCGTGACCCGGAGTTTCAACAGGTACGGCATGACCAAGCGAAACACGTTGGTGATCGGCAGGCTCTGCACCCGTTCCCCGGTCGACACCATCCGCTGGGCCACGGAGTAACGCAGCGGCGGGGCACTCGGCCCCAGCAGCGCCGCCCAAGCCACCCAGCCGGCCGGTTCGGGCACCCGCAATTCGGCATCGCCCAGCCGCTGTTCGGCGATGGCCAACGCCACCTGACGCTGCTTGGCCCGCGCGTACGCGGCGTTCGCCCCGCTGATCGCATCGCGGTTGCGGGCCTTGGCGACGTCGTAGTCGAGCTTCATCTGCAAGTATTCGAAGTCCGAAATGGCCTTCGACGCTTGCAACTTCGGGAACGGCTCGAAGGTCTTTTCGGCCTTCACGAAATTGATCTTGGCGATGATCACGGCGTCGTTGGCGTTCACGTCGAAATGGTCGAACGTTTCCTTGGTGAGGTTGAGCGCCCGCATCTCGGTGTCGAGTGCGGCTTGCGCTTCGGCGACCCCGAGTTTGAGATCGACGGTGTCGACCTCCAAGAGCACCGCACCCGGCAACGCCATGTCCCCGACATCGTAATAAATGGCCCGAATGCGACCGTCGACTTTGAGCGCCAAGGGAACGTCTTCTGTGCCGTTCAATGTGCCCGTGCCCAACACGCGCTGTTGGTACGAACGGACTTCGATCGGTGCCACCGTAATCGGGATCGGTGGCACCTCTTTGGTGGCCGTGCTCACGGCCGACTTCGGCGAGCAGCCGGTCAGCAGGATCAACGGGAGTAGCATCAACCAGCGTCGCATTGGAATCCCTCGGCATGAATCAATTTGTCTTCTTGGCGTGGCGTTTCCGCTCCGCGTCGCTGAACACGCCGTGGCCGATGACATCGAACACATCCGCCATCTGGGTCTCGGGGTCAGCCGGTCGACCCGAGAGGAGATTCGTCAAAATCGTGCCGTAGAGCAAGTCGGCGATCACCGCCATGAACCGTTCCTGTGGCATTGGCCGCAACACGCCGTCGTCCTGCAACCGGCGGAAAAAGGCTTCGTGCTTCTGGCACTCCTGTTCGTCCTTGGTGCTGAAATACAGCGACCGATGACTGTGCGGAAAGGCCGCCCGCTCTTGGATGAATAGTTCGGTCATCTCGGGGCGATCGTGGAAGAACTGCAAGTAGGCCCGGATCACCTGCCGAAACTGGACTCGCGGCGGCTCCGCCGTGGCCAGCACCGCATCCATCGTGACGGTGAGTTCTGCCAGTCCCCGTTCGACGGTCGCCAGGAACAGCGTCTCTTTGGTCGGAAAATAAGAATAGATGGTGCCATGACTGATCCCAAGCCGCTCGGCAATGCTTTGAACTTGGGTGCTGGCAAAACCCATGTCCGCAAACAGCTTCGTTGCCACCGCCAAGATTTCCGCCTCGCGGCGGCTTCTCAAGTCGGGGTTCTTCGGTCGGCCCGGTTTGCGGCTCACCTCGGCCATGGGTACGAAAACCTCAACGAGAGTTAATTAACTGACCAGTCAATCATCTAATGATAGCAAAGGGAACGTGGGTCGGTCAGGGTCTGGATCCTCGGCATCGCCGGGGTGTTGATCCTCGGCTGTTGCGGGGATGGCGGATTCTTGGCTTACAAGTTCAGCGACCCCAAGTGGGAAAAGTTCAGCCCGCCCGATGGCAGTTGGAGCGCGGACTTCCCCGGCAAACCGAAAATGGAATCGAAGCCAATCGAATGAGCGCCGGAAGCGAGGAACGCCACGTTTTATTTGGCCCAGCGGTTGTTCGGCCGGGAAGCGTTTCTTGTTGGTTATGCAGAATTGAATCCGCTCGAACTCCGGCGCTGAAAAACTGGCTGGTGAGATCATTGATACTCTCCAGAGCACTCCCATGACGAAGTCATGCAGGGAATGCCCACGAGGATGAATCCTCGTGGGTATTCCCTGCATTCTTTACAATTTCGGGCATTAACCTTGCACGATTATAACTGCAAGTCGAAAGAGTAACGTCATCCGAACCCATTACTGAACAGTAGTTTGTAATTGTGTGACAATCATTACTCTGTTTTGTGTCTGCAGGAGGAGGGTACTCTGCAGACACAAGTACAAGTGCCAGAGTAACATGTGGACGGCCCATCCGAATGACTCAGCACCCGGATTCTATTTCCAAGCGATTCACCCAACATTGCTGGTAACCCGTCGATAAACATGTTAGGGCGCACCTCAAACTTGTAGAACCGACGTCCGACCGCTAGGGTTTTCACCGGCGGCGGGCGGGAACGGCAACCGATCAGCGGGGAACAAGTGCCAAGCCGCCTGCCAATTGCGGCAACTCCATACGTCCTTGGGAAGGGCGAGATCAGCTCCGGGAACCGGTTCGATGGGCAAACGACGCACGCCGCCGACGGTCACGATGACGTTTTCGTCTTCGTATTCGACCGTCGAGTCGGCGTCCGGAACCAAAAGCAAATGCAGATGCTGGGGGTAGTATCGCGAAAAAGCTGATACGCCGCAGAGGTAGAGGAATGGCTCCGCGTTCTCGATTGTTCCTTCAGCGATGAACCCGGCCGGAAACCCCTTTTGTTTAGAAATCAATCCGGAACGAACACCCTTGAGACAGGGCATGCAGTGAGTGCGCGCGTCGAACCCGGTGACGCTGGTGAGCCAGAGGAATTGGTAGAAGTCCGTTTTCGTCTTCAGTTGCAGAATGGGTTGCACGGTGTATCCCTTAAGTATCTGTGGCCGCGGTGTGAAACGGAATGTCAAGCCGGGTACTTTTGCTAAATGGTACCCCATCCAAGTTACGTGAGCACCCGGATCTGATGGGAACTTGGCAGGCCACTCACTGTTTTCATTTCATTCTCATTTGCACACGCACCCCCTAACGACCATGATGATCGTGTGGGACATCCCCCACCATTCCACTCCGGAGGATCGACGATGCGTAGGACGATGGCAGCGGTGGCGGTGGCCCTGTTGGGCGCGGCGGTGGCCGATGGCGCCGAATTGAAGAAGGGCACACCCGAAGTGAAGTCGATCTCGGCATTGGCTTTTAGTCCGGAAGGTGTCTTGTTTATTGGCGACGCCCAGTCGGCCAGCTTGTTCGCGGTGGACACCGGCGATACCAAACCGAGCGGTAAAGAAGACATCTCGGTCGAAAAGATCGATTCGATGATCGCCGACAAACTCGGGACGACGGCCGCGAACATCCTGATCAACGATGTGAAAGTGAACCCGGCGTCGGGCAACGTCTACCTCGCCGTGACACGCAAAGGGGCCGGCGGGGGATCGTTGGTCATGAAGCTCGACCGCTCAGGCAAACTCGGCGAGTTCGCATTGAAGGATGTCCCGTTTGCTTCGATTGCGATTCAAAATCTGTCGGACAAGAACAGGCAAGATGCGATCACGAGCCTGGCGTACGTCGAAGGCAAAGTGATCGTGGCCGGGCTATCGAACGAAGAATTTTCGAGCACCTTGCGAGTGATCGCGTACCCGTTCGAGGAAGCCGCAAAGCCGACGAGCGTCGAATTCTTCCACGGTGCCCACGGCAAATTCGAAACGAATTCGCCGATCCGCACATTCGTGCCTTACAAGATCAACGGGGCCGAGCACTTGCTCGCGGCCTACACCTGCACGCCGTTGGTTCGGGTGCCCTTGGTCGACTTGAAACCGGGTGCGAAGATCAAAGGGACGACGATTGCCGAACTCGGCAACCGGAACCGTCCGCTCGACATGATCGTCTACACCAAGGACAAACTGGATTACATTTTGATGGCCAACAGCGCCCGTGGCGTCATGAAGATCCCAGCCGCGCCGTTCGCCAAAGCCGACGGCATCGAAGCCCCTGTCAAAGGGGGTGGCACGGCCGGGGTGAAGTTTGAAACGATCAAGGAACTCGTCGGGGTGATGCAACTCGACCGGCTCGATTCCGAACGGGCCTTAGTGTTGATTCAGGCCGACGACAAGAGCCTGAGTTTGAAGTCGATCCCGCTCCCGTGATCCTTGCCAAGGTCAACTCTGCCGGTCATTCGGACTCGAACGGCCGGCATTCTTCATTTCCGGTCGCCGACGATTCAATTCTTGACTTTTCTTGCATTTCCGTGCCGAAACGAGTTAAAACCTCGCACGGAAGCGATCATGACTAGTCTCACGTTCCTGTTCCTGGCGGTCACACTTTCCAGCGATACCGGTCCGTGGGAACAACAGCCATTCGGGCAATTGGCCAAACCACAATCGAGCTTGCATTTCACCGTCCAAGGGCCGCTCTCGAGTTACGTCCCCGCGCCCGGGGACATCGTCTTTTCGACCTCGGACAAACCGCGAACCAGCTTCTTTTACCGCTTGGCCCTCGTCGGTTTACCTTCGCATGTCGGCATTGTGGTTCGGATGCCAGACGGCCGACTCGGCGTATTTGAAGCGGGCGGTGGAGGTGAATTGCGAACACGAACTACTCCACTCGGAACCCGTTTCGGTCGGAAGGGTGACCGGGCCATTTGGATTCGCAAACCGATGAATCCGCTGACAGCCGACCAGGAACTGAAGCTGAACGAATATGCCGCGGTGAGTCAAGGCAAGGGCTACAGTAATCGGCGGGCATTGGAACTGGCCTGGATGTTTCTCAATGGCACCCGGGGGCCGATCCGCACCATGTTCGACGGCAAGCCGAAGGGGTTCCGTGACGACTACGTATGCAGCGAAGCCGTGACCGAAGCGTTGGTCTACGCCGGTCTGATCGACTCGGAAACGGCCCGACCGTCGGCGACCGCACCGCGGGATCTCCTGCTCGACCGCTCGTTGAATTTATACATCCGCCGGCATCCACCATTGGCCTGTGGCTGGCTCCCCCCATCCCTCTGGGTCGGCTGCGATGGTGTGACAGCCGAATGTCAGTGTTCACCAATTGGTAGTGTCATCCCGATGCCGAAACGTGGCCTGTTGCGGTTCAGACGCTGATCACCGACAATCCTAACACTTGCGATTCGCAAGCCGAGGATCGTCGTGATGCGTTACCCAATTCTGTTGCTGCTCTTCGTTTATCCGGTATTCACGTTCTCCGTCGAGCCAAAACCTTTCGCACCAGAAAATCTGACCGCGTGGTGTATCGTTCCGTTCGACGCCAAGAAACGAGGCCCCGAAGAGCGGGTGGCAATGCTGAAGCGTCTCGGCTTCAGCCGCTACGCCTACGATTGGCGTGCCGAACATTTGCCGTCGTTCGACAAAGAACTGGAATTGTTGAAGAAGGAGAAAATCGCGCTGCAAGGAGTCTGGTTCCCGGCGACTATCGGCCCGGATGGCGAGACGATTCTCGTGTTGCTCAAGAAGCATAAACTCGAAACAGAACTGTGGGTAATGCTGCCGCAACCCGACTCGAAGTTGAACCAAGAGGGCAAAGTGAAAACGACCGCGGCACTCTTGTCTGCGCTCGCGAAGAAGGTGGCCACCCAAGGCTGCAGGATCGGCGTGTACAACCACGGCGGTTGGGCTGGGGAACCGGAAAACATGGTCGCGGTGGTGAAGGCCTGCGGCGAGAAGAACGTTGGCATCGTCTACAATTTGCATCATGGCCACGACCACTTGGCGAAGTTCGATGACTACCTGAAATTGATGGCGCCGTACCTCTATTCCATCTCGCTCAATGGCATGGAGGTTGGCGGCGACAAGAAGGGCAAAAAGCTACTGGTAATCTCGGATGGTCATGAAGATCGCTCGGTATTGAAGTCGATAGTGGCGAGCGGGTATGCGGGGCCGTTCAACATACTCGGCCACACCGACGACGACGTGGAAGATCGGCTGACGGATAATTTGGCGGGTTTGAAACACATTGTTGATGGAGCGACGACGCGTTCGGGATTCCTCACGTTCACGCCGAACAGCGTGCAAATCCGAATCGCCGCACCGAAGCCGGGTGCGCCGCTGGCATTCGTCGCCTCGAATTTTCCGTTGCCCGAACGGGCGCGATTGATCGCGACGAGCGAGTTCAACAAAACGGGATTCGTCGTGACGGTCGATCGAGACGGCGCCGATCCGATTCAAGGCGCGGGCCTCATCGCCGATAATCGGTTGATCTTCACCCCGCGATTCCCACCGACCCCGGGCTTGCGCTATCGTGTCGTCATCGACCGGGCACCGCTGGGCGACGCGCGACCGGATCCCGCGATCCGCGCCACAGCCATGCTCCGCAAAGTTCCCCCGGCTAAACCGACGGAGATTGAAACCCTCTTCCCCACGGCCGAGGTACTTCCCGAAAACACTTTGCGGTTCTACCTCCAGTTCACGGCGCCGATGACACGCGGGAACGTCTATCGCCACATTCATTTGCTCGACGAGAAGGGCAACGCGATCGAGGCCCCGTTCCTCGAACTCGATGAGGAACTCTGGAGCCGCGACGGCAAGCGTCTGACATTGCTCTTCGATCCCGGCCGTGTGAAGCGCGGGCTGACGCCACGGGAGGAAGACGGCCCGATCCTCGAAGACGGGAAGAAGTATACGCTAATCGTCGACAAAGACTGGGAAGATGAAACCGGCTTCCCGCTTCGGGAATCGCTGAAGAAATTATTCCGTGTGACCAAGCCCGACACTGCACCCATCGAGCCGAACTTGTGGAAAGTGTTTGCCCCACAGGAAGCGAACACCGGACTGAAAGTGACCTTCGAGAAGCCACTGGATCGGGCGCTCGCGGAGCGGATGCTGAGGGTTTGTGATTCGGAAGGCACGGTGGTGGCGGTGGTCGTCACGGTGAATCCGACTCAAACCGGCGTGGAGATCGCACCGATAACCAAGCCCTGGCGAGCCGGCAAATACCGACTGGTGATTGATAAGCGACTTGAGGATGTCTGCGGCAACCGGGTCGGGGTCGCGTTCGAACTCGACCCGCTCCGCCCGGCTCCAGTTGAACCCGAGGCGAAGTTCGTCGAACTACCGTTCGTGGTGAAATGAATCGACCAATACCGACCGGGCCGATTCTCCATCCATCGACACACGCTTTTGAAAGATCACCGGTTCCGGTGGCTTCGGCTTGCGCTGAATCCAGTTCAACAATGGCCGTTCGACCCAGCGGTGGAAGAGCATTCCGCCGCCCCAACACGCGAGCAGCATGAATGCGATCCATGCCAAATGCGGTGTGGTGGAATGGGGCCATTCGAGAATATTGAAGTGGATCGCCAGCCCGATGGGGCCGTGCCAGAGGTAGATTGAATACGAAGCGTCGCCGGTGGCTTGCAACCACCGCGGCAACCGGAGGGTGCCCTGTCGTTCGGCGGCGATCACACCGTAGACGATCAACGCCGACGAAGGGCCGAAGATCAACGTCCGCAACAGCAATTTTGTGCAGAGTGCGTAGGGCTGGCCCGGAGTCGCCATCGCCACGATGCCAACGGTGACCCAAATCAGGCCCGTGAAAATCGTGCACCGGCCCCAACGCGGGGTCGAATTGCGGATGACATACGCTACCCCGCAACCGAGTAAGAATTCCCAGATCAACGGGCTGACGAGGGCTTCGCCAATTGTCGCGGCATGGAACGAATCATCATTTTTGAACAGCTGAGCCACACCGATGAGGATTGCCCAGGCGATGAGTGCCAGCGGCGCCATCCGGCGCGGAACCAGCAAGAAGAGACCGAAGACGGCGTAGAAGATCACTTCGTACATCATCGTCCACGCTGGCCCGATGTAGTAATTGGCGTCCGGGGCTGGGGTGAGGGTCAACCACGAGAGCCAGTACGTGTTCATGGCACCGAAAAACGCGAAGTTCGTCAAGGGCACGGCGATCAACATCATGATCCAAAAGAGCGGGTAGACACGCCAGAATCGGCGGAACAAGTAACCCGGGATCGCCCGTGGTTTGCCAAAGGAATCGGCTTGGGAATAGGCGATGATGAAACCGGAGATCACGAAGAACAGATCGACGCCACCGTAGCCGAACCAGAGGAACGGCCGGAGGAATTCGCGGGCGATGCCGAACTGACTTTCCCAACCCCCCAAGTGGATCCCGAGAACCAGCAGGCAGGCGATTCCGCGAAGCCCTTGCAAATTGTGCAGCGTCGTGCGCATGATTCCCTCACGGTCGATGACGATCCGCCAAAGGAATACCCCGATTCGGACTTGCGCGGCAAGACGAAGTGCAAAAGGGCAAATTAAGTACCACAGGGTTCTGGCTCATTTCGTCGGCCACTTCCCCGCCTGGCTATACTTCTTAGACGGCTCTTGGCTCTGGGGAATCGAAATGCTGCGGGGATTGCTCTTCGTTCTGTTAGCCAGTTGTTCCGCGTCACTCGTGGCAGCGGAGCGGGAACTCACACCAGCAGAACGCGGACAGAAGACGCTTGAAACGACCGCCACGATCAAAGCGTTTTGGCCGAAGGTCTCTTACGAGAATGCCTGGAAGGTTTGGGGCCTGAAAGAAAAACCAGCGAACTATGCGGCGCTCTTCCGGGAACGTTATGGTCTACACGAAGCGCCGTATGCCAACGATGGTTTGCCCATGGGCCTCCGCAAAGCCGACATGCTCTTCGGCAAAGGGATTGGCATCGACTGCATGACTTGCCATGGTGGATCGATTCTCGGCAAATCGATGATCGGCCTCGGCAACAGTTCGCTCGACGTCGAAGCGCTCTTCGAGGAAATGGCGGCGGCCGCGAACAGTCCGTCCAAAGTACCCTTCGCATTCACCCGGACACGCGGCACAAATGAAGCGGGCGGCTTCGCGGTTTACCTACTCGGATACCGCACCGACGATTTGAACCTCACGCCGATCTTCCGCGAACTCGGGCTGCACGATGACAGTTGCGAAGACACTCCCGCATGGTGGCTGCTGAAAAAGAAGAAGACGATGTACCACGTCGGCGCCACGGATAGCAGAAGCGTTCGCAGTCTCATGCAGTTCATGATGCACCCGCTGACGACACCTTCGGAGTTCCGGGACTCCGAGCCGCTCTTCAAAGATGTCCAACAATACTTGTTGAGCCTTAAGGCGCCGAAGTACCCGTTCGATGTCGACGCTAAGAAAGCCGCCGCGGGAAAGGCTGTGTTCACTACCAATTGCGCCAAGTGCCACGGCACCTACGGCGACGACTGGACATACCCGAACCGGATCGTTTCGCTCGACGAAATCGGCACGGATCGAAAGCGGTTCGAGAATATCGGGTCGAAGTTTGCGGCGGCGTACAATTCAAGCTGGTTCGCCAAAGAATCGAGCGGGAGTTGGTTCTTCCCCGGCTATCCGATCCGCGAAACGGATGGCTATCAAGCCCCGCCACTCGATGGGATCTGGGCGACGGCCCCGTACTTTCACAACGGCAGCGTGCCGACGTTGAACGGAGTGTTGAACAGCCGGGCACGGCCAAAGATTTTTACGCGCAGCTACCGCACTGACGAAGTGGATTACGACCAGGACAAAGTCGGCTGGAAGATCACGGAAGTGCCGGCACCCAAGTCGACCATCGCCGCGATTGAACGGCGTAAGGTCTATGACACCAACCAGCCAGGCCGTGGGAACAGCGGCCACATCTACGGCGACAAACTGACGGACGAGCAACGCAGTGCGATCATCGAATATTTGAAGACTCTGTAGTCACCGTTTGTCGCGCCAACACTACGGCACCCAGTGCGGGGTCGGTGACAACTTCCACCGTGCCCGGTGATACGCCACACTCGGCGAGTGCCCGCAACAGCAGGAATCGATACTCCGCATTGTTCGTCAGCACGCCCCCGGCCAGCGCGACGGGCAGATTGTCCGTGGGCAACCCGTTCGTTTTCACAGCTCCCGCAGCGGTGCGGGCAAGTTCCGTCGCTTCTTCCGTGACGATCCGCGTAGCCACGGGATCACCTTGCTTGGCCGCTTCAAGTACCAGCGGAGCCAAGCCCGCGATGGCGGCACGATCCCAACTTCCGCGGTAGACAGCGGGGATCAAATCCGGGGCTTCATTCAGTTTCATCGTCTCGACGAAGCGATGAACCAATACAGTCGGCAGATCAATGCCATCGAACGCTCGGCAGGCCGATTGCAGCCCACGTACTGCAATTCGGTACGCACTGCCCTCGTCGCCAAGGAGGTGGCCCCAGCCGCCACAGCGACCCAGTTCCCCAGCGGGGGTTTTGACGAACGCGATCGAACCGGTGCCGGCGATGACCGCCAAACCCCAACCGTGGGCCGTTCCTGCGGCGAGTAAGAGCGTGGCGTCGTTGGCGACGCGGACTTCACGAGCTAGACCGACCCGTGCGGCCCAGGCGTGGATGACATCCAACCCTTCTTGACGATCGATCCCCGCGAGACCCAAGCAGACGGCGGCGACGCGGCCACGGGGGACATTCGCCGAAAGGAAGGCGTTGTCGATGGCGTCATCGAGCGCGCGGAGTGCGGGGTCAACGCCGATGGCTTGGATGTTCGAGGGGCCACCCGACCCGCGACCGAGTACGGCACCCGTCGCCGCATCGGCTAACAACGCGACCGTGTTCGTACCGCCACCGTCGATTCCGAGCACCCAATTTGCGTGTTCTGGTCGGCGCACCATCATGGACGTTTCTCGTGAGACTTCTTTCGATCCACTAACTCCGTCAGTCCGACTGCGGATAACTTCGACCACCGCTCCGCACCGGGAATCTTGTCGTCCAAAGCGATCACGGCTTGCCAAGTGTGAGCCGCCTCGGCGGTATCGCCGACTTGGGCGAATGCCAGCCCACGCAGGTACAACCGCTCACTTTCGCAAGAATAGTCGAGCTTAGCACCGTCATCAATGGCCCGACGCAACTTCCGACGATCCGACAATTTGATGCGAGCCGCACGGACTTCCTCGGTGTATTCACCGGGGTATTTAGTCGAAAGTGGCTCGAGGTACTCGTCCCAGGCCCTGTCCCAATCGGCCGGGTTGTCCGACGCGAGCAGCGGCTGCGCGGAGGTGTACAACTCGGTCGCGGTCGGGCGCGGCCAAAACCAGAGGAGCAACGCCACCGCCACCAGGGCACAGAACAGTGGGATCACCACTTTCGGGCGCGACATCAACGGCTTCGGACGTTCCCAACTCTCCGTTTCCGTGGCCGAGTTGTCATCCACCAGCGCGGCCATGGTGTCGGTGCCATCGGTGACGGGCCAGTACACCGTCTCGCCTTTGCGTTCGGCCTTACCGCGGATCTGCTGCAGGATTTCGAGCACCGTCGCGGCGGTCGGGGGCCGACGGCTCGGGTCTTTATTCAACAGCACGCAGACGAGTTCATCGAACTCGTGCGGCAGTTTGGTCACAAATTGAATCGGCCGATCCGGGAGCACGTAGCAGTGCTTGTGCATGAACTCGGCGGCCGTGGCGGCGGCGTACGGCGGTCGGCCGCACAACAGCGTGTAGAGCAGCCCACCCAACGAATAGAGGTCACTGCGACGTGTCAGCGGCTTACCTGTGAAGAATTCCGGCGCCAAGAATGCGATGGTTCCGAACGGTTCCGCGGCGAGCGTGAGCGGGTTCAGGGGAAACAATTTCCCGACGCCGAAGTCGGTGACTTTCAAAACCCCTTCCGGGGTGAAGTGGCAGTTCGCCGGCTTCAAGCCCCGATGCAAGATACTCCGGTGGTGCCCGTGCTTGAGGGCCCGCGCCGCTTGCACGGCGATGCTCAACACCACGTCGCGCCAGTTCAAACCGGGGTCGTCGGGCCGTTTCAATGTTCGCAACGCCACTTCGAGATTCGTTCCACTCACGAATTCGGACGCGTAATAAGCCACACCTGCGTGGACGCCCGCATCGTAATACCGGGCGATGTTCGGGTGCTTCAACCGCTGGAGTGTCAGCATCTCGCCCGGGAATTTTTTCAGAAATTCCGGGCGGCGAGCCAGTTCGTGATCGAGAAGCTTCACGGCCGCCAAACGGCTGGGATCGTTGACGGCGGTCGCGCGGAACGTCGTTCCGAGCGAACCCCGGCTGAGTTCGACTCCCAAAATCCAGTTTCCGATTCGTGATCCGGTCATGCTCGCGTTCCTCCGCCTATCCTAAGACGGTAGGAATTTTGGTGGCGCTCGCCAGACGCACCCGCAGACAGGATTCAGAATGCAAGCCATTTTGCTCATCGCCCATGGTAGTCGCCGGGCGGAAGCCAACGCCGATTTGGAGCACGTGGCCAGTGCCCTCCGACAACGGGCCGACGCCCCATTCGTGCAATGTTCTTACCTCGAACTGGCTTCGCCGACGATCGAAGAAGGCGGGGCGGCCTGCGTCGAACAGGGTGCCACCGAGATGGTGATGTTACCGTATTTCTTGTCGCCGGGCATTCACGTCCGCGAAGACTTGATCACGGCACGTGCGGCGCTGTCCGAACGGTTTCCCCGAGTCGTGTTCCGTTTGGCCGAGCCACTCGGTCGACACCCGATGCTGCTGACCATCGTCGAGGAACGCATCCGTGAAGCGAACGCGAATGAAGCGAAATCGTAAGCAATCTCGTGCCGGTTACGGCTTGCTCATTCCGACGAAACTTCCGTCGTTCTCACGGGCGAGTGCCCAAAGGAACGCCCCCACTTCTGGGCTTTCGTAAAAGAAACCAATGGCATTGATCCGGACTTTTCGGTTGTCATGCAACGGGTTCCAATTCGACTTGAGCATGCTGAGGAGGTGCTTGGACAGGACCTCGACGCGCTGATTGTCCGGGAGCGTTTTTTCCTGCTGCGGGGACAGGCCGACGCCGCTGGTCGGCAAGCCATCCGAGAACAAATAAATGGTGTCGAGACCTGTCGAGCGGAGTCGGAAGCTGAGGTCGAACCCCTCGTACAAGTTCGTGTCGCCACCGGGTGTCGTCACCTTCAACGCATCGGTGACTTTCTTGACCGACTCCTCGCCTTTGTAATCGAGCCACTCCCGGCTGCCGAAGAGGTACTTGGCCTCGCGCGAGAAGATCACCACTTGGTACTTCTCGAGGGCGGGGTTGCTCTTCATCACTTTGCCGACGGTGTCGATGACGCCTGGCCATTTGTTCGGGTCGGGTGTCTTCTCATCGATCAATTTCATGCTGCCAGAAATATCGATGAGGAACACAACATTCTTCCCGCTCATGGCGACGCCGGCGAATTTGTTCTCGCTGTCGATCCGCAAGCGGTCGAACTTGTCGGCGAGTTTACGATTCTCCGAACGCAGCTCCACGATGGTCGCGTTGGAATCATCGGTGCCCTTTTGCATGTTCTTGAGCTTTGATCGCGCCGCCGATAATTCCGCCTCCGACTTTTTGGACATCGCCAAGGCCGAGGATGCTTCCTTGGCGTCGACCTGGAGCGAGCGGTACTTGGCGTCCAAGTCCGAAAGCCGGTCGTCGGCCTGTTTCTTCTGCGAATTCAACGTGTCGAGATCCTTCTGCCGTTCGCGCAGCAGCTTCTGGAGCATCGCCTCGGCACTCGACGCACTCGATAATTGCGCGTTCAAATCCGTCGCGGTTTTGTCCTTCTTCTTCATCTCGGCGAGTGCCGCAGCGGCTCGTTCTTCCATTTTGGCCACGTCGCCCCGGATGCCGACTAAGTCGTCGTTGGCGGCGGCTAAGCGATTCTTGGCATCTTTCAAATCGGACGTGGCAACGGCCACGGCTTTGCGGCTGTTGGCGAGGTCGGCGTTGGCCCGGATCACATCTTGATCTTTGCTGTCGCGTTCGGCGGTCATCACCGCGAGCGACCCGCGCAAGTCTTGGATCGTCGCGTTCAGCACGCTCTTGGTTTTGCCGAGGTCATCCAAGGTGGCCACGAGTTCGTTCTTGGTGCGGCTCAAATCTTGGAGGGCATTCCGTGCCTTCTTGCTCTGCTCGGTGGAACTCAGCGATTCCAACACCCACAACAAAATCACACAGCCGAGAGCACAGCAAAACACGTCGAGCATCCACATGCTCACGAGCGTCGGCTGTTTGTGTCGGGTTCGCATGAGTTTATCCTTCCCCACGCGTGGCGGGCAACGCCGACTTCAACGCGATCTTACCGATGCTGTGGGCCGGCAAATGCGGGGTCGCCATCGGTTTTTCAAACGGGAGGATGCTGTCGAGGTGCAACTTCGGCAGCGTCCCTTGCAACCAGCGCGGCAAGATTGCGGCCACGGCTTCGGCGGCGGCGTTCTGAGGCAGGATGCTGACGGAGGTCTGCTCGGGAGAGTGCTTGTAGATTTTCGCCGCCAACCCCGGCAAGCGACCGGCCGCGTGCGACAGCCAAACCGCTTGGGGCGGCGACTTGATCGCGGACGACAACAGCAGCTGTTGCAACCCCTCCGCGGCGAGTTTCACCAACCCCGTGCAATAGGCTTCGACTTGCTCCGCCGCATGGGCGAGGTCTTGGAACCAATGTTCCCCGCGAATTTGCATCGTGGCCCGCTGCCCCGTCCGCGTCTGCTCCAACAAGGTGTCGAGTTGGTCGTACATCCCTTGTTCGGCCTGTGCGGAATCGCGCGGATCACGCCGACAAATGCGGACGCAGTGGTCGGCCATTCCGTCGAGCAATCGGTTCTTCCAAAGTCGCAGCGACACTTGTGGCCAGAAGCCCGAGCCGAGAATCCGCACATCGGCGGGGCCGACTTGCAACAACGTGCCACTCAGGGCGAATTCATCGACATCGACGAACAGAACGCTGGCCGGGCCGCCGAGGGTACTGGCCCGGTGGGCACCGAGTGCCAGGGGTGCCACGGCAGAGCCACGGATCGGCAAGCGACTGGCGTGGGCCAACTCGAGGGCGGTGCGAACTTGGGCGGTCGACAAGTACACCGGCAACGTCAACGCGGAGGAATCGGTTTCGGCCGAGATCGGCTTCACCAATCTGTCGAACGTGTGCTTGGTGGCGAGTTCCGGCGTGAGCACGTGTCGGCCACCGCGCCACTCATGAGGCAACCCGAGCGAGCCGAGGAAATTGCTACAGACCAAATGGGGCGATAACCGGCAGAGTGAGAGCGCTCCGACACCGACTTTCGGCACCCGTTGATCGAGCTGCAACGCCAGGGGCAATTCGTCGCCAACGTCGTCGAGCAAGATCGGGCGCGTGCGGCCTTCGCCGGCCACCACGGCCCGCGCTCGGGTCGCGTTCAGGTCGATTCCCACGAGGCGAAAGGGGACTTCCACCACCGGCGATTTTTTCGTCAGCAATCCGAACATGCCACCTCACGCGGGGAAACGGGTCAGCTTCGCCCAGCTACCACCAACGACACGCCATCGTGCGGCTGCGGGTCGTACAGCCGCAACAGCAAATGCTCTTGGCAGTAGTCTTGGCAGTCGATCACAAGAGTCTCTTCGCTGCGTTGCACACTGTGCAAAATATACATCAAAACCAAGCTGAGTGCGAGCGCCACGAAGGTGCAATCGAAGGCCGTGCCGAGGTGGTCTTTCACTTGGTCGATGTATTTGTCGATGTAATCTTGAACGTCCTGATCTTTCGGCCGGCTCAAGCCCATGGCCCCCGCCAAGCCGCGCACGGTGCCGAGAAAGCCGACGGCCGGGATCGCCCAGGCCAAGTAATTCACGGTGCCCATGGTGGCGACGAACCGCGATTGTTCGACGTCGGCTTGGTTGCGGACGACTTCCGCCACATCCGGGCCGCTCTTGCTAATCGCATATTTACCCAAGCCGAGCCGGATCATGTTCGCCAGAATGGTCGAGCCGTCGCGGGCCATCACCTGATCGACTTTCCGGGCCAAGGGCCGGGCATCTTCCGGGAGAATCCGCGCTCCTTCGTCCGTCGGCAAGAGATCGTAACCGAAAGCGGTGCGTTGCCGACGCACTTCGAAGTAGCGCCGCATCAGAATGAGTCCCGACCAAGTGAAACAGACGTAACAGACGGCCTGTTCGGGGCCAACTATCAGTTTACCAAGGCGTTGCGGAGTCCAGTTGTTCAAGAATGCCGTGCGCGATTCTTCGGTGCCGGTCATCCGCCAGAGGGGGATCACCACGCCACCCACGAGCAACAGGGCGACCCCGAGCAAGAGCCACTCGCGGGACGATCGTTGGGAATTGCGCAGCGACATAGCATTACCGAGAGGGTGCAATCCGACACGCCATTTTCACCGCAGATTCGCCAGAGTCAAGTGGCAAACTCGGGCCGGGCGAGGTGTGAGATCGGGAGTTGGGCGAAGGAGTCTCGGAATGAGGGTGTGCCACATCCGGTTTCGCTCACTGTTTTTGGCCGGGAGGATCACCCAACCCGTGGGTGAGTTGCCAGGTCACCTCTGCCACCTCCATCCGGGGTCAAGGCGTCGGGATCGGTCGCTTCCCCGCCCGGATCGTAAACCCAATGAATGTGGGAGTGCCGGCAGCAGCCAAACACCTCTTCCAACTGGGTCAGGTACATACCCATCGCGGCGTCGTCGCCGGCCGAATCGATGACGCATTCGTCTTACTACATCACGAAGCGGGAGGTTTGTAAACGGTGCGGATATCGGAGTTGGGCACGGCCTGTTCGCCAGTACCGCACCGATGGCTCGCCCGGATCAGCGCTGCAATTCTCGTTCGAGTCGGGCCACCAAATCTTTGGCCAGCCAAACCCGCTCGCCGACGGTGAGCTTTTCATCCTTCGCCAACCAGGCCCGAACCTTCTTCTCCGCGGCGACCGCGGTGCTGTGGGTCTTCGCACCGAAATGCTTGGCAATCTGGCCGTAGGTGGCGACGGTGTGCTTCCGGCACAAGAATATCGCCAGCATCCGCGGATGGCTCACAGCCCAGGAACGTGCCTTCGATTGCAGCGTCCCCGATGCCAGCCGCAGCACCGCACAGACGGCGTGGTCAACATCCGATACCGTGATGGCGCGAACCGTGTGCCGCAGCAAGTCGCCCAGAGCCTCCTGCACCAACTTCTGGTCGATGGGCTGCCCTGTCACCTTGGCGACGTGGCGAACGCTGTTGATGGCCCCTTCGAGTTCGCGGACGTTCCCGGGCAGGTTCTTGGCCAAGTACTTCAGCACCGCTTCGGGGATGAGCGGGTGTCCGCCGGTCGATTTCTTCCGCAGAATTTCCAACCGCGTGCTGTCGTCGGGTGGTTGCAGGGACCAAGTGGCTCCGCCCAACAGACGATCCACCAATTCGGGCATCAATTCTTCGGCCAACCGGGGGTGGCAGTCGGTGGTGACCACCACTTGCAAACCGTCGGCAATCAGGGCGTCGAGGGTGTGGATGAACTCTCGCTGGGTGCCCGGCTTGGTGGCGAGAAAATGTAAATCGTCGAGCAGCAGGGCGAAGCACTCGCGGAACTGCTTGCGAAAGGCACCGTGTTTCTCGAATCGGCTGGCCTGAACGAAGCGGGTCGTGAATTCTTCAGCGGTGATGTAGCAAGGCCGCGAGTCGGGCCACGCCTTGCGCATGCCGGCGTAGATGCCTTCGAGCAGGTGCGTCTTGCCAGTGCCCACCGGCCCGTGGATCACCAGCGGATTCGCCCCTTCGCCCGGCTCTTCGACCGCGCTGATGGCCGAAGCATGAGCCACCCGGTTGCACGAACCGGTGACGAAGTCGCTCAAGCTCTTCCAACGTCGGCCCTTGCCATCAGTCTTCACCGGCTTTGAGTTTTTACCACGCGATGCTGGTGGAGGAAGCAAGTCTTCGCCGAAGATGTGCGGCTTGCCACGATCCTTCGACTTGGGTGCCACCGGCGTACTCGCCGGTTTGGCGTCGGCTTCGGCCTGGTTCGGAAACAGCGCGGCATCGACAACAAACTTCACGGCCGTCGCCCGGCCATAAACGGTTTCGGCAGCAGATCGCACCGCTTCGCCGAAGGTCTGTTCGAGCCACTCTTGGAATTGATGACTGGCCACGACCACGAGCAAGTCCCGACCCGCCGCCACGAACTTCGCGTGATCGTGAAACCACATCTGGAAGCGCGGGCCGCTGATCCTTTGGATCAGCGCCGCTTCCATGCGGATGGCCAGTGATTCCGACGGCGGTTGCGCCACGTTGCTTACCAGTTTCGTCTCGGTTCGGGGCCGACGTCACGGTGCAATTTCTCCGACCGTAACGGTTGTTACGAATGCGAATGAATGCTGCGTGAAGGTGCCCACTGGTGTGAGTCTTCATTTTGCGCCGAAACGTCCGGGCGCCTACCTTGTGCTAGGTCAGTTGTGCCCCGAAACGGGGTTTTCGAGAGGCGCAACCCCTACGACTTGGCGCAGGCCAACTCAAATGCGCATTCTGCGAAATGGTTACAATCAGATTGATCGCTGGAATCCGGCCAGACATCCTGATCCCCAGAGTCGGCGTGCGATTCATGGCGCCGGCGGCAGTCGCAATAGGTACAAGTCCTGCAACTCATACACACAGAACAACCAATCCCGGTATAACTTTGTTGCAGGAGCATTGCGTATATCGACACTGAGGCCCAAATCGACGTGTCCCAATCGTCCGGATTCGAGAATGGCGTGTCGAATCAGTTCGTGGCCAAGCCCCTGCCCACGAGCATCGGAAACGAGGCCTAGGTAAGCGATTTCCCAGACCCCGGCCGATTGCAGTTCCGCTAGCATCACGACGCCCACGGGCCTGCCAGGGCCATCTACGGCCAACCACCAATCGGGCGGGTTTGGCTGGCCGTGTCGGTAGCATTCCAACTGCTGTTTAGCAGGGCGGTCCACTGTCGTCTCTGGAAGATCGAGGGTGCCGACGTAAGTCCTTTGCAAGGTGTCGGCGAAATCTGTCTCCAAAGCATCGGAATAGGGGACAAAATTCAACTTGCTAGAAGGGTGCCGTGCGAAGTCGGGTAAACTGGAACCGTGACGCAGCATGTGCTGGATTTGTGTGACGTGACGGAATCCCCCAGCCAACAACGGTGCCGCTTGTGGAGCCTCCGCTTCACCGAGTAGGCAGTGAATGATGGTTGTGCCGGTTCGGCGAAACAGCTCCGTGGCCGACCCAACCAACGCTTCGCGGATGGTCGAATCCATCCCGTACGGGGTGAGCACGACTCCGGAACCGCCGGGGAGAACCTGCGCGGCGATGGCCCCGACCGGCGTTCCGTTTTGACGGGCGAGGATCAACCCGACGGGATCGAACGTCCCGGCCCGAACCAGTTCGAGCAACCTGGCCGTCCGGGTATCCAAGAGATCGGCGGGGGTATGGCCCAGAGCCAGCCGGCACGCCACCGGCCATTCGGCGAGCGTGGCCGTGGCCAGTTCGATGCGGCCCATGGCTAGGCCTTTTTGCCCTTCTTCGCGGGGGCCTTTTTCGCCGTCGGCTTCTTAACTGCGACAATCACCGGCTTTGCCGTTGGCTTCTTTTTGCCACCGAAGATGGCGTCGTAACCGTCGCCGAATGATTTACTCTCCGACATACCAACTCGCACGATACTCATGATGTTGCTCGCGTGGGGGAATCAATAGCGGTGGTGCCAGTGTAGCGCACTAAGTGCGGTTTGTCTCATTCCTTTACCGCGCGGGCCACCGTAATGCGGACATATTTCGAAGTCGGCGTCCCGCTGCGGTCGGCAATGCTATCGAGCGGTACTAGCACGTTCGTCTCGGGGAAATAGGTTGCCGTGCAGCCGCGTGGCACGTCGTATTCCACGACCACGAATCGCGGTGCGTGCCGCAATTCGGATTGAAAATGGCTGGTGAGATTCACGATTTCGCCGACCTTCAACCCGCGTTCGCGGATGTCGTCGGCATGCATCAGGATCACCCGGCGCTCGTTGTGAATCCCCCGGTAGCGGTCGTGCATGCCGTACACGGTGGTGTTGAACTGATCGTGCGTGCGAATCGTCATCATCACCAGTTCGTCCGGCTCGAGATCCAACGTCGCCAGCGGATTCGCGCGGAAGCGGGCTTTGCCGGTCGCCGTCGGGTACTGCCCCTCACGAGGTTTGTTCGGCAGGTAGAATCCACCCGATTCGCGCACCCGCCGGTTGTAGCCGTCGAACCCTGGCACGACGCGCTCGATGCGATCGCGGATGAAATCGTAATTGGAAACCAACTCGTTCCAAGGCACCGTCGATTTCGCGCCGAGGGTCGCCGAGGCCAGTCGGGCGACGATGGCCGGCTCGCTGAGCAAGTGCGGCGACGCCGGGTCGAACTTGCCCTGGGAACGCTGGATCACCCCCATCGAATTTTCCGTCGTCACGAATTGATCGCCGCTCGCTTGGCTGTCCCGTTCCGTGCGGCCGAGGCAGGGTAGAATCAACGCCGTTTGCCCGCAGACCAAGTGCGAGCGGTTCAATTTGATCGACACTTGCACCGTCAGCCGCGTCTTCTGCAACGCCGCGGCGGTGGCGTTCGTGTCCGGGGTCGCGCTCAGGAAGTTGCCACCCATGGCGAAGAAGATTTTCACCCGGCCGTCACGCATGGCTCGGATCGTGTTGACGGTATCGAGGCCGTGCGGTCGCGGGGCGGTGAAGTGGAACTCGTCGTCGAGGGCTTTGAGGAATGGTTCGCTCGGCTTTTCGTAGATCCCCATCGTGCGGTCGCCCTGCACGTTGCTGTGCCCGCGCACCGGGCAGACCCCCGCCCCCGGTTTGCCGATGCTGCCGCGCAGCAACAGCACGTTGACGATTTCTTGGATGGTCACCACGGAGTGCTTGTGCTGCGTCAGCCCCATCGCCCAGCAGACGATGATGCGCTCCGCTTTGGCGACCCGCCCCGCGAGCAGTTCGATGTCGGCACGGGCCAACCCGGAGACGCTCTCAATCTGTTCCCAAGTGACCTCGCCGATGCCCGCTTTCATCGCCTCGAAGCCGTCGGTGTGTTCTTCGACAAACATCCGATCCACGGCATCGCGGGCCAGCAGCGACTTCAGCACCCCTTGCAGCAACGCTTGATCGCCGCCGATGCGCACTTGCAAATATTGGTCGGCCAGCGGCGTACTGAAGCCGAGCATCCCCCGGATCTCTTGCGGGTTGCTGAACGCCAGCAGCCCCGCTTCTTTCAGAGGGTTGATGGCGACGATGGCCGCACCGGCCCGCTTGGCCTTCTGCAGTGCCGTGAGCATCCGCGGGTGATTCGTGCCCGGATTCTGCCCGAGGATCAGAATCAGTTCGGCCTTCTCGAAGTCGTCGAGCTTCACGGTTCCTTTGCCGATGCCGATGACCTCCGGCAGGGCGATGCTCGACGATTCGTGGCACATGTTGCTGCAGTCGGGCAGGTTGTTCGTGCCGAACTGGCGGACGCAAAGTTGGTACAGGAAGGCCGCCTCGTTGCTGGTGCGTCCCGAGGTGTAGAAAGCCGCTTCATCGGGCGAGGCCAAGCCGTTCAGCTCGTTGGCGATCAGGGCGAAAGCGTCGTCCCACGAGATCGGTTGGTAGTGCCGCGAACCGGGCCGCAGCACCATCGGTTCGGTCAAGCGCCCTTGTTGACCGTGCCAGTAGTCGGTCTGCTGGCCGAGTTCGTCGATGGAATGCTCGGCGAAGAACGCCGCGTCGATCCGGCGGCTGTCCGTCTCCCAGGCGATGGCCTTGGCCCCGTTCTCGCAGAACTCGGCGGTGGCGCGGTCGGTGTCGGGATCGGGCCAAGCGCAGCTCGTGCAGTCGATGCCGCCGGGTTGATTCAAGAGTAGCAGCGCCCGCGTGCCACGCCCGACCCCGGCCAAGCTCCAAGCGTGCCGCATCGATGCAGCCACAGCCGGGAACCCGGTCGCCACCGTCTTCGGGGCTTTCAGGGTCAGATTCGAGAGGGCATCCGGCCCGAGCGCTTCGGGAATGGGTTCATTTGGCACGGCGGAAGATCACTCTTGATGGCAAGTTCCAGAGAAGGTCAATTATACCCAATTTTGTTCGCTACCGACCTTGCACGCTGGCCGATTCCGGGGACAATCTGGTGAAATCTCCCCCAAGGTACATTCCGTGGTTCAAACTCTACCCGAACGTGCGGCCGAACTCCGTTCGACCTTGGACGACCACAACCGGAAGTATTACGTGGAGGCGAAGCCGAGTATCTCGGATCGCGAGTTCGACAAACTTCTCCAAGAATTGGTCGACCTCGAAAAGAAGCACCCGGAACTGGTGACGGCCGACAGTCCGACTCGACGTGTCGGTGGGGAACCCATCGACGGCTTCGCCAAGGTCAAGCACCTCGTGCCGATGATGTCGATCGATAACAGCTACGATGCGGCCGACTTGCGGAAGTTCGACGCCGACGTCCGGAAAGGGGCCGGTGCCGGCGAAATCGCCTACAGCGTGGAACTCAAAATCGACGGCGTGTCGATCTCGATCGTCTACGAAGATGGGTTGTTGAAGACCGGTGCGACCCGTGGCAGCGGCGACATCGGCGACGACGTGACCCACAATTTGCGAACGATTCCTGGGATTCCGCTGCGATTGAACACATCGAAGCCACCGAAGTTATTCGAGGTGCGCGGTGAAATCTACATGACCCGGGCCGAACTGGTTCGGATCAATGCCCAGAAACTCGCGGACGGCGACGGCCTTTATGCCAACACGCGCAACCTCACGGCGGGGACGTTGAAACAGCTCGACCCCAAGGAGAGCACCAAGCGCAAGCTCCGCTTGTTCGCCTATGGCACCGGGGCGATGGATGGCGTCGAGATCACGACTCAGCGGGAACTGTTCGCCAAGCTCACCGAGTACGGGTTCCCGGTGAACGACTCGACGATCTTCTGTTCCACCGTCGACGACGTGCTGGCCCAGGTGGAAATCTGGAACACCAAGCGCCACGACCTCCCCTACGACACCGACGGCCTCGTGGTGAAGGTGGACCGCTTCGACCAGCGCCGGCGCCTCGGGGCGACCAGCAAAGTGCCGAAGTGGGCCAAGGCGTACAAATTCGAGGCGGAACAGGGGATCACCAAGCTCCAGAACGTCGCCTTCGAGATCGGCAAGTTCGGCGAACTCACGCCGGTGGCGGAGTTCGACCCGCCGGTGCTTCTCGGGGGAACCCAAGTGCGCCGGGCCAGCATGCACAACGCGAGCTGGGTCGAAAAGCGGGACGTCCGCCTCGGCGATACCGTCGTGGTCGAGAAGGCCGGGGAGATCATCCCGCAGGTCGTCAGCGTCGTGCTTGAAGCCCGGCCGGCGAATACGAAACCGCTGGTCTGGCCGACGGTCTGCCCGGTCTGCGGGGCTGCCGTCGAGAAGGACGAATCGGCAATCAGCTACGGCTTCTATTGTTCGGATGTCGGCCGTTGCCCGGCCCAGGTTACGAAGCGGATTGTCTCGTTTGCTAAACGCGAGCGGATGGATGTGGACGGACTCGGCGACGAGGTGGCCAAGCAGTTGGTCGATAGCGGGCTGGTGAAATCGGTCACCGACTTGTTCCGCCTGCAAGAGAAACAACTGCTGAGCTTGGAAAAGTTCGCCAAGACCAAGGCCAAGAATCTGTTGGCCGGCATCGAGGGCTGCAAGAATCGCGGGTTGGCCCGACTGCTGCCGTCGCTGAGTATTTACGGCGTCGGCGGCAGCATGAGCGATCTCGTGGTGGAAGCGTTCCCGACATTGGATGCCGTCGTCGCCGCATCCAAAGATGACCTCGCCAAAGTGAAGGGCGTTGGCCCGAAGCGGGCCGAGAGCCTGTACGATTTCTTCCACTGCGAAGCGGGTGAAATGCTCGTGGCCGAACTGCGCGAACTCGGGTTGAAGCTGACCCACGAACAGAAAGTCGTCGTGGCCGGTACGCAACCGTTGTCGGGGAAAACTGTCGTCGTCACGGGGTCGCTCGAGAATTACGACCGCATCACCATCGAGACCCGCATCAAAGAGTTGGGCGGGAAAACGTCGGGCAGCGTCTCGAAGAAGACCGACTACGTATTGGCGGGTGCCGACGCGGGGAGCAAATTGACGAAAGCACAGGAGTTGGGAATCCGGGTGTTATCCGAAGTGGAATTCGAAGCGTTGGCCCGGGGATAGCATGGCGGTAACCCCGTTGGGGTCAGGGAGGATCGTTCCCGCGTGCCTCCAGGGGTTGCGCTCCGCTCCACCCCTGGCTACCTTCGGTTGCCCCGTTGGGGCCGCAAAAGAGGCCCTTGCGTTTCACTGACCCCGAAGGAGTTACCCGGTTCGCGGTCCTACCGAAAGCATCGCTGGACTTTCCGAAACGCCACTTCCCAAATCCCGACTCGGGAGGTAAACTTTAACCACCTGCCAAATGAGCTTCGTCGAAGGGCATCTCCATGTTGCACCGCTGTTTGGTTCTCATGCTGGTCTGTTGCGGAGTTGCTTCGGCGGGTGAAGTCGCCCCGGCTCCGCGAATGTTGCCCGATCCACCGATGCCCCTGACCGGCCTCGCGCCGAGCAAGCTGGTTCCGAATCTGTGCCTGTTGAAATACCCCATCAGCACCTCGTCGGAGCAGTGCCAACAGCTCTGCGACCAAGGGCTGGGGTTTTACTATTCTTACGTCTGGCTCGAATCGGCTCGGTCGTTTGAAACGGCGCTGAAACACGATCCGGATTGTGCAATGGCTTGGCTGGGATTGTACAAAGCCCTCGAAAAGTGGGGCAGCGGTGCCAAGGCCCCGTCGCCGAACGCATTTCTCGCCCTGGGCGGAACGGCTTGGCAAGGACAAGTTCCGGATCGTTTCACGAAGTCGGCCCGCGACATCTGCATCGATCAAGCCAAGGCGCTCTTGGGGAAGGCCAGCCACCGCGAGCAACTGCTCATCACGGCCAAGCTCCAAGAAAAGGGGCTGTGGCCCAACGTCGGCCCGGATGAACGCAAGAAAAAGGCAATCGGGACACTCGACGAACTGCTGACGCTCTACGACGACGATGAAGAAGGTTGGTTCGCCCGTGCTCAGATCGCCGACGGCCAGTACGCCCCAGCACCGTTTTACAAAATGCTGTTGAAGGTCAATCCGCTGCACCCCGGTGCCAACCACGAATTCGTCCACTTTTACGAGAACATCAAGCGGCCCGCGCTCGGCTGGCAATACGCCGAGAAGTACATCGCGTCGTCGCCCGGGATTCCGCACGCCTTCCATATGCAAGCGCACTTGGGAATGCGGATCGGCAAATGGCAGCAGACCACCGACTGGAGCTGGAAAGCCGTCGAACTACAGAAGGCGTATCACACGTTCCAAAGTGTGAAACCGAGCGACGATCACCAGTTCAACCACCACATGGAAACGCTGACGCGCAGTCTCGTTCACGATGGCCGGTTCGCGGAAGCGAAAACGATTCAGACCGACGCCAAGGGGTACGGTTACACGTTCAAGCCCGAATGGTTCCGAATGGCGGTGACCCTGAAAGATTGGGCCGAGACCAAGACGACCATCGAGGCGCTGCGCAAGCAGGACAAGCCCGGTGCGGCCTACCACGCAGCCGTGGTGGCCCTCGAACAAGGGGATGTTCGCAAGGCTCAGGCCGAAGTGGACGTCCTTCGAGAATCGACCATCAAAAAGGGTGGCAGTGCCAACCGCAACGAGTACCGAACCTGGGAAGTACAAGCCCGGCTTCTCTGCCAAACGGGTCAGTCCGAGGCGGGCTGCAAACTGTTCAAGCGGATCATCGAAAAGACCAAAGACGACTTTGGTCACCACGCGTGGGGTGGCGGGGCCTACTACATGGAAGTCTGGGGCACCAGCGTCCTCGACTGCGGGTTAGCCACCGAAGCGGAGGAAGCATTCCTGGAAGCTCTCGCGCACGATGCGGGAAGCGTCCGCGCTGCCCTTGGCCTCTGGGCACTATGTGAACGGCTCGGCCGCACCGACGAAGCCTACCGTTACTTGAAGGTGGCTCAGAAGAGCTGGGCCAAAGCCGAGCCGAAGGACTTCGAATCGATGAAAGCCGACATGGTCAAACGGGCGGGGAAAGTGCCGAGCGTCGACAGTGTGACGAAACCGAATTGAGGGAGACGACCGCAATGACTGCCATGCCGACGATCCCACTCGATCTGGAACGGGGACTGGACGGGTTATACGAACGGGACGAGGTCGCGTGGTACGACGCGATGGCCGCGCTGATCGGGCAGGGACGCACCGAGGAACTCGACTTTGCCAACCTCAAAGAGATCCTCGAAGACATGGGAAAACGCGACCGCCGGGAGGTGAAAAGCCGACTGCGTGTTTTAATGATCCACTGGTTGAAGTGGGAACACCAGCCCGAGAAACGCACCGGGAGTTGGGTGAGCACGCTGAGGCACCAGCGGTCGGAACTCGCCGAAGCGGCGTCCGATAGCCGAACCCTCCGCAACCATCTCGTCGAAGTCTTCGACGAAACTTACCGAAAAGCTG
>JANXWE010000238.1 GCA_025351325.1 Fimbriiglobus sp.
TGTCGGCCGGGTCGATCCAGAGCGCATGGTGATCGGGGTGCACGGCCCATTGCTGCTTCTTGAACGTCTTGCCGCCGTCGTCGGTGACGGCCGGGGTGATGTCCATGATCCAGACGCGGTCGAACGCGAACGGGTCGGCGATGATCCGGCCGAAGTACTGCCAGTCGAGCACGGTGACGGCGCTCTGCCGGGCCCACGTCGCACCGCCGTCGTCGCTGCGGTAGAACGCCCCTTCCTTCGCCGTGTTGAAGAGGCCATAGAGCACGTTCGTCTTCTGCGGCGAAATGGCCAGTGCGATGCGACCCTTGTCCGCGTCGGGTAGCCCTGCCGTCAATTTCTTCCACGTCCTCCCGCCGTCGATGCTCTTGTGGATCGCCGATTCGGGGCCGCCACCAATCAGCACACCGACGTGACGCCGACGCTGATAACTTGCCGCGTAAAGGACATCGGGCTTATTCGGATCGAGTACAACATCGGTGATGCCGGTATCTGGGCTGATCTCCAGGACATTTTCCCACGAGACGCCACTGTCCTTGGTTTTGAACAACCCTCGGTCGCCACCCTTGGCCCACAGTGGCCCTTGAGCCGCGACATAAACAATGTCCGAATTGTTCGGGTGGACGATGATTTTGGCGATGTGTTCGGATCGCTTCAGGCCAACGTTGTTCCAGGTGTTACCGCCGTCGGTCGATTTGTAAACGCCATCGCCGTAGCCGACGCTGCGCTGCGATTGATTTTCACCGGAGCCGACCCATAGTGTGTCCGAGTTCTTCGGATCGATGGTGATGCAACCGACGGAATACGAGCTGGCCCCGTCGAAAATCGGCTTCCAGGTGGTACCCGCGTTGGTCGATTTCCAAACACCTCCGGAGGAAAAGACGACGTACCAGACGCTTTTGTTGTTCGGATCGACGGCAATGTCGCCGACGCGGCCGGGGGTGAACGCTGGCCCGATGGCTCGCAAGGGAATGTTCTGGAAGTCCTGCGATTTGAGGACTCGCTCTTGAGCGGAGGCATGATTGAGCGTGAGAAAGACGAGCAAACCACCGCAGGCGAGCAACCGACGCATAACACGACCTCAATGAGATGTCCTATGAATAAACTAGTTGTACCCGACATGTGCCGGGTGTGATGAGAATCGTCTCAGAACTGTCAGCCGCCAGGAACGCCGATGTCCCTTTCACCGTGGTCTTCTCGCTCGCGCCCGAATTCCCTCGCGGCCTTCGCCCGTGCCCAACACGCCATTCCCGGCGGGGTGAATAGCCCCGCTCGCGCCTTCGGGGCAGTCGGCGGCACGCCGATTTTCATCGCCAAGGGTGCGGGCCAATACCTGTACGATATCGACGGTCTGCGCTACCTTGATTTCATCGGCTCGTGGGGGCCGATGATCCTCGGCCACGCCCACCCGGCCGTGGTGAAAGCCGCCGTCGAGACGCTGCAAAATGGTACCAGCTTCGGGGCGCCGACCGAACTCGAAAGTCGACTGGCCGAGATGGTGATTGACGCCGTGCCGAGCATCGAAATGGTACGATTCGTGTCGAGCGGTACCGAAGCGGCGATGAGCGCCATTCGCTTGGCACGGGGACACACCGGTCGCAATATCATCGTCAAATTCGCCGGTTGTTACCACGGCCACGTCGATGCTCTGCTCGTCTCGGCTGGCTCCAGTGCGTTGACGCTCGGTGTCCCCAACAGCCCCGGTGTGCCCGCCGGCGCCACCCGAGACACCGTGGTGTTACGCTACAACGACACCCAACAACTCGCCGACCTTTTTGCGGCGCGGGGTGATGAAATCGCCGGGGTGATGCTCGAAGCCGTGGTCGGCAATATGGGTTTGGTGGTACCGACCCCCGAGTTCCGTCAAGAACTTCGCCGGCTGACGCATCACCACGGGGCCTTGCTGATTTACGATGAAGTGATGACCGGGTTCCGCCTCAGTTACGGTGGTGCCCAAGAGTTGTTGGGTGACCTCCCGGACATGACGGCACTCGGCAAAATCATCGGAGGCGGTTACCCGGTCGGGGCTTACGGCGGGCGGGCCGACGTGATGAAATCGGTCATGCCGGCTGGGCCGGTATTCCAAGCGGGGACACTTTCAGGGAACCCCGTGGCGATGGCAGCCGGTATTGCCACGCTCAACGAGTTGAAGACGAACCCCCCGTATGCCCGGCTTGAGGCACAATCGGCCCGCATCGAAGCGGGCCTGCGGTCGGCGGCGCAATCGCTCGGGATTCCGCACCAGATCAACCGTGTGGGCAGCATGTGGACGTTCTTCTTCACGGGCACGCCAGTCACGAATCTCGATACGGCCAAGACCGTCGATACGCAGCGCTTCGCCCAGTTCTTCTGGCTGATGATGGATCGCGGTATCTACCTGCCATGCAGCCAATTTGAAGCGGCCTTCACCGGCGGTGCGATGACCGATGCGAACATTGATGAAACGATTGCTGCGGCGATAGAGAGCTTGACGATCATGGCGAAGAATTGAATACCGAAATCGACTATCACTCGCACCAGAGCCACACATGACGCAACGCCCGCCCGGTTCCCGTACTCGCCGGTACCTGCTGATTCTCGGCTCGCTGATGGTCGCGGGACTGCTGACGTTCAGCTGGTGGGCATTCCGCACCAACTTCCCCAATTTCTTCGACCGCGAACAGGTAGATGCGGCCGAGATTCAGGTACTCAAGGATGTGAATCTGGCACGTCTGGCGTCACTTTCTGGTGATTCTTCGAACTGGCCACAATTTCGGGGGGCGAACCGTGACGGTTGGTCGCCGGGTACGAATTTCCGCATGAATTGG
>JANXWE010000257.1 GCA_025351325.1 Fimbriiglobus sp.
TTTGTTCTTGCACGGACTGGGCGTCGAATCGGCGGAGGCGTTCGCCGAATACTTCCACAAGCGCATCCGCGCCGAATGGGGTATCGGTGCCAAAGACTCCGTTTTGATTCCGAAGCTGTTCAAAGGGCACTACCAGGGCCGCCGCTTCGCGTTCGGATACCCGGCCTGTCCGCGGCTCGAAGACCAGACCGCGCTGATGGAGTTGATCGACCCGGCGCGCGTCGGCATCTCGCTGACGGAGCAGTTCCTTCTCGAACCCGAGCAGAGCACGACGGCCATCGTGTTCCACCACCCGAACGCGAAGTACTTCAACGTGAAGCGCGGCGGCGAAGTGGAATTCGAGTGAGAAAATTCGGAGTTTGAACCGCAGAGACGCCGAGGAATAAAAATTTGAGATTGAGCAAAGATTGTTTCATTCTTTCCAACTTGATTCCTTTTCCTCCGCGTCTTTGCGTCTCCGCGGTTCAAATTCTTGTTCTAGATTGAAACAGCTTTTCAACTGGAACTGACATGACTACGCCAGCGATCTCCATCGACAACCTCCGCGTGCAGTTCAAGAAGTTTGTCGCGGTCGATGCTTTGAATCTGGACATCGGCAAAGGCGAATTGTTCGGCTTACTTGGCCCCAACGGGGCGGGCAAATCGACCACCATCCGCGTGCTCATCGGCCAGCGCTTGCCCACGGCCGGCCGCGTGACGGTTTGCGGGTTCGACGTGGTGAAGCAGTGGGCCAAGATCAAGCCGCTCTTCGGCTATACACCCGACCGCGACAATCATTTCGATGAATTCACCGGCCGGCGGAATCTGGAATTCTTCGCCGACTTGTACGCGGTTCCCCGGTTGCGAGTCCGCGATTGCCTGCGGATGGTCGAACTCGACGAAGCTGGCGATGTCCCCGTGAAAGGCTATTCCCTCGGCATGCGTCGCAAACTTCTGCTTGCACGTTCCTTGCTCCACGATCCGCAAGTGCTCTACCTCGACGAACCGACCGCGAACCTTGATATCCACTCGGCCGAAGTCGTACATCGCATTCTGCGTGAGCGCGTTCGCAACGGAGCTACGGTGGTGTTGACGACTCACGACATGAAAGAAGTGGAACAGATCTGCGACCGCGTCGGCATCATGTGCAAAGGGAAACTCGTGGCACTCGATTCGCCCTTGGCACTCCGCCAAGAGCACACCGAGCGCAAAGCCGACGTGATTTTAAAAGACGGCGAACGCCGCGTGTTCGATCTCGACGTTGCGAACGATCAACAGCAACTCGCCGACGTGATCCGGGCCGGTGCCGCCGCGAGCGTGCAGACCCGCGAGTTCGACTTCCACGCCGCATTCTTGAAACTGACGGGGCTGAACTTCGAGTGATATACTCCACAAGCGTCAGTCTGAGGTTTTGTGGCGAAATAACCGATGAAATTCGGGGTTAATCCGATGCGCGAGCATCGGAAACCACCGCTGTTTGCCCCCACGATCCTGACCTCCGACCACATTCGGGATATTCATGTCGCAGTCGACCCGTCGTTCCGCACGGCCGATGCTTGCGCATCGGGTTAACGTGTTTAAAGAAAACTCAGTGTCACCCGTGAGAAGCATAACTCGATTTGACGTCTGTCCCACCAGGGACAATCAGTGAGCATTGCGGAGCGCAACAACATGGGATACCCTTCGTATATTACCGTCGACCGAATCATACGCTTCGAGGATCGACCCATGCGAATCGCGATCGTCCCATTGATATTCGCATTCGGAATCGTCGCGGCCCAAGCCGCCCCGGTATCGACACCTGGCGCAACCCCCGAGATCCGCAGCCGATTCGATGATCTTTGGGATCGATCCACTCGGTCGGAATCTGGAGTCGTTCGCCTGCAGTGCTACCTCGAAACGCTCTCCTCAAAGCAACGGGCGGCGATTCTCGCCGATAAAATGCTCCCTGTCCAACTGTCGCAGAAACAGGCCAAGGCTTGGCTCCGGGATTTGGCTTCCGACGACGAACGGACGTGGAAAGAGGCGGAGGCGAAATTTCGCAAACTCGACATACGGCTCGCAATGACCTTCGCCGACGCTTGGGATCATACTGAGAACGATCTCACCCGCTGGCGTTTGGCATCTTTGGTGGACGCGATTCCCGAAACGAAATACGGCCCACTGTCCAACTACACGCTGACGATCCAGCTTGCTGACAGGGGTTGTTGCACTCTGAACTGGGCGCCGAGGCAAGACCTGCCGGCGGCGGCCTTTCCCTTAGGAAAATGCGGTTCTAGCCATAACCTCGTGAACTCGTTCGAAACGGGTGATTTCACTCGCAATGAGTGGATTTACTCGCGAAAGTCGCTCGCCTTGGCCAGCGATTATCTCGTGCGCGACGATCCTGCCAACGCCAAGTTATTGCTCGAACGCGTGGCCGGTGGGCACCCGGGCGTCGGCCCGACTCACGACGCGAAGCGAGCCATCGCCCAATTGAAATGGGCGAACTTCCGGATCTTGGGTTACCCGGTCGTGCCCAAAACCGTCGAGACCGACTGGAACAAGCTCTGGGGGCCGGCGCGGGACGATCTCCCGAAACTCGGCGTGACGCAACGGGTTTTGGCGGATCCGAAAACCGCCATTGCGTTCCTGAAAACCAAACTCAAACCTCAAATCATGGAGAAAGCCGAGGCCGTGAAATTGCTGGAGGCCTATTTGGGTGACGATTCCGAGAAAGC
>JANXWE010000262.1 GCA_025351325.1 Fimbriiglobus sp.
GAGCTTGGCTGCGGCGTACGGCGACTTGGCAACCGGCATCAGGTCGGTGCTCTGGGCGTTCGCGCTCGACTCGCCCCCGTACGCACTCGAACTGGCGGCATACACCACCCGGCGGACACCCGCTTTGCGCGCGGCATCCAAAAGGTTGATCGTGCCCGTGGCGCAGGCGGCGTGCGAAACGGTCGGCGCTTCGACACTGCGGGCCACCGAAGCCAACGCCCCGAGGTGGTAGACCACTTCGATTCCCTTCGCCGCAGCATCCACGGCATGCGGATCGGTCAGAGTGCCACGTACCAGTTCCACTTTTGAACCGTGGTGAGCCAAGTTGGACGCCAAACCGGTGCTGAGGTCGTCGAAAACACGCACCGTATTTCCGGCGGCAATCAGCCCATCCACGAGGTGCGAACCGATGAAGCCGGCCCCGCCCGTTACCAAACACGTATGCGCCACGTCCGCCTCCTGCGAGAGAGATCGAAACGGAGATATTAGAAGTTCACGCGGGAATGGTCAGACCAAAGCCCGCCCGCACCCGCTCGGCAAGGTTTCCACCTTCGGCAGGCACTGATACGCATTCTTTCAAACCACGGAACCATGTCCGCTGCCGTTTGGCAAACTGGCGACTGTGCAGTTGAATCCCGGCCACGGTACGATTCCAGTCGGTGCCACCGCCGAGGAACTCGAAGAGATCGCGGTAGCCGAGTGCTTGGGATGCCTCGCGACTCAGCGGTTTCGGGGATTCCAACAACCGTCGCGCTTCGACGAGCCAACCGGCCGCCAGCATCGCTTCCACCCGCGTATCGATCCGCTGATTCAACAACTCCACGGGCCAATCGAGGGCCACCACCGGGATTGGCGCGGCGGCGTTCTTCCACGAATCTTGCCAAGTGCTGATCGGCTGGCCGGTGCCTTCAAACACTTCCAGCGCCCGCACCACCCGGCGGACATCATTGGGGTGCAACCGCGCCGCCGAGACCGCATCGACTGTCGCCAGCCGGGCGTGCAACGCCTCCGGGCCAACGGTGCCCGCTTCCGCTTCGAGCCGGACGCGGATGGCGGCATCGATGGCGGGCGAATCGAACAGACCGTGCAACAACGCCTTCAAAAAGAAAGGCGTGCCCCCCACGAAAAGCGGACGCAACCCGCGTGCCCGGATCGCGTCGCAGGCCACCGCCGCTTCGGTGAGCCACCAAGCGACGTTGCCCGATTCCCACGGATCGAGCCGATCCAACAGGTAGTGCGGCACAGCGGCCTGCTCCGCCGCACTCGGCTTGGCCGTGCCGATGTCCATGCCCCGGTAAAGGGTCATGGAATCCATCGCCACGATCCCGCAGCCGAGCTGGGTTGCCAATTCCAGCGCCACCGCCGACTTCCCCGACGAAGTCGGGCCGGTGAGGACGAGGGCATCGGCGAACGCGGCGGGGGTCGGTGGCATGGAGTGGTTTTAGGGGAAGGAACGCCGGAATGTACGCCCGTCGGATCGAGGGACGGATCGCACATTTAAGGGGCCTCGGGATCGAGCGGTTGTTCGAGTAGCGCCAAGATTTCATCGGCGCAGTAGACGCGGTACCTTTGTCGACCGGTGATTTCTCGGATCAAACCGGCCGCGCGGAGTTTGTCGAGGGTGTTCTGGGCCGATTTTTTCGTCACGCCCGTGACGAGCGTGGCTCTTGACAGAGTCGTGTAGGGCGTGGCGAAGAGGGAGTCGGCCAAGCGGAAGGCCGCCTCGGCGCGGATCACTTCCGCGATCCGTAAGTGGAAACTCCGGCGGAGTTCGATCAACCGCCGGGCGCGCATCGCAGAATCCCGCGCTTGGTGGGCGACCCCGAAGGCGAAAAACTGGAGCCATTCGTTCCAGCTCCCGCGGTGACTGACCGAGAGCAGGTGATCGTAGTACTCTTGGCGATGCCGTTCGAAATAGGCCGAGAGGTAGAGGATCGGTTCGACCAGTACCCCCCGCGCCGCCAGCATGAGGGCGATTAGTAGTCGCCCGACGCGGCCGTTGCCGTCGTTGAAGGGGTGAATGCTTTCGAACTGGTAATGGGCGATCGCCAGCTGCGCGATGACCGGCAGGGTCGAAGTCCGCAGGAAGTCCACAAGATCGTCGAGCGGGGGCCGAAGCACCGTGTGGCAGGGCGGCACGAAGCGGGCGGTGTCGAAAGTCTGGCCCATGCGGCCGATCATCACGGGTCGATCCCGGAGTAGCCCCGGTCGCTTCTCGTCACCCCGAACCCCCGTCAGCAAGATGCGGTGCAGCTCTTCCACGAGAGGCCAGCTCAAGGGGTAGCCGGCTTTGATCTGCGCGAAGCCGAAATCGGCCGCTCTCACATAATTCAAGACTTCTTCGGCATCGCCGGGAGTCGCGAGTTCGTCGGGCGTGACTTCGAAGAGCAACAGTTGATCGAGCGTGGTGACGGTGCCTTCGATTCGACTTGAAGCCACCGCCTCGCGATTGACGAACGACCTCAGTAGCAATTGGGGATTTGGCAGCAGCCCTGCCATCCCCGCGAGCGCGCCCAGCGCTCGTTCGGCCTCGTTCATACGCTGGATCGTCGGCCAATCCGGAGTGAAATCGGGCGGGAGCGTATTCGGCTGAAACGTCCAGTGCCCGAGCACGGATCGGACGACCCGCCCGGAAGAGCTTATTTGGAATTGATCCGGCGTCATTTAAGCTCCATTAAGTTACCCTTTTATCGAAATGGGTAACTTGTGGAGGATCTTAGTATACCTTAGAATCATTAACCAGAGCCTAAGTTACCTTTCCGCCTGAAAAGGCAACTTAGCACATTCCGAAGCGGCGTTGACAGATTCGGCCCCCTCCCGATAAGCTCCGTACATGGGAATCGCTCCAATTGCGCGGTCGTGGGTGCTCGGAACTCTGCTCGCCGTTATCATTCTCGGGCTACCGGGGTTGTACTACCGGTACACCTACGACCAAGCCCGGCGGCTTCGGGTCGTCACCGAGGGGAAGTTCTACCGCTCCGGGCAACTCCCCGCCTCCGGCTTCCGCGACGCGCACGAACGCTACCAAATCAAGACCGTCATCAACTTGCAAGAAGATGTCAAAGAACCGCGCATCAAAGAGTGGGCTTTCGGCAAACCGTCCGTGCAGCAGAGTGATGTGCTGGCCGGGATCGGGGTGAATTCGATCTCGCTCGACGGCGGGGTCATGGACAGTGCCCAACCGGGTGGCCGGCCCGTGGTGATCGACGAATTCTTGGAAGTCATCGACGGCATCCGCGATCACTATTGGAACAAGGGACTTCCGCACGCGATCTTGATCCACTGCGCCGCCGGCCTGCACCGGACGGGCTTGTTCACCGCCATTTACCGCATCGAATACGAGAATCGCAGCCTGCCCGAAGTGATCGAAGAGCTGAAGGCCAACGGCTTTGGAAATTACAAAGCCACGGACGCCAACGACTACATTAAACTGTATTTGCTCGACTATCGGAAGGGCCTCCGCTGGCCCGGTGGCAAGCCGGCCAAACCCAGCCCCAAACCTGCGGAAGGCGGTGGCCTATGACCATTTTAGATCGCATGTATTTCGTCAACTTCGTGCGAAATTATCTGATCGTCCTGGTCTGTCTGCTCGGCCTGTACATCGTCGTCGATCTCTTCACGAACCTCAACGACTTCACCGGCCAGCGGGGTGGCATCGGGGCGGTCGCCAAGCACATCGCGGCCTACTACGCGGTGCAGGTGACCCTGATCTTCGACAAGCTCAGCGAGCCGATCAGCGTCATCGCGGCCGCATTCACCGTGTTCGGAATGCAGCGCGGCAACGAAATCCTCCCACTTCTCTCCGCCGGGGTACCGACGCTGCGGGTGATCCGCCCGGTTCTGCTCGGCTGCATTCTCAGTTTGGCCATCGCCCCGTTGAACACCGAGTTCTTGATTCCCCTGGTGGCCGATTCGCTGTCGGTGCCGCGCGACGACCCGGATCTCCTGAAGCCGACGAAAGTGCGCGGCGCGTTCGATTCCATCACCAAAGAGCACTACGTGGGCGAAGACGCCTTCCGCCGCGACCTGAAAGTGTCTCGGTTCGAGTACACCTCGCCGGCCGACACCAGCAGCGGCTTGGTTCACTTGACGGCGGCCGAAGCCTTTTACATCCCGGAAGCGAGCGGTAAACTGTCACGCGGCTGGCAGCTCTTCAACGCCAGCCCGGAGAGCTTACCCGACCCGCTGCCCGACGGCGTGGTGCGCATCGGGCCGGGGCAATACTTCCTCAAGACGCGCGAAGTCGATTTCGAAACGATCACCCGCCGGCCGACCTGGTACCACTTCGCGCCCACGCACAAACTTTGGGAATTGCTGAACAAACCCGAAGGGGGCCGCCAGCAGACCGTGGCCGTGCTGTTCCATTTCCGGTTGACCCGGCCCCTCATCGGTTGCCTGATGGTGCTGCTCGCCCTGGCGATCTTCTTGCACGATCAAACCCGGCACATCTTGGTTTCGGTCGGCATTTGCCTCGTGGCCGTTACGATCTTTTATGCGGTTCTGTACGGCAGCAAATACCTCGGTGAACACGACGTTCTGCCGCCGACGCTGGCCGCCTGGCTCCCCGTGATGATCTTCGGGCCGATCATCTTCGGGATGTTCGACGCGGTGCATACGTAGACGTGTGTGCAAAGACTTTCGGAATCGTTGCTTGGCTGTTAAATGGCGATCTTTCTTGCGCGATTCATCGGATACGCAATCGGCGAATCGAACCCGACCGCATCACCCGTTGCGATTTGCCATTCGGCGACTCCGGCCCGATCCAAAATCGCATCCACCCTCAATTCGACATCGCGTTGAATCTCTGGATAGGGGAAACGCCAGATGGGAGCCCAGTTTGGCCAACTCGGTGCAATATGTTCGCCGATGATGGCGACGAGCCTATCCCACGACTCGGGCGGCAACGGGCGCAAAAGGAACTCTCGCCGGTCGGTCTCTTCGGCGGAATCGCCCTCCAGCGGCATGGTGAATCGATAGACCCGTTCGCCGTCGGCCGAGTGGCAAAACGCCATCTATGGCGCCATCGTAATACCTGAGGATCAAAACACGCGTCACCGGCGATGGGACGTTGACACCCGGTTGAAAATCAATTGCTGTATTGAACATTACTCATCCTCGCCCGAACAGTGAATCCACGGTCGCATGGCTACCCGGAGCGCTCGTCGGGCCGATTATTCTGGGGGACGTTCAACAAAGTGCATACTTAAAGATTTTTTGAATTTCATCGTTGCGCAAGAAGGCAACTGGACGCTCTTGATCCCGGAGGGATTGCAGACGGTAGCCGCGGGTCGAAGACCACCGGACTGAGCCAAAACCGGCTGAACCCCGGAGGAGGCCGCTGCTACAACTAGGACGGCCAGACAAACTATCGAGTTGTCGAATCACTCTTTTCCATCACGGATGCGGATCAACCTCTCTCGCTCTATGGCCGACGCGGCCCGATCTCGCTCGGCTTTGGCACTTTCACGCTTTTGCAACTCCAGCAACTGGTCGATCGTCAATCCGGCGATGGACTTGCGGTAATCGAGAGCTCGCTGGATTTCGTCATCCGCACGCTGTCGCAGATTCGGAGCGCTGCTGGCGTCGACCTGTTTCTCCAACGCATCGCGCCGCTTGATCGCCGTGGCGAGCTTGTCGCGGTAATACACCGCGTGCTCAGAGTCCTTTCCGGATCGCTTCTCAAACTTCCCCAAAGATTCCGAGAAGCTTTCGACGTTAGTATGTTCCTGACCCAGTTCATAAATCAAGAGTACATTGTTGATGTTGGGGATTGATCGCAGGTCGAACTTTTCTCGCTGGGGCAATGGCAGCCCGAGCTGGATGTTCGCTACTATCAACGCGAGGCAAGCAATGGGAAAATACATGGGTGGTGTAGTCCTATTGGGTCAGGCGTCGGGGTTCGCCACGAAGTTGTTGATGTTCGGGTCGAGAGTGTCCCACGTCAAATCACGAATCGAAGGCACGATGTTACGGATCGACAGTCCCAGTCGCATGAGTGCCGCGAGATCGGCGCGGTACTGATACACTGCATCCTTGAGCTTTTGTAGCTCAATCTCTTGCTGTTTCACGAGTAGATTAAATTTGATCAATAGGGCCGGTTGCTGAGCCGGAGTAGCGACTCTCAAAGCGTCCTGCGCGTCGTTGACTTTCGTGCATACGTTGGCGTAGATGAGGGCTTGAGCGTTCACGTCGGCAACATCTTTATCGACGACGGCGATGGCGGCTTTAAATTGAGCAATTAGGCTAGCACTGACCGTTTGAAGATCGAGGCCCGGCGTAGGACTCTGTATGGGAATCACTGAACCAGGAGGGGGTGGCATGTTGACTGGTGTTGCGTCGGGAGCGATGCGCAAGTCGAGGTTTTCGAGTTGCAGGCGGAACTTGTTCATTGTGATCCCGGTGTAAGGACAAACTGTAGGAAAAATTAGCATACCTTTGTCCATCCCACTTATCCGGTCAAATTCCACTGATCATCAGTAGTTTCCCTCACGCCCCATACTTCCCGAAGCGCCCGGCGTGGGCCATCGCCAGTAGCATCAAATGCTTGGCTTCAAATTGGCCCAATCCCCCGCGTAGGCAGGCGCTCTCGTGGAACTCTGTCAAACCGTCGGTTCGGCAAGTATCGGCGACGATGACCGTGGGAACCGGGTGCCACGAGTGCGACCTCATCTTGCTCGGGGTACTGTGATCCCCCGTGACAATGAACACGTCGGGCTTGAGCGCTCGGATGTCGGGAATCACCGCGTCGAGCTTCTCGATCATTTGCACCTTGGCGGGGAAGTTGCCGTCTTCGCCGGTGCTGTCGGTGTACTTGTAGTGCAGGAAGAAGAAGTCGTAATCGTTCCAAACCTTCTTGAGCATCGCCACTTGGCCGGCCAGCGTGTCGCCGGCATCGAGGATGTCCATGCCCACGAGGCGGGCCAACCCCTTGTACATCGGGTAGACGGCGATGGCGGCCGAACGCAGGCCGTACAACTCCTGCATCGACAAGATCGACGGTTTCTTGGCGAAGCCACGCAGCGTCGCTCCGTTGGTCGGGGCGTCGGCCTTCAACACTTGGTTCGCCTTGACGATGAACTCGTTTACCAGTGTGGCCGTCTTTTGGCTCGCGGCATCGGCCCCCTTGGCCAAATGCGGTGGCACCCCGGTGATCTGCGGATCGGTATCGTTGACGGCGTCGCCCAAACCTTCCCCGCGGAAGACGAGCACGAAGCGGTGCTCTTTCACCGGTTCGACGAACACCTCCGCCCCGGTCACTCGGATCGTGCGGAGCTTCTCGACGATCTCGACGCAGCGTTCGGTACTCGGGCGGCCCGCACGGCGGTCGGTGATGTTGCCATCGCTGCCGAGGGTGCAGAAGTTGCCACGCACGCAGACGTCGTCGGGGCCGACGGGGAAGTTGATGCCGAGGGCTTCGAGGATGCCGCGGCCGATACGGAACTCCAACGGATCGTAGCCAAACAGTCCCAGATGGCCCGGCCCACTCCCCGGCGTGATCCCCGGCAACACGGGGATACTCAGCCCACTGGTACCCGCCGCGGCGCACGCATCGAGGTTCGGCGAGCGGGCAGTTTCGAGTTCGGTTTTACCACCCGGAGTGAGTGGTAAACCACCGAGTCCATCGGCCACCAACAGGACGATTTTCGAGCTATTCGCTTCGCGCAGTTCGCGGACCAAGTCGTGCGTGTTCATCGGAATCCCGGCGGGTGGAGCAGAATCGGATCAGTTTACAGCAGGCCCCGTCAATTTGGCCAACGCTTCAGCATACTTCGCCGTCGTTTGGGCCACCACATCAGCGGGAAGATTCGGCGGCGGGCTGGCTTTATCCCAGCTCGTGGTTTCGAGCCAATCGCGCAAGAACTGCTTGTCGAATGACGGCGGCGACGTGCCGGGACGGTAGGTACTGGCGGGCCAGAATCGGGAACTGTCCGGCGTCAACACTTCGTCGATGAGGATCAATTCCCCCGACGGCAGTGTGCCCCACTCGAACTTGGTATCCGCGAGGATCACCCCGCGACTCTCGGCATAGGCGGCCGCACGCCGGTAGATCTCCAAGGTGCGATCCCGCAATTCTTCAGCCCGTTTCACCCCGACGTTCGCCGTCAACACGTCGAACGAGACGTTCTCGTCATGCCCGCTCTCGGCCTTGGTCGCCGGTGTGAAAATCGGCGTCGGCAGGCGTTCGCACTTCTGCAATCCAGTGGGCAATGGAATCCCGCAAACGGTCCCACTGAGCTGATATTCGGCCCAACCTGACCCCGCCAGAAACCCGCGTGCCACACACTCGAACGGTACCACGGTGGTCTTCCGAACGATCATCGTCCGACCGGCAAAAGCGTGGAACGCGGACGGCAACGTTGTCACATCGTCGCTGATCCAATGGTTCGGCACATTCAACCACTGGAACCAAAACTTCGACAACGCGGTGAGCAGTTGGCCTTTGCCAGGGATCGGCGTGGGCATCACCCAGTCGAAGGCGCTGATGCGATCCGACGCGATGATGACGAGCCGATCACCGAGGTCGTAGACGTCGCGGACTTTACCTTCGCGGCGCGGGTAACCGGGAACATCGGAGCGGAAAAGTGCGTTCATAGGGGAATTGTATTGGCGAGCCGACCGGCGTGAGCTGTCGGGTTCTGGACAGCTCAGATGAACCCGCCGGCTTACGCCGGTCGGCTCGCCGGGACAGACAAAATTGAGCGCCATCCAAAATCCGGCTGGCTCAGAAAAGTGATTGACGGGGGTCATTGGCAGGGGGATACTCTCAAAACCTGTGCCCGGTTTTTCGGGTGAGGTTGCATTTTTTTATCTCTCCGGGGTCATCCATGTTCCGTTACTTCGGTGCACTCACCTTCGGGTGGGTCGCCCTCCTCTCCTTCGGCTGCGGTTCGGACAAATCCAGTCCGCCCGCGCCGACGAACAACCCGCCGCAACAACCGGCGGGCGACACCGACAGCGGCCCCAAACCGCCGGGCCGGGTGCTGTTCGACAGCCAGCGTTGCACCGACTGCCACTCCATCAACGGTTCCGCCCTGACCGGCAAAATGAAGGCGCCGGATTTGTCGCACATCGGCGGCAGCCATCCGAAGGATTGGATCGTGGCCCACGTCCGCGATCCGAAATCGCACAAGCCGATGTCGCGGATGCCGGCCTACGGCGAAGACAAACTCAACGCCAAGGATGCGGGCACGATGGGCGATTATTTGGCCGGGCTTAAGTAATCTTCTTCGCCGCCGCCCAATCGGGCGGCGTGACTTGGCCGTTCACCGCCAGCGCTCGGGCGCTCACTTGCAGCACCCGGAGGAAGCCTTCGCTGTCGGCGTGGTCGAAGCTGCCGATGGCTTCCATGCTGGCGTTCGCTTCGGAATACAGCTGCGCCGGGACGTGGATCGCACTGTCGTAGGTCAGCGTCCCTTTATACAGCGTCAGCGCGACGGTACCGGTGGCGAGTTTCACAATCGGCTTCATCGCCTCGCGGGCCATTTGAGTGGCGAGGTCGAACCCGTAGCCTTGGTAGATTTGTTTGGCCATGAATGCGGAGAGCGTGTCGAACAGTTCGCGGGCACGCCGATCAACGATGAGCTGGAGCAGGTAGCGGTAGGCCGTGCCGAGCAGTTCCATCCCCGGCGCCTCGTAAACCCCCCGGCTCTTGATGCCGACGAAGCGATTTTCGACGAGGTGCGAACAAATGCCGATGGCATGCTTGCCACCGATGCTGTTGGCCTGCTGAATCGCTTGGAACGCGGTCGTCCCGTGTCCGTTGATCGACACCGGCCGGCCTTGTTCGAAGCGGATCGTCACCGACTCCGGTTCGTTCGGAGCGTCTTGCGGTTTCACCCCCATGCCCGGAGTCACGAACCACGGGCCGACGGTGAGGTGTTCCAATTTCCCGGCTTCGTGGGTCAGACCAAGCAAGTTCGCGTCGGTGCTGTACGGGGCTTCTTTACTGACTTTGATGGGCAGCTTGCGCGCGTGGCAGTAGTCGATCATCTCGGTGCGGCCGCGGAACTGGGCGAGGAACGCCGGATCGCGCCAGGGGGCATAGATCGTCAAACTTGGGTCGAGCATGTTGGTGCAGAGTTGGAAGCGGACCTGATCGTTGCCCCGTCCGGTGGCCCCGTGCCCGAGGACTTTGATGCCCCGTTTCTGCATCTCGGGCACCAGCCCCGCGACAATCACGTGCCGGCCGATGCCGGTGGTGTTCCAATAGTTCCCTTCGTAGCACGCTTGGAACTGAATCACCTCAATGCCCGATTCCGCGATCATCTCGTGGAGGGGGAGCGCGATGTAATCGGAGGCCCCGCACTGACGCATCCGCGTGCCGATCTCGTCGAAGTTCGCTTCGTCCGGCTGGGCGATATCGGCCGTGAGGGCGACGACTTTCACGTCGTGTTCCGTGAGCCATTTGGTCACGGTGCAAGAGTCCAGCCCGCCGGAAGCAGCGAAGGCCACGGTCTGGCCCTTTAAGTCGGCAACGGTCGTCATGGTCATCTCGGGTCAGGCCTTCGGATTCGTTTCCAATAAATTACAGATATGTCTCGCCACCGCCTCCGGATTTTGCGCCCGACTTTCGATGCGATGCTGGCGCACGCCTATGCCGAGCAGCCGAACGAATGCTGCGGATTCCTCGCAGGCTTGGCCGGCGTGGCCACCCACCACTTCCCGTTGGTGAATCTTTTGGCGTCACCGGTGGCTTACGAAGTCGACGCCCGCGAGCTGCTGACGCTCCAGCGGACGCTGCGATCCCTCGGGATCGAAGAAGTCGCGCTCTACCACTCGCACCCGACCAGTGCACCGATCCCCAGTGCCAGCGATTTGGCCCGCAACGGCTACGGAACCTCGATCCCGCACCTGATTGTCGGCCCTGCGAACGACGTCCGGGCGTGGTGGTTGCACGAAACGACCTTCGACGTGGCCGAGTGGAGCGTCGAATGAGTGCGCTCACCATCCGTGGCCTTTCCAAGTTCTATCCCGGTGGGGTGGTCGGTTTGCACCCGACCGATTTGACGGTCGAGGGCGGGGAACGGTTGGTGCTGCTCGGCCCCAGTGGGTCGGGAAAATCGACGCTGCTGCGGTTGCTCATCGGATTGGAGACGCCGGACGCCGGAGAAATTCTGGTCGACGGGGTTCGCATCGACAAACTGCCACCGCATCAACGAGGAATCGCCTTGGTGCCGCAGCGGCCGGCACTCTTCCCGCAGATGACGGTGCAGCAGAATCTGGAAACGGTGCTGCCACGGCCGGAGCGGACACTTCCGGCCGCAATCCTTGAACTTCTTCGGCTTGGGGAATTGCTTCGGCGTTTCCCACACCAACTGTCCGGCGGAGAGACGCAGCGCGTAGTATTGGCCAAGCTCCTGATCCGCAAAGTCAGCATTTGGCTCCTCGACGAACCGTTTTCCGGCCTCGATCCGGTCTTTCGGGCCAAATTTCGTCAGGAACTCCACTTGCTACTCGGCCAAACGTCCGCCACAATGCTCTTTGTGACTCACGATCCGGCCGATGCTTGGTCGTTGGGCCGTCGCGTTGGGGTGCTGGGTGAGGGTGTTTTGCACTCCCTCAGCACCGCAGACGAGCTGCGAAGCCGACCCACAACCTCGTTTGTGGCCTCGACTTTCGGTGGCTTCAACCTCTTCGACGGCGGCATCGAACGACTCGTGAGTCCTAGCGACCCCTCCGTAGAATCGAAGCTCGTCTTCGTCTCGGAGTGCGGCTCGGTTCGAATAGCGGTTCCTGATCACTCAGGGCTGAGATTCGAATCGACACACCGTTTGACGCTCGGCATCAGGCCCGAAGACGTTCGATCGGGGCCGGCGGAACAGTCCGCTTGGCTTCTCGTCTCGGCTGAACCGGCTGGCAGCGGATGGCTACTCACCGTAGCGCAGGGTCGCACCCGGCTACGCATGGAGTGGCGTTCCGGCTCGCCGCCCCCGGTCGGCACCCCTTTGGAATGGATACTCCCGCCCGAGCGGCTGCACTGGTTCGATGGTCGAACCGGCCGACGACTCGACGTTTGATTCACCCGACCCTTCACGGGGTTCGGTACGCCCGGAGTTGCACCATGGCGGTTCGCCGTAAAAAAGCCGAAGTCCTCGACGCCCCCAAAGCCAAAGACCATTTGCTCATGGGCAAAGAGGTCATCAAGCTCGTCGATGCGATGACCGAAGAAAAGCGGATCCCGCGCGAAGTCATCTTCGGCGGCATCGAAGCCGCCATCCAACTCGCGGCCCTCCGGCACTTCGCCGTCGAGGA
>JANXWE010000266.1 GCA_025351325.1 Fimbriiglobus sp.
CAAGAAGTTCCCGCCCGGATTGCAAGTGTCCGGTGTCGTTCGCAACCTCACCAGCTACGGTGCCTTCATCGAAATCGAAGAAGGCATCGATGGCCTGTTGCACGTTTCCGACATGAGTTGGGTGCGCAAGGTTTCGAACCCGAGCGAAGTGGTGCAGAAGGGCCAGAAGGTCACGTGCGTGGTGTTGAACGTCGATCAGGAACGCAAGCGCATCGCCCTCGGCCTCAAGCAAATGGCGTCCGACCCGTGGGAAGGGGACATCCCCAGCAAATACCAACCGGGCCAGAAGGTGAAAGGCACCGTCACCAAACTCACGAACTTCGGCGTCTTCGTCGAACTCGAATCGGGCCTCGAAGGCTTGCTGCACATCAGCGAGCTGAGCGACGACAAGATCGAGTCGCCGGAAGAAGTGGTCAAGGTCGGCGACGACGTCGCGGTGAAGGTGCTCCGCGTGGACGCCAAGGATCGCAAAGTCGGCCTGTCGATGCGCGACGTCGACAACCCGACGGTGCCGGACATCATCCCGGACATGCCGGACGATGATTTGATCCAGGAAATCCGGCCGAGCGAGAAATCGTCGTCGGACAAGCCGGGCAAAGAGAAGCGAACCGACCTCCGCGGCGGTACCGGCGCCGCCGGCCCACTGATTCAGATGCCGGGTGCTGCTGAAGAAGTAGAAGAAGGGGCCTGAGTCGGCCAAGTGAATTGAAGAAATGAAAGCAGGGCGAGCCAGGGTGGCTCGCCCTGCTTTCATTTAGGCGAGCCGAACCGCGTGAGCGGTCGGGTGAAGCGCGAAGTGATTTTTACCAATTGCTATCGGACTTTCGTTCCACCCGACCGCTCACGCGGTTCGGCTCGCCCGACGGTTCGGCTCGCCTCACTCCACCAAGGCGGCTTCGCAGACTAAGCCGGGGCCGAAGCCTAAGAGAATGGCGGGGAGCTTGGCCCGGCGTTCGCGCAATCGCTTCAAGATGAACAGCACCGTCGGCGACGACATGTTGCCGAACTCGGAGAAGACCGCGCGCGAATCCAGCATCGTTTCGTCGGTGAGCTCCAACGCGGTCTGGGCCGCCTGCAGGACGCGGGGCCCACCCGGGTGGATCGCCCACGAACCGACCCGTTCCACGGTCAACCCGCGTTCGCCGAGCCAGCCGTCGATCCAGGTTCGCAAGCTCCGCTCGATGAAGTTGGGGATCTGTTTGGACAGCACCATTTCGAACCCGTGGTCGCCGATGGCCCAGCCCATTTCCGCGGCGGAATCGGGGATGATCCCCGAGCCGGTCGCGGTGACCCGGTAACCACTGTCGCCGCGTCCCGAGGCCACAACCGCGGCGGCGCCGTCGGCGAAGAGGGCGTTGGCAATCGCCTTGTCGATGTCTGGCCCGGTGTAATAGTGCAGGCTGCACAATTCCACGGCCACCATCAAGACCGTGTTCGCCGGGTCGGCCGCGAGTGCCAAGGCCGTGCGCAAACCGTTGATCGCGGCATGGCACCCCATGAAGCCGACGTGGATGCGCTCCGTGGTCGGTCGCAGTCCCAGTTCACGAACGATGGCAAAATCGAACCCTGGCGACACGAATCCGGTACACGACACCGTCACCAAATGGGTGATTGATTTGGGTGACAGTCCACTGTCCGCCAGGGCGTTGGCCGCGGCTTGCACCGCCAACTTCGGGGCGTGGTCGGCGTACATCGCCATCCGCTGCGCCGTGGTCGGCCCCAACGGATCGGCACCCGGAAGAAACGGCGACCCGGAGAGCCGCGTGCCGGTCAGCAAGTCGTCGACGAACGGTCGGCCGAGTACTTGGTAGCGCGTCCGCACCCCGGATTTCGCGTAGATCGCCGGGAGCCAACTGGCGGTGCGGATGGCCGGGTGCCCGAGTACCTGCGCGGACTTCAACGACTCCGCTTGCGTCACGCGGTCGGGTGGGAGAGCGGTACCGAGACCGTGCAACACGAGAGGCATCAACGCACTCCGGACGGGGACATCAAAGACCGATTGAGGGAACGGACGACCGGGGTCGCCAACGCGGGAATCCATTGCAAAGCGCGTACCGCCAGCCGGCAGAGGGTCGGCCGTTTCAAGCTCCGAGCGAGTGCGCGACACGCCCATTGCCGTTCACCCACGCAGGCCCGGTGAACGGCAACCCACTCCGCAGGAAGATCGAGGGAATCTCCCGCGACGCAGCGTTCGACCAGCGGGATGACGGCGACGGCGCTGGCCATGGCCCATGCCATCCCTTCCCCGGTGAACGGTTCGATGTACCCGGCCGCGTCGCCGATGGCGAACCAGAGTGGCCCGGCCACCTGCACGGGTTCACGCGTCAGTGGGGGCGTCCCTTTCCAATTTGCATCGAGCAGACCGGGGAGTCCGGGTAGGCCAGAGCTTTGCAAAATCTTCGACGCGGCACCGGCCAAGCCGTGGGTTTGAACGAAGGAGGCATCGAACGCGGCGGCGATATCGAGCCGGCCATCTTCGAGGCGCACCAGTCCGACGTAGCCGCCGTGCCCCGTGGCCATGAAGATCGTTCCCGGTTCATAGTCGTCCGGGGCGTCGGTCAGAATCGCACCGGCTCCGATTCGAGAACCCGTTTGCACCACCGGGGCATCGGCTCGAACGCGACCGTTCAAACCATCGGCGACGATCAAGGCTTTCGCTCGAAGTCCGCTGGAAAGAGATACGCAACTCGCAGTGGATTCGGATTCGTCCAATCGCACCCGCGTACCGGGTAGAAACGTCGCACCGGCCTGCACCGCCTCGGCGATCAACGCAACATCGAACGCTTCACGAGAGAGTGCCACGCCACCCGGCAACCGCACCACGGCATTGCGTCCCCCGGTGGCCAATCGCACCCGTTCCAATGGTACCGCACCCAACTTCGCAGGGAGTTCACCCAGCCCAGCCGCACTCAGTGCCGAAAGGGCGTGGCGATTCAAACAGCAACCGCAGACCTTGCGACGCGGGAACGTGGCCTGATCGACCAGCAAGACTGTCAGGCCACGCAACGCGGCCGCCCGTGCCGCCACCGCACCGGCCGGCCCAGCCCCGATCACAATCACGTCCCAGAGTTTCACGCTGGCTTCCTCCACGAGAGTAGCCAGCGGCACGGGAACCGCCCCGACACCGTGGCCCCGGTCAGGCCGGCTCGTTCCGCAAGTGCCCTCGCTTCGGACGCGGTGAATGCGGCCCGCACGCTCAGTGGGCCATCGACGTGAACCACGTGGGATCGCGTCAGAATCCGGGTCGCCAGCCAGACGAGGCCGAGGTTCCAGCGACTCCGGGCGAGGTCATTCACGAGTACCAGATTGTCGGTTGCAGCAGCGCAGCGGGCCAACAATTTGACCGCGTCGTCGACGGTGAGATGGTGCAAAAAGAGGGAACAGATGACGATGTCGAACCGACTCGGAAGTGGATCACCCAGAGCGTCCGCTTCGAAAAAATGCACCACCGCTCCGACTGAAGTTGCACGGGCCTGGGCCACGTCCAACGCCACGGGGCTGAGGTCGCAGGCGCTCAGTTCCAACTCGATGCCGGCGCGGTTGGCCCGGTTCCACAAGCCGAGGGGCACATCGCCGCTACCGGTGGCGACATCGAGAATCCGCACGGGCCGACCGAGTTCGCGGGCCAGTTTCCGCACGTCCGGCCAAAGCACGCCGACACTGTCCGACAGGGCATTCAACCGTGCCAAGCCGGCCAGCGCCTTGCGGTGCTCGTCGGCTGGCAACGCCGGGTCGTCCATCAGTTCGGGTTGCAGAGCACGCGCGGGCAAGGGTGATTCCGGGTAGTAGGGGTACCCGGTATTGTAGACGGTGGTTGTGCGAGAAAGATGGGAGCCGCTAGAGTCTACTTCTTCTTCAGCCCTTCCACGGCCTTGATCAGCTCGTCCACCGAGTGGCGATCCTTGTAACCGTCGACGAATAGTTTCGCGCGGATCACGCCCTCCTTGTCCACGAGCAACGTGCCGGGGTATGGCACCCCGTCGAGATCCAACTTGCCGAACTTCTTCCCGACCATCTCTTGATTCTTGAGCGAGTATGCGAGAATCGTTTTGCTCTCGGGGTCGGACAGCAGGGGGAACATAATCTTCTGCTTAACCGCGAACCCCTTCAACACTTCGACTGAGTCGTAGCTGATACCCACCACCTTCACGCCGGCCTCTTCGAGCTTCTTCGAGTCGCGCTGCAACTGAACCAGTTGCTTTTGGCAATATGGTCACCAACTCGCGGAGCGATAGAACACGAGCGCGACCGGCCCGTCCTTCAGCAGGGTCGAGAGCGTACGCTCTTCGCCGGCCTGATCCTCGAGCTTGAACTCGGGGGCTTTCTCGCCCAGCTTCAACCCGGTCTTTTCGTCGGGCGCGGGATCGGCCGCGAGAACGGCACCGGCACTGACGAGCAAACCGAATGCGACTCCCCATAAGCGATTCATCAGCGAACTCCTGAGCGTGTGGGTGCAACTGGCCGGGATGAACCGGCGGTATGCAGTATACTCAGGCCGTCGTGTTCCTTCATCTTGCTCGCGAGGTGCCACCGTGTCCCAATCCCATATTCTTTCTCTCGCGCTGGTACTGACTGCGGTCGGTAGCGGCACCGATGCGCGTGCGGCTGCGCCCAACGTCGGTGAGCGGCATCCGGACTTCACGCTCCCCGGCATCGCCGACGGCAAGCCGGTGGCTCTGTCCGATTTTCACGGCAAGAAGGTGCTGCTGATTCAGTTCGCCTCATGGTGAGCGGGCTGCCGCCAGCACGTGCCGGTCTGGCACGACACGACCACGCAATGGGTGAAGAACGGTAAGCTCGTTCTCCTCGGCGTCACTCAGGAACAGCATCCGGAACGCTGTCGGCTGTTCGCACAGTGGAAGCAGTTCGGCTGGCCCATCTTGCACGACCCGATCAACGTCCTTGGGTCGAACGCGGTGCCGATCATCCTGGCCATCGACGAGCATGGCATCGTTCGTTCCATGCGACCAAATCCGAAGTCGTTCGAGGCGGACTTCCTGAGCAAATCATTCGCCGATGATGCGACGAACAAACCCGTAACGCCGACGCCAAGTTACCCACCGAAGTTCGACGAGTTGAAAGCGGCGGGCGAGAAGGCCAAGTCGGCCCCCGTCTGGCGGCGATACGGCGATGCCCTGGCATTGTGGGGTGGCGACCAGCAATTGTCACCTGCCCTGGCGGCCTATCGGGAAGCCATCACATTAGACCCGAAAGATGGAGTGTCTTGGTTCCGGTTGGGGGTCTGCTTACGACGGCGATTCGAAACGCCGGCCCGCGAAAAAGACGACTTTCGTTCAGCAGTCGAAGCGTGGGGAACGGCCCTGGAGCTTGACCCGAACCAGTACATTTGGCGTCGCCGGATCGAGCAATACGGCCCGCGATTGGATAAGCCGTATCCGTTCTACGACTGGGTGGCGGAAGCCGAGGCGACCGTCCGCAAGCGTGGCGACACACCCGTTGCGCTGCCGGTGCGGCCCGATGGATCCGAGATCGCTCAGCCGTCGAAATCGTTTGCGACGCAGAAAGATGTCCCCAAGAATCCCGACCCCAAGGGCAAAATCAACCTCGACAAAGGGTCGGTCGCGTGTGAGGCCGTGGTCGTTCCCGCATTGGTGAAGCCCGGCCAGTCGGCCCGAATCCACCTCACATTCTGCCTGGCTCCGCAGTGTTCGGATCATTGGAACAACGAGGCGGAACCACTCCGCGTGTGGATCGATCCGCCGGACGGTGTCACCGTCAGCGAACGGCTGGTCGAAGCCAACCAGTCGAAACAGGCGGCGTCGACTGAAGACCGCACCATCGGCTTCGAGGTGCAGATTCCCAAAGATGCCAGCGGCACGATCCGCGTTCCTGTGTTTGCCTTATACCACGTGTGTGACGACGTAGGCGGGCAGTGCCGATTCCTGCGGCTCGATGCGACGGTCGAAGTGAACGTGAAATAAGGGTGTGTTACCGGGATTGACTTCACAGGGTTACGTCGCGGAGGTTCCTCACCCTAGGGGCAACCTTCAGGGCGTTCGTAAGATAACCGCCAGTCGTTCGAGCTCACTCACGCGTCCTGGAAGTACGAATGCGGGGATTGCTGGCCCACCGGATCGGACACTACTTGGTACTCGTGGCCGTCGGTTCGGCGCTGGTGTTCCCCCACCTCGGGACACCGGCGCTTTGGGACGACGACGAAGGGGTGAACGCCGAATGTGCCCGCGAGATGGCCGAAACCGGAACGTGGATCGTGCCGTTGTTCAATTGGGAACTCCGCACGGCCAAGCCGGTGCTGCTCTATTGGCTGTTGCGGATCACCTACGACACCTTCGGTACCAACGAATTCGCTGCGAGGTTACCCTCGGCGCTCGCGTATCTCGGCTCCATTTTGCTGACGTATGAACTTGGTCGAAAGATGTTCGATGCCACCACGGGCCTGCTGGCCGGGGTCATCGTGGCTTCCACTTTGGAGCTGGTGAAACTCGGCCATGCGGCCACGCCCGATTCGACGCTTCTGTTCTGCTTATTGCTCTACATCTGGGCGTTTTGGCGTGGCCAAGAAAATGGCGACCGAAGCTGGTTCCTACCGTGTGGCGTGGCCAGCGGATTGGCCATACTCGTGAAGGGACCGGTGGGGGTCGTGCTCCCCGTGGGCATCGTCACGCTCTATTTTCTCTGGCACCGGGAACTGCACCGCTTGCTTGACCGCCGCATGGTTTGGGGCATCGCGGTGTGGATCTTGGTCGCCATCCCGTGGTACGCGATTGTCACGGCGGAAACGCGCGGGGAATGGACGAAAGCCTTCTTCTTGAAAGAGCACCTCGGACGTTCGACCGAGCCAATGGAGAATCACCGCGGGCCTTGGCTTTACTACCTCGGCGTGGTCGCCATTTTCTTCGCCCCGTGGAGTTCGTTCCTCCTGGCCATGTTCAAAGAGAGTTGGCTTCAGACACGGATGGGTCAGCCTCAATCGCGGGCTGTGCGATTCCTACTCCTCTGGGTCGCCGTGGTCGTCGGACTGTTTTCGTTATTGGCGACGAAACTGCCACATTACGTCGCACCGGCCTACCCGGCGCTGGCCCTGTTGACAGCGAGTTATCTTGTGCGTTGGATGCATGGGGAATTCGCCATGCCGCGCTGGGCGTCGGTGTTGGGGGTACTAGGATTCGCGATCACCGGGTTGGTGTTAGTGTTCGCCATGCTGATCGCGGGCGGCTCATTGGAATATTGGGATTTCGCTCGGAAGATGCGCGACTTCCCCGGCATGGAGACGTGGGCTTGGATCGGACTATTTCCAATACTCGGAGCCGGAGTGTTCGAATGCTTCCGCAGACGGAACCGGCGACCGTGGGCCGTCATCGCGCTGGCCATTTCGGCAGTGGCGTTCGCCGGATTGATCGCTGCGTTTCCACCCGCGATCGTCGATAGGTCGAAGTCGGTGAAAGAACTCGTCGCCACCTCGGGGGCACGCGAGTTGTGCCGCGATGTCCGCGTGGCCAGCTACGATTGCTCGCTGCCGAGCATCACGTTTTATGTGGGTCGCCGGGTGGAGCGCCTCCAGTCGCCGGAAGACGCGGCCGCATTCTTGGCGATGCCGCACCCGTCGTACTTGTTCGTGACGGCCCCGATCTGGGACGC
>JANXWE010000353.1 GCA_025351325.1 Fimbriiglobus sp.
AGTCCAATCTTTGACGACCTTGATCGAACCCCGGACGTTGCAGGGGTTCCGCGATTACCCGCCCGCCTTGATGATCCCGCGGGAACGGGTACTCCAGACCGCCCGTGTCGTTTACCGCAGCTACGGCTACGCTCCCATCGACACGCCGACGCTCGAATATGCCGACGTGCTACTCGGCAAAGGTGGTGGCGAGAACGACCGAATCGTCTACCGCTTCAAGGATCACGGCGAGCGCGACGTGGCCCTGCGCTTCGACCTCACGGTGCCGTTCGCCCGCTTCGCCGCCGTGCACGTGCCCCAACTCGGCACCCCGTTCAAGCGCTACGCCATGGGGCCCGTGTGGCGCGGCGAGCGACCGGGCCAGGGCCGCTACCGCGAGTTCTGGCAGTGCGACTTCGACACCATCGGCACCCTCAGCAACGCCGCCGACGCGGAAGTGGCGCTCGTCATCAACGACCTATTCACCGCTCTTGAGATTCCTAATTTCCAAATCCGCGTGAACAACCGGTTGTTGCTGAATGGGTTGCTCGAAAACATCGGTGTCCTCGACCGTGCGGTGCCGCTGTTGCGCTGCCTCGACAAATTGGCGAAGATCGGTCGGGATAAAGTCCTCGAAGAAATGACCCGCGACGCTGCAGTAACAACCGAGCAAGCGGAACGAGTGCTTGCACTCGCTGAGGCGACCGGAACGAACGAACAAATTCTGAACGCGGCCGAGACGAGCTTCGGTGGCAACCCCAACGAGAAAGCCCGTGAAGGACTGCTGCGACTCCGGGAACTGCTGAGCGTGGCGAGCACTTCCGGGATTCCCGCCGAGCGCATCCGCATCGATCTCAGCATCGCCCGCGGACTCGATTACTACACCGGCACCATCTACGAAACCTTCCTCGGCGACCTCCCCGGCATCGGCAGTGTTTGCAGCGGTGGCCGGTACGACAACCTCGCGAGCCTCTACACGAAGCAAGTCCTCCCCGGCGTCGGGGCATCCCTCGGCGTCGACCGCCTGCTCGCCGCGATGGAAGAAATCAAACACCCGTGGATGACCGGCCAGAGCACTCCGGCCCCGGTACTGGTACTGCAATTTGAAAATAGCTGGCTCGGCCAATATCAACGGGTCGCGCGGACGCTGCGGGCCGCCGGGATCGGAGCCGAGGTGTATCCGGACGTGAAACGGTTGAAGGCCCAATTCGAGTACGCGGACAAACGCGGGTTCAAAGTAGCCTTGATCGCCGGCTCAGATGAATTCGCCAAAGGTGTTTGGAAAATCAAGGATTTGAGGACGCGGGAAGAAGTGACGGTGACCGAGGGGGAAGTCGTGGAAAGGGTCGGGGGAATCCTTGTTTCTTGAACGTACTCCGTTCGCTCCGCGAGCGGATGCTTCCCGTGCGGTCACAACAATCGGAGTGCCGAACGATCCGTTCGCGGAGCGAACGGAGTGCAAACCATGATCCGCTCCAACCATTACGAAGCCGCGTTCGAAGCCTACCTGCGGGAGAAGCAGGTGGGATTCATTGTCATCGACGAGGCTAAGCGGAGCATCCTCGGCAAGCAGAACATCAAGAGCGCCGACTTCATCATCGTCGGGCCGGAGACGGCCAAACTGGTCGTCGATGTGAAGGGCCGCAAATTCCCGAGCGGTTCCAAGGGCGGCAAGAGTTGGCAGAATTGGGCCGAGGAACAAGACATCGACGGGCTGACCCGCTGGGCCACGGAATTCGGTACTCCGTTCCGAGCGGTGCTGGCATTTGTGTATCAAATACAGCCGCCGTACGAACTCACCCCCGGTACGCCCGATCTGTTCACGTTCCACAACAAAACGTATCTGATGCGAGCCGTCGGCGTCGCTGAATATCGGCAACACATGCGGGTTCGCAGCCCGAAATGGGGCACGGTTCACCTGCCTGTGCAAGCGTTCCGCTCGCTGGTGCAACCCTTCTCCGAATTCTTGCTGCAACCGGTTTGAAGTTCTGGAATTTGTTGGAGTTCAACCTTGAGGTTGTGTCTCCTTGGCCATCGAGTGTCGATCATTTTGGGAGGGCCGAGTCTGCGAAGCCCGACCCTCACTGACGTCGGAGCCTCGAAGACTCGTTCCGACGAAGACAACCTCAAGGTTGAACTCCAACGAAAATGAGACATCACTAAGACACCACCAGCGGGATCGGCGTACGCGGAATCGACTGGCCAAGGTGAGGCTTTCAGGCGTAGTGTTGGCTACGCACTTCCGAATTCGTTGAGGTCAGGTCGAGAATCTTTTTGCGCGGATGCTTCGTTCCACTCGGGGCCTTGGCCAGAAAACTCGATGAGCTTCATCCCTGCCTCGCCTACTTTTGCTGTCGAGATTAAAGGATCTGAAGACTATACAACGCACAAGCAAGTGGAACGTTCGGAGAAGCGTGCCGACTATTTCGAGGCGGGCACAGTCGCGATCTGGGACGTCGATCCGCTGGCTCAAACAATCACCCTGCACACGTCGATTTCCGATATCGTCTTCCGGCCCGGCGACCGTGCCCATGCCGAACCAGCGTTGCACAGTTGGACTCCCGATGTGTCAGTATTGTTCGAGTGATGCCTCTGTACTCCTTCGGACAACGTCGTGAACGATTTTTCTCCTTGGAAAACCTGGAGTTTACGCAAGCCCGGTAATTGGGAATAGTCAGTTCCGTTTGGGTGGTCGAGTAGCCCCGGTCGGTTTCCCGGCCGGGGCCCTCCCAGATCCGGACAAGGAGATTGCCACCATCCGGCTCTTCTGAGGCTTCGCCTCGCGGATCCGCCTCACCAGATCGACACCCCGATCTCCGGAGGCGGGATCGGATACCGCTCCAACAGCAGCTGCACCCGATCCCACGTCAGTCTCGCCCGTTGGCTGCGACGACTCCGCCATTTCACCCACGATCGAATCGTGTGATCCTGCAGGCGGGCCACACTCCGCAGGTTGCCATTCACCCCAAAGTAGTTCCTGTGGCCCTGAAACCGACTCCTCAGCCCCGCGCGCTGAACGCCCAACGGATCGTGCCGGTGGTCCCGACACCATTCGAATACCGCGCTCATCGCCCGGTGCAGCCGCGCACGCCGTGTCTGGCACCCCAGCCGCCAACGACCCCGACGAGTCCGACGCCAGTCCAGCGTGAACCCCAAGAAATCGAAGCTGCTCGGACTCTCTCCCGACTGCTGATCCGCCGGCGGTCGCAGGAAATCCAACAGGCGCGTCTTGTCCGGGTGCAGGCTCTATCCCAAACGTCCCATCCGCTTCGGCAACACGTCCCACACTCGATCCGCGTCCTCGCATAACTCGAACCCGATGACAAAATCATCGGCGTATCGAATCAGCGTCGCCTGACCCCGCAAGCGTGGCCGAACGATGGTCTCGAACCACTCGTCGAGTGCGTAGTGAAGGTAGATGTTGCCCAACAGCGGACTCAAGATCGAACCCTGGGCCGTGCCCACGTCCGGCGTGGAAAACTCCGCACCGTCCAGCACGCCCACGTGCAGACACTTGCCGATCAGCCGCAAGAGCGACCCATCGGCCAACCGCTTCCGGAGCATCTCCCGCACCGCGGTTCGGTCCACGCTGTCGAAACACGAGACCATGTCCGCCTCCAGAATCCAATTGCATTCCCCCCGATCCGCGGCCCGGTGCAACGCGCGAATCGCGTCGTGGGCACTTCGCTTCGGAGGAAAGCCGTACAGGTTACCCGTCAGGTTCCGCTCGTACCTCTCCTTCGTGATCCCATCCACGCCGACCGCCGCGTTCGCACGCTGGCGACCGACCGCACGTCTCAGGGCCCTCTCATCGATGAGAGGGGCCGGGGAATGAAACCGGCCGTCCGGTTCGTTCCGGGCTCGTTCCGCTACCTTTTGCAGTTCCGGTGACACGGGTTGCCAAGTCCACGCTTGACTCCTGGTTCCCTCCAAAAGTTCGTCACCTCGTAGGCCGCCTTGGCTCCCCCCGCTCCGGGTGACCGACCGTTACCGGGGATCCACGCTCCT
>JANXWE010000341.1 GCA_025351325.1 Fimbriiglobus sp.
GCGGAAGCGTTGTCCGCAGCCCATTTCGGAGCATCCATCGAAAGTAACCCTTCCGACATGACTAACAGAGTGTGCCAACAGACGAGAATGCCAAGCAGACTCATGGCGATCATCGTCCAGAGTTTGTAAAGCACGACGCCGATGAGTCCGCCGCAGAGGAACACGGCCCAGAGTTCTTGGGCGCCCGGCACGATCATGGTTGCCGCCACCCACGCGGCGACCCCACCGGTGACGAATGCTAAAATTCGCGCGATCTCCAAGGCGAGCATTCCAGCCGCGAGGGCACTCAACACACCGACGACCAGGATCTGAACGCCAGCATTCTGCCCGGCGGTCAAACCGAGAATTCCGGCGGTGAGGGTGATGGCGAAGACGACCCAAAAGCGGTGCCAGCGCCACCCGAAGGCCCACAGCAGAAAGCCGACGAACAGTAAGAACCCAGACGCGCCGATGGACAGGCCACGGGTTTCGGCGATCACGTCGGGATTGAGGAGCAGCATTCGATTCGTTCTCGTGGGGCGCGAATCGTCTCAGACTCTGCCGCAATCTTCTCCTTCGACAATATCCCGCCCCACGGGGCACTGTCAACGGAATCGTTCGAGAATCGTCTGGATCCCGTAGGCGTCATCGTCCGGGAATCGGACACGATCGACACGATCCGCCCAATTGCTAACGGGGTTGAGGCCGGCGGCTGAATGCGGTCACACGGGCAAATCCGTATGTTGACACAGTCGCGTGGACGATATCAAATCGAGGTGTCTCCGCGACGAACTCCCTAAGTCGGTGCTTGACGGCACCGGCAACCTTTTTCGTTGGAGTGATTCGAATGCGTACACTCGGATTGGCTACCCTTGTAACCCTGATCGCCCTGGCAGTCCCGCGAGTGCGGGCCGACGAGGGCGACGACGCCATCGCGACCGTCAAGGCCGGAATCAAGGCCCACGGTGGCGAAGAGGCCCTCAAGAAGAACAAGGCCGGCGAATTCAAGATGAAAGGGTCGATGTCCATCCTCGGGGCCGACCTCGAGTACACCGGGACGATGGCGTACCAACTGCCCGATCAATTCAAAGCGACCATCGACACGTCGTTGATGGGTCAAGCGTTGTCGATTGCCCAAATTGTCAACGGCGACAAGTTCAAAACGACCCTCAACGGCCAAGCGCAGCCGCTCGACGACAGAACCAAAGCGGAACTCCGCCAAGGGGCCGCGAGCCAGGAAATCGCGATGTTGTACCCGCTGTTGAACAAAGAGAAGTACACCATCAAGGCGGGCAAAGACGCCAAGATCGGGGACGTCGATTGCAGCACCGTCCTCGTCGAAGGAAAGTCGACCAAGGCGATCAAGCTCCACTTCGACAAGAAGACGGGCCTGTTGCACGCCACCGTCCGCCAAGCGATTGCGCCCGGCGTTGGCAATGAAGTCGAAGAAGTCACCGTCATGAGTGACTTCAAAGCGGTCGACGGCGTCCAAACTCCCATGAAGTTGGTCGTCAAGCACGACGGGAAAGTCTTCATGTCGACGACGTTATCCGATGCCAAAACGAGCGTGAAGCTCGACCCGAAAGTGTTCAGCGTCGACGATTGAGCGAATGGATTGAGTTCTTTCCCCTCTCCGTTTCGGGGAGGGGGTACTAGTTTGCCCCCGAGACCGTATGCCCGCGATCCAGTTCCTTGTTGAAAAGCGTGAATCCGGCTGGACTGTCGCCGAGATGCTCCGCAAACGCTTCACGCTCACTTGGACGCAGGCCAAGCGCATCGTTGAACGTGGCCACGTCCGCGTGGCCGGGCAGCTCACCCGCGCTCCGGAACAACGGATCAAAGCGGGTAACCGCGTCTGGATCGCCACCGGTGCCATCGAAGTGAAGACGGTCAAAGGCCCCAAGCCGAAGAAGTCCGAAGAAGTCGAAACATTGATCGCCAAACCGAAAACGAAGGCGAAGCCCAAAGCGAAAGCGGAGATCCTGCCACCGAACCCGATGCTCGAGAAGATCGAGATCGTCTACCTGGACGACGCCATCGTGGTGGTGAACAAGCCGGCCGATCTGACTTCGACCCGCAACGCGGAAGAAACCGCCGAGTTCGGCGCGCGGGCCAAAAAGTTCCTCCCCAAAACACTCTCGGATCTGTTGCCGACGCTGCTCGGAATGCCGAACCGAAAAGTGGTGCCGGTGCACCGCCTCGACCGCGATACCACGGGTCTGCTCGTCTTCGCCCGAACCTCGAAAGCGGCCATCAGCCTCTCGACGCAGTTCCGCAAGCACACCATCGACCGCCGCTACATCGCCCTGACCCGTGGCATCCCCGACGACGCCCGGATCGAATCCGTCTTCGTGAAAGATCGCGGCGATGGCCGGCGCGGCAGCTCGAAACTGCCCAAACCACCGGGTGGCCAAAAAGCGATTACCCGGATCAAAGTGTTGGAAGAACTCGGCGACTGTGCGAAGATCGAGTGTCGTCTGGAAACGGGGCGGACGCACCAAGTGCGGATCCACCTGGGTGAAGCCGGGGCACCGCTCTGCGGGGAACGAATCTACGACCGGCCCAAAGGGGGCGTCCCGGCACCGGACGACACCGACGCGAAGCGGCCGATGCTGCACGCGGTGCATTTGGGATTCCAACACCCTGAAACCGACGATTTCGTGAGTTGGGACGCCGAACTCCCCGCCGACTTCGCCGAGTTATTGGCAAAACTCAAAGCTAAGGTCGTGCCGGTGAAGAAGTGACCGGCATATCCCCGCCGGCGTGAATTCGGACGGTTGAGGCGATCGTGAAGAAATGAAATTTTTCCTTTCGATAGCTTGCCCGCATTCGAGCGTCTATACTCTGTCAAGGAAAAACGCATCGGGGGCGAACGCTCGCCATTCGGTTCCTTTTCAAAACGATACGATGACTTCGGAGGGTGGAAGTCCCCCTCGGTCGAAGCGGTGACGTGTCAACCGAGCGGCATTTTGGTGCGACGATGATGGAACGATTGCCCGCTGTCGGAGTCTTAGAATCGGAGCGGCCGCCGGCGGCCGACTTTGGAATTTTGATCGACCACTCGCACCCCACACTCCGTTTCGACGTGCCCCAAACTTCACTCGTCCGCCCCACCACTGAACTCGAACGGGAAGCCGGGCATCCCTTGGCCCGAGATCGCGCCGCCCGTCGCTTTGCGACTTGGAAAGCGAACCCGGATCAACGCCCTCATTTTTCGCACCACTGCTCAATTCACGGCCCCATCGCGACGGCGCTCGCGTGCCCCGACTTGTTTCTGCTCGACACCCCACTCGGCCAAGAACGTTTGGCGGCGATCCTCGCCTTGGTCGACGGTGCCCGTGCTTCCGGCCAGCGGCTGGCCATTCTGACGGGGAACTCGGACAACGCCAACGCCATCGTCCTGGCACTGCCTGCGGAAGGCGTCGGCCGAGCCGTGGCGGAATCCGAGCGGGATCTGCCGCCGGTGGTCGCGGAACAGACGGCGAAAGCACTGGCCCACGGGGAATGGCTCCGCCATCGCTCAGCATTGCTTTCCCAGCGGCACGATCTGCTCCGGCAATGCAAATGGTGGGACGACTGGCACCGCATCGCCGAGTTGGAACCGAAGCCGCTCGCCATTGAGAACGACTCGACGATTGCCGAGCAAACTGTCGCCAGTTCCGAAGGCTGGAGAGCACTGACCGAAGATCACACCGCACAAATCCAGCGCATCCGTGACACGGTTGCAGCCGAAACGGAAACACGTCAGCAGCTCGAAGCCCAACTCGGTGAATTACGTTCGCACACCGTGGCCCCGACGGGCGGCATCGGTGGATTTGTCAAAAAGCTGTTCGGTGGTGCCAAGACCGACCCGATTCAGTCGGCCTTGGATGCGAAATTGAAGGCACTCGAACTCGCGTCCGAAACGAGAACCCGGCAGATCATTCAGGTCGAGGAGCAGTTCCACAGTCGACAACAGCAACTGATCGCCGAGGAATTGGCCCGAATCCGATCCGAACAGGCCGTGCGCCTCCGGATTTGGAACGGCGATTGCAGCAGATTGGAGGCGACCCGACCCAATGCCAGCCGAGACGAACTCCAGATGAACTTGATGGAACTCGATACGCAACTCACCGATTCCGAACTGACTCCCGTCGTTCCCACCCGAGAGGCGATGCACCGACTGGGCGTCGTGGTTGGCACCTTGGCAGCACTTGATTTCGATCCCTTCTTCTCTCCGACGCACCCCGAAGCGGAGCCGGCGTTTGACCGCGTTCTCTTCGCCGACGGGGAAGAACTGAACGAACACGATTACACCCGCTCGGCCCGCCTCGGGAACAATTGGACGATGCTTGGCCAAGTGGATCTGCCACGGCCGGCGTACCGCAACGGCAAACCGGGCCGTGGCGAATTCTTCCGCGAGACGTTCGAAGCGGTCTCGATGACCCCGTGGCGGACGGAAGGAAACAGGCTCGTCGCTATCCTCGCCGCTTGTCAAAATCGACCGCTCCGCTCGGAACCCCTCGCAGACGATTTTAGCATCGAACTTCGCTTCCAAGACCTGCCCAACGGTGATACCGAACTCGCCGAGGTCGCGTTCGCCGCGAACGTCACGCTCATCGAGATGAAGCGATTTTTGTTCGGGGAACTCGGCCAGCCGAAGTGCGAGTTTGCGGGCCTTCCCGAATGGTCGATGACACCCGAGTGCGTCGTCTGCGTTTGGCCGACCGCCGAACATTCGGAGTCGTTCGAGTTGGGGTCGGGGATTCACGAAAGCCTAACGAATGGCGTCACCACTCAGTTCCGATTCGACCTCGCCGCCGATTGGACGCTCGAAACGGCGCAAGCTTGGTTCGGCGAGCGGTTCGGTCATCTCGGTGCTAGCCGCGCCGCCCGGTTCGAATCAACCCGCTGAGAGGGGCCTCTCTTCGACCGCCGATCCCACCAGTTGATCGAGGTAGATCATCGGCGTCCACCAGAGGGGCCGGAACTTCGGATGATCGGTGACGATCCGCCGGGTCTTGCGAAGCGGGTCGAGAATTTCGTCGCGCCACCACAGGTAGTAGTACAGCAGGAACGACCGCACGATGTCCCGGTCGGCCGTGCCCCGGCCGACGCACTCGTTGACCAGGGCGAAGAAGTCCAAGATCCGCGACGCCTTCTGATACACCTCGTCCATCGCCGGCTCAATACCGCGGTGTGTTTCCGGATTCGTGAGGTAATCGAGAAAGTGGTTCAATGCTTCGGCCCGTCGCACCGGTGGGAGCTCGCGTTGGGTCACCACAAAATGCTGCCAACCAACGTTGCGTGAGATCCGCATTTCTTCGCTGTAATATTGTCCACACAGATCGAGGGCGAACCGCTCCCGGCTCTGGCCGTTCGGGATCACGTACAGAACCACCAACGGAATCAGCACCGCGACCACCGGCCCGATCAGCGGGACGAACAAATCTTTCAGCAGTTCGTATTGGTTCTTCCCCTCGGCCGCGAAGAGCGCCGCCACCAAGAGCACCAACACGAGGGAGATGATCCCCGAAAGAGCCGCGAGCAGAGCACGGGGAACGGGCGAGCCGAACATACTGGAAACTCGGAGTGCGGAGCGTGGAGTGCGGAACCGAAGATGGCCGGTATTCTACTCCGCAGTCCGTACTCCGCACTCCGCACTTTCGTCGGCCCACGCCTGCGGCTTCAACCAGTAGTCGGTCAACAGCGCTTCGGGGCTGCCCGGTTCGGCGTGCCAGTCGTACTTGTAACGCACCGTCGGTGGCAAGCTCATCAAGATACTCTCGATGCGGCCATTCGTCTTCAATCCGAACAGCGTGCCCCGGTCGTAGATCAAATTGAACTCGACATAGCGGCCCCGGCGGTATTCTTGAAACTCACGCTGCTGCTGGGTGAACGGGGTGTCTTTGCGCCGTTCCACGATGGGCATATAGGCACTCGGAAATGAATCGGTAGCCGAGCGGACGAACTCGAACGCCTTCTCCAAATCGCCGCCGTCGAAGTAGTCGAAGAAAATGCCGCCGACGCCGCGGGCTTCGTTGCGGTGCGGCAAGTGGAAGTACTGGTCGCAATCCCGTTTCATTTTGGCGTAGTCCGTCATCGGGGCGAAGCGGCTCACGACGCTCTGCCACGATTTGTGGAAGTGAATCACATCCTCGCGGAACGGATAGTACGGCGTGAGGTCGGCACCACCGCCGAACCACGACTTCGATCCGTGTTCGAGAAAGCGAAAATTCCCGTGCACCGTCGGCACGTATGGATTGCGGGGGTGCAGTACCCAGCTCACGCCGGTGGCCCGGAACGTCAAGCCATCGCCCGGTAGTTGCTTGGCGAACTCGGGGCTGAGTTCGCCGAACACTTCGGAGAAGTTCACCCCGGCCTTCTCGAAGACCCCGCCGTTCTCGATGATGCGAGAACGCCCGCCGCCACCCTCCGCACGGATCCACGAATCCTCGCGAAACGCTGTTCCACCGTCAGCAGCCGAGACCGCCGCCGCCAAGCGATCTTGGAAACCCCGGAAGAATTCGACGACGCGTTGGTTCACAGGAATCCTCAACAGGCGAGCCGGTCAGATCACCCCTTCAACAATTCGGCGGCCCCTTCATCCAGCAGCATCGCGGCGAGTTCCTGACCCAAGGCCAAGGGGGCCGATGTCAATCCGCGGTGGGTTGCACTGATGCGTCGGCGACCGTCCAAACTGAGCACGACCCCACGCACGATCAACACACCATCGTCGGCGGTCGACGTGGCGCCGATGGGAACCAGACAGCCGCCGCCGAGTGCGAAGAGCATCGCCCGTTCGGCTGTGACTCTGGCCCACGTGTCCGGGTCGGTGACGCCTTCGGCCAAGTACCGCGATTCCGCGTCGTCGGTGCGGCACTCCAAACCGATCGCCCCTTGGCCGACGGCGGGCAGCATCCATTCGGGGTCGAGGAATTCGGTGATACGGTCCGCGAGTCCCAATCGCACCAGGCCCGCTTCCGCCAGCACGATGGCATCCAAATTCTGTACATCCAGTTTGCGGAGGCGGGTGTCGACGTTGCCACGCAGATCGACCAGTTTCAAATCGGGCCGGCGGTTGGCCAGCATCGCCCGGCGCCGCAAGCTACTGGTGCCGATGGTGGCACTGCGGGGGAGATCGTCGAACCGGGAATACTTACGGGACAGGAAGGCATCGCCCGTCGGGCCACGGCGCGGAGTGGCCACGAGGTGGACGCCGGGCGTTTCGAGCGTGGGCAAATCCTTCAAACTATGGACGGCAATGTCGGCCCTGTTTTCGAGAAGTGCATTCTGAATCGCTTTGGTGAAGACGCCGAAGCCACCCATGGCGGACAGGGCCGAAGCTTGATCGCGGTCGCCCGTGGTTTCGATCAGGACGAGTTCCCGCGGACGTGGATCGGTGAAGGGTGCCAAAAGCGAATCGAGGTAGCGCGCTTGCCACAGGGCCAGCGGACTACCCCGGGTACCAATTCTCAATGCCGAAAATTCGGAGTGCGGAATTCGGAGTGCGGAGTCGCCGATCATCGTCTTCTACTCCGAATTCCGCACTCCCAACTCCGAACTTCTTTTACCAGTCTCCGCCGCCGCCCATGTCGCCACCGCCGCCGGAATCGCCGCCCCAATCACCACCGCCACCGGAGTCGCCGCCGCCACCGGAATCACCACCCCAGTCGCCACCGCCACCGGTGTCGCTGCTACCGCCGCTGTCGCCCCAGTCACCACCGCCTTGGCCTTCCGAGCCACCGTCGAAGTTGCCTTCGTCGTTGTCTTGGCTGCCGCCGTAGTCGTTGCCACCACCACCGGAACCATCGTTGCCACTACCGTAGTTATCGTTGTAGTGGTGGCCACCGGTGAACTGATCGTACATGTACATCCCGGCCATGGCTCCGAACATCCCGCCCATGAGTCCGCCCATGAAACCCATGCCGCCACCGCCGCCGTAACCGCCGCCACCGCCGTAGCCGCCACCGTACCCGTTCACAGAGCCGGTCATCATGCGGATGAGGGCGATCACGACCCAAACGCCGAGGAGGACGGCCCCGGCGATGCAGACCCAACCCATGATGCTCATGCCACCGCTCTCTTTCTTGGTGACGGAAGTCGTTTTGGAATCGGCCGGAAGAGTCGTGTCCTTCAACTGATCGATCACGAACGCTGTCGATTCGAGTAGTCCAGCATCGCGAGCCTGTTTGGCCTCGTCGCCGGACTTGCTTTTGGCCGACCGGAACGCCGAGATCAACCTGCTTTCTACTTCTTTCAAATCTTGATCCGAGAAGTGGCGGTGCAAATCGCTGGCTTTATCGGCGATCGCACGCACGTAAAATTTATCCCCGTTGACGTAGGCCAGCACCACGATGCCGACTTCACCCTTCGCCAGCTCGTGGGCCCAATCGCTGAAGAAGAGGCCCGCTTTGGCTTTGTCGTCTTTGGTCGCTTCGAAATCTTTCTTTTTGGATTCCGGCACGCTCGTCCGCGTCATCACGGTGTAATGCGTCTTCGCTTTAAACGTGACCCCTTCGAACTTCGCCTTGGCCGTGTCGATCCCGCTCGATGTGAAGACGTCGGCTTTGTCGTCCACACGCATCACGCCGTCTTGCGGATTCTCCGACGTGCTTTTTCCGGTTTTTCCGGCGAGTGCCACCGGCGTGGCCGAGCCCATCACCAGCAGGGCCAGCCACGAAAAACGCATAAGCTTACGCATCTCGAAAACTCCTCCGAAGGTTGCGGGGTTATGAAAGAAAGCAGGGATCAAGTTCCTATCTTCATTCTAGCCGATTCCCAACCGCTCGTGGCGAAATCGCTCCAGATCGGCCGAAGTCCGCGCCCCTGAGCTTGTCCGACTCTATTATAAGCCAAATCGGGGCGGCACCCGCAGGTTATCGAGCTATTCGCTCGAGGTTCCGGAGCATTTGCATGGCCCGCATCCGTTCAACGACAATTCTCGCCATCCGCACCCCCACCGGCGGCGCCATCGGCGGCGATGGCCAAGTGACACTTGGTAGTATCGTGATGAAGAACGACGCCAAAAAAATCCGCACCCTGTACGACGGCAAAGTCGTCACCGGGTTCGCCGGGGCCGCCGCCGACGCCTTCGCCTTGCTCGAACGGTTCGAAGGCAAGTTGCGCGACCACCAAGGTTCCGTACCCCGTGCCGCCGCCGAACTCGCCAAAGACTGGCGGATGGATCGGATGCTGCGTCGCTTGGAAGCCATGTTGATCGTGATGGACCAAGAGCATCTGCTGTTGCTCAGCGGCACCGGCGACGTGATCCAGCCGACCGATGGAGTTCTGGCAATCGGTTCCGGTGGGCCGTACGCCCTCTCGGCTGCACGGGCATTGATCAAACACACCACCATGACGCCCGGCGAGATTGTCCGGGCCAGTTTGGAGATCGCCGGGGAAGTCTGCATCTACACGAACAAACAAATTGAAGTGGTCGAGATCGGCTGAATTAGCCCTTCTTCTTTTTCCCCGTCGTCACCCCCAGCAGTCCGGTGGCGATCCGGGCCACTTCGCCGGCGGAGGGGGTGCGTTTGTAGCGGTAGACCTCGTTGCCGAGGGTCACTTCGTCGGTTTCGTCGGCGCGGTAGGCTTCCGAGATCACCAGGAGAAACTTCCCCGGCAGGCCACGCTTCAACCGCTGGTAATGCGCTTCGATGTTCATCTTCCGCCAGAACCCCAGCACTTCCACGAAAAGCGATTGCCCCGTGGCGGTGTGTGTGAGTGTGAAGTCCGGCACCCACACCGTTCCTTCGACCGTCTGCGGGGCCGGGTCGCTCTCCAGAAGCCAACCTTCGACACTGTCGCGGAAGTTCTGCTCGAAGTGGCCGATCTCGCGCGGCGTGTAGACCCCGAAATCGGGCAGGTGCGACTTCAACCCGTCGACCCCACTCAGCAGGAACGTCTTATCGACGCGCTCGGCACCCCAGCGGACGTCTGCCTTCAACTCGAACGCCTTGCAATGCAGAATCGCCGGTAGGAACAGCGCGAGTTGCAAGCCGTACTTCTGCGTCGACGAAAAGAGCGACAACGGGCCATCGAGGGCGATGGTGTAGCTGTTGCCGTCGTTGTTGCGGATGGTGGCGATGAGTTTGTGGAACTTGATGGCGCGGAACAGTTGCCGGAACCGAGCCGGCGTCTCACCCCAAACGCGGACCTCCATGCCGGTGCTGCGCAGCAGAAGAGCTTGGGCCAATGCGACGTTGTAACGGTTCAACAGAAACTCGGGGGTGCAATCGTCGAACGTCAAAGCGCGCTGTTCATTTTTGAGATCGGCGAACAACCCGCGATCCACCGACTCCGGAGCGAGCGCGAGCAGTTGCGAAACCTCCGCCAGCACGGCCGTCCGGTCGAATGGCACGCCCGCTTTCGCGGCGTCGGCCCGGTGCTTGGCGGCGGATTCAAAGACCGCTTCGCGCAGGGCTTCCGGAGTCAGTTCCGACGCCACTTCGAACTCGCAACGATCTTCGAGCAGCTTCGCCAATCCTTGGTGGATCAACGCCCCCGGCCCTTCCCCGACGACCAGTTTCAAGTCGTCTTCGATCTCGCCGCGCGTCCGACCCGCCGCCAGGCGATAGCACGCGATGAGTTGCCGTGCCGCCGCCAGGTGCTCGCCCGAATCGACCTTGAGGTAGAGCGGCACCAGTCGATTCTTGGCACTGCGAACCCGGACCTGTTTGCCGACCAGCATGATGGATGCTCCAGAAGTCCGACGATGTAGAATGGAATTCAGTCTTCCAGGGGTGGGTCGTAGCGGAACCCCTGGCTACCTTCAGTCACCCCTTCGGGGTCGAGAACTCGTCTTCTTAACCGTCTTCCAGGGGTTCCGCTGCGCTCCACCCCTGGCTACCTTCGGTCGTCCCGTTGGGACTGCAAAAAGGCGATGTGCCGACCCCGAAGGGGTGACCGAAGATAGCCAGGGGTGGAGCGAAGCGCAACCCCTGGAACCACAGGCGAAATACCTTGCGACCCCAATGGGGTTACCCGACCGGCTCAATCCCAAACATACCGTTCATCCCACACGATCCCATGTGCACGGAGGAACTCGAGGTACTCCTCTTGAAACGTTTTCGTTCTATGGTGCTCCTCCTGATGCTCGATGCAACCGCGAACGGAAGGAATACGGTCCTGGCTGACCGCGAATACGCCGTAACCCGATTGCCAAGAAAAACTGGTCATTTCTGCGAAGGTATCGTGAATCCATCGAGATGAGGAGGCTTTTGATGTCCGGACAAGATCTGCAATTGTGTTTTCTCGGCCTATGCCAATCAGCAAATGAACGTGGTCGGGCATACCGCCGATGATCAGAGGTTTGCAGCCGATCTCACGGAGTGTGCCACTGAGGTACTCATAGATTCGCGCGGAGACATTCGGTTTGAAAAGGGGTTGTCGGTGTTTCGTGGAAAAGACGAGATGGAGATGAACGGCTGCGAACGATTGTGGCATGGAACTCCTTTTTGGAATCGGTAACCCCGTTGGGGTCATGATTCGTTTCACGTTTGTTCCAGGGGTTGCGCTTCGCTCCACCCCTGGCTACCTTCGGTCACCCCTTCGGAGTCAAAAATTGCAACGGCAGTGTTCCAGTCCCTCGGGACACAATCCATCCAGATTATCGTTTTGCCGACCCCGAAGGTAGCCAGGGGTGGAGCGAAGCGCAACCCCTGGAACCACGGGAGAAATACCTTGCGACCCCAACGGGGTTACCCGATCACGCCACTTCGGCTCCGCACCGCTATTGAAATGCCCCATGCTGACGCCTCCGGTCGGAGGTATACTCTTCGCCGGTGCCGCGGGCAATGATTTCGTACAGGGTCGCTTGCTTGTCGCCGTACTTCCGCAGAATGCGGCCGAGACGTTGGACATTTTCCTTCACGCTGCCCGAACCCGACAGCACGATGCCGACGCTGGCGGCGGGCACATCCACTCCCTCGTTGAGCACTTGGCAACTCACGATCACCGAGTAATCGCCGCGGTGGAACCGTTCTAAAATCTTCACGCGCTCTTTGGCTTTTGTCTCGTTGGTGATGGCGGGTACGAGGAATCGCCGGGCAATTTCGTACACCGTGGCGTTGTCGGCGGTGAAGATGATCGTGCGTTCGGCCGCGTGCTTGTTGAGCAAGTTTTCGAGGGCCACGAACTTGTTCGAGGCTTGCCGTTCGATGCGTTTCTGCTCGCGGTAAGCCCGCATCGCGGCCCACCCTTCCGGGCTGCGACTGGCTTCGAAGATGAACCGTTGCCAGCCGTTGGGGGCGCTGAAACTGATGCCCCGATCGGCCACGAACAGCTTGTACTCGTCGCGGCAGTCGCGGTAGGTCTGTTCCTCCTCAGGAGTCAGATCGACCAACAATTGCTCGGTGCGGTACTCGGCGAGATAGTGCCCCGACAGCTCCTGAATCTCGCGGCGGTAGATGATCGGCCCGATCAACTCCGGCAGCAACAAATCCGCTCCGTCGGCCCGTTCCGGCGTCGCAGTCAGGCCTAGCCGGAACGGAGCCAGGCTACCGATGGCGGCTTCTTGGAATGTCGAACCGGGCAGATGGTGCGCTTCGTCAAAGATGATGAGACCGAAGCGTTGGCCCCAGCGTTCGAGGTGGATGTACGACGAATTGTACGTCGTCACCGTCAGCGGTTGGAAGTCGTAGTACCCACCACCGAGCAGGCCCGCTTCGATACCGAAGTATTTCGACAAGTCGGCGTACCACTGGTTCATCAGCACGATGGTTGGCACCACCACGAGCGTCGGCCGGTTGGCTTTTTCGATGGCCAGCGCCGCCAAGAACGACTTCCCGGTACCCGTTGGCAGCACCACGACGCCACGAGCGCCGGTGTTCCACCATTCGTTCAAGCCTTCGATCTGGTGCGGGAAGGGTTTGCGGTCGGTCGTCAGGACCCAGCCGCAGGGTTTGTTGTCCCAGCCACGGGCGGTGTCGGTGTAGGGCGTCTTGTCCCGCCGAAGTTGCTCGACGATGGCCCGGTAGTACCGCCCTTGGGCGCGGTGGGTGGACGTGCGTGGGTCGAACTTAACGCCGGGCAACGTGGGAAAATCAAACTCGGGAGGCCCGCCCGTCAGCAGGAGAGTGCCACGGTCGTAACCAAGTTCGAGGGGGGCATCATCGGGCATGGGGGTATTGTGCCCGGTCGGAGGTGGTTTGCCCACCTTTTACCTTGAAGGGGACTCTTTACCCGAAGGGGTTCCATCCCACAGCCCAGGGTCGCACGCCTCGTGCGCACCCTGGGTCAGAAGCGAATCGGGCTGTGGGATGTAACCCCTATCGGGGTAAAGAGCCTATCGTCGCTTCCGTTCCAACGGCAGATCCCCCGGCGTCGAACCGCGGATCAACCCGGATGGTGAACCGTTGCTCCGGTAGTCGGCGAGGTTCACCGGGTTGGCATTGCCGATTGTCGGGGGCTTGCTGAAGAGCGCCACTTCCTCCCGCGTGTTGAGTTGGGGCTTCCCGAGACTCAGCGCCAGTTTCACTTTCTGCAACGGCCATTCCAGCGTCACGTCGGTCGGCACTTGGACGGCGGTTCGCAGACCGGTCTGGGGGTCGACGACGTCGAGTGAAGTGACTTTGTGAATCTCGGCGATCATGGTGGTCTGCCAGACGCCGTTCGCCTGCGTGCGGATGAGATGCCGGCGGACTTGCGGTTGCGTCCCGTCGGTGGCGTCGCCGGCGAACTCGGTCACTCTCATAATCTTCAGGCCAGCAGCATTGGTATCATCCGTTTTGAGGTAGTACACGTGGGCTTTTTCGTTGATTTCCACTTCATACTTTTTGGAAGTGTCGTACGTCGACATCCCGAGGGCTTGCAAGACCCAATCCGGCTCGAACGGCACTGGAAGATCGTTTTGCACTTTGGGGAAGTCGGCGTGGGTGCAGAAGAGGTAGGTCGGTTTCGGCTGCTTGACGTACATCCAAAATTCTTGGGCGTTCGAGCCGATGTCGAGTTGGTCGCCGCCGATGGCGAGGCCCGCTTGCATCCGGAAGTTCTTCGGTTTTTGGGCGACCATCACGCCGTTGCGCAGGGCCGGAATCCACGCTTGATCGGGGATCGTCGCCTTGAGACCGACGTCGTCGTAACGCACCGAAGAAATGTAGCCCGATTGGCGGTTCAAGTAGGTCACGAATTCGTCGGGCTGTTTCACTTTGAGCACGCCGGTGCCCACTTTTGGATCGGGGCGGACTTTGTCGAGCCAGCTACAGCCCGCGAACATACCGAGAGCGATCAGGATGGCGAGTCGGGGGGCGATGCGTCGCATGGTGGCCAACTCCTCCAGAGATTCATTCCCAGCCGAGTACTTGAAACACTTCGTCTTGCACGGTGGTGATCTGCTCTTCGGTCAAACGCGGATCCGCGACTTCCAGCCGTTGCCCCGAGCGTCCGTCCCGCAGAATCAGTACATCCGTGCCGTCGGGTTTGCGTTGGGCATCCTCAAATTTCAACTTCTTTCGCCGCATCAGCAGCAGCGCCACGACATACCGAAATTGCAACCGGTTCGGTTCCGTCGATCCGTTCAAGTGATCGAAGCAGTCGAGCAGAAGCTTATCGTTGAACTTCGGTTTCTTCGGTGCTTGGGCTGTTGGAATTCGCCCCGACCAGAACGCGATGGCGCCCGGCAGGGGGCCGTTCCAGGCCCCGGCGGAAAAATCCTTCCGCACGAATTTACCGGACTCATCGAACAAGGCGCCATAAATCCGTTCGCCGGGCTTCAACTCCTGCCCCGTGGCGGCGCAAACTCGGGCGAGTGTGGGAATGTCCATGGGCGCTTACTTCAGCAACTTCTCCAATTGTTGTTTCACCAAGAACCCGGTTTCCGGGCCGACGCCGGCGTCGAAAGTCCAGTTCAGCAGCCCCGTCGGTTCGAGAATGAAAAACTGCGGGAACGTCGCCACCTGATATGCCTCGCGGATGTCGAGACCATCATATACCGGCAGCTTCAGTTTCAGTTCTTCACGCTGTTTGCCGGCCTCGGTGGCTTTCCCGCCGATGGCCAGCGGAACAACGCTGATCTTGTCGCCGAAGTGCTGTTGGAGTGCCTCGGCCACCAGGAGCGTTTCACGCGACGTGGGCGAACCCGGTTTGAAGAAGATGGCCACAGTTGGCTTCAATTTATTCGCGGAGAGACGGAACCGGCCGGTCGGGCGATCCACATCGGAAACGACGAAATCGGGTGCGGGGTAACCGACGCGCAACAGAGTCGTTTCGACCGGCAGAATTTTAATGGTCGTAATCACTGGCGGGGCGGTGCCGTGGGCGGCCGCATCGAAGCGGCGTTGCAGCGATTCGAGTGCCGGCCGGAAGCTGCCACCGTTGGGATGATCGTCGAGGTAGCGTTGCACCTTGGAGGCACGGGTCTGCCAGTCGGCCGAGTTACGCTTCGTGGTGGTCCACTCGGTTCCGAAGTGCCAAGCTTGTTCGATCTCGCTCCGCAGCTCGGTGTAGCGTGTCCCCACGAAGCGGGTGGTCTGTTTCAGTTCGTATTTCACGCCGATGCGGCCGACGACATCGGGGCCGGCCCGGCGTGAGATGTCGCGTTGAACGACGCTGGCGAAGCCGTCTACGGGCGAGGCGAGGATCGATTCGGAACGGTGCCAACCGTCGCGGGTTGTGTCGGGTTGATCCCAGCCGGTCGATTTCTGGAGCGCGGTCAATTCGATGCAGCGGCCCCCGTTCCACACCGCTTCGCCTTTGGCATTCCAGACGGTCGGCGTCCGCGCGGTATCTGCCACAGCCCAAGTGGAACCGACTTTCGCCCCTTCGAGTGGCAGCGGCACGAAAAACCCGAACTCATGCACCGGCACGGCATCGAGCGGCACCGCAGCGATCGGTTTCGCGTCCGCTTTAGTAAAATTCAG
>JANXWE010000364.1 GCA_025351325.1 Fimbriiglobus sp.
CTCTACCCGAGTTGGAACTCGCACCTGTTCAACTCGATTTTGGCACACGAAGTCGCCCACGTCGATGCGGTGGTGGGCTTGATCAAACAGTTGGGTGGCACGCCACGCCCAAGCCCGGTCTTTCAGAACTTGCTCCAGCCGAATCTCGTCGCATTTGGAACGGTTTCGAAGGCACTCGAAAACACCGGGGTCGGAGCGTATCTCGGTGCGGCGCCGATCATCTTCCAACGGAACGTGCTCGCAGCGGCTGGGTCGATTGCCACTATTGAATCCCGGCACGCCGGCTACTTGAACGTGCTGTTCAACGACTTTCACACGACCAACATCTTCGGCGTCGAGCAAATCTTCGAGCGGCCTCTCACGATCCAAGAAGTGGTCGACGCCGCCACGCCGTTCATCAAGGGATTGAACGGTGGCCCCGCGCTCACATTCAGTGCGACCCCGTCCCGTAACAACGACATCGCGATCCTGAACTTCGCGTTGGCACTCGAATATTTGGAACGGGATTTCTACATCCTGAACGTGGCGAAGTACTACCCGGTTTGATTGGGAAGTGATTGCCGGCCGGCCGGCGTCGCTGTCGAATTCTGGATCGCTCACCAGAATTCGTCAGCGACGCCGGCCGGCTCGCCGTTCTCGTTCACCGGTCGAAGATCCCTAAAATCTTCGGCATTTCATCGACCAAATATCGTGCTTTCGCTTGGACGCGAACCGCTTCCCGATCCGAGGCAATCGACAAGTTGTCCTTATCAAACTTCGGTTCCGCCGTCGCCGCGAATTCGGTCGCCATTTTTGCATCGGCGAAGCGAATCACTCCATTCATAGTCATCAAAGGACCGCCGGCCATCTGATCGGGCATCCAGCCGACGGCCAAGGATCGAATGCCCTTCAAGCGTTTGGTCAGGTCGGGCTGCTTCAACAAAGGAGCTGCCAATTTGAGTGCTGGCAAGTCGGCCCAATCCAGGTCGTCCGTGATGATCCACGCACAGCTCGCAAGTTGGAGGGAATCCAGCGATGTCTGCAGTCCTTTGCCGAACGACTTCTTAAAATCGAACTCGTGATTCGGTTCGGCCATGCGGTCGAGCGTTTTATCGTCGGATGAAAACAAGTAGGTCGTCTCGTCGATGGTGTGCATTCCCATCGGGAGGAATAAGCCGGGAATTTCGACGGTGGCACGTCCGAGTTTGTCGGCGTTTTGGCGGAACTTCAACACTTCACGGAATTGCCTCTCCGAATAAATCGGTTGTTTCAAAAACAAAATGATCGAAAGTTTCGGCAGCGGCGATTCGGGAAATCCGATCGCCAGAATGATGTGGTCGACCTGTTCCAGTAGCACCCCGGCTTTTCGCAAACCTGCAAACACTTCGGAGGGCAATCCCATATCGGCTAAGACGGCTCCTGGCGGCTTCCCATTTCGTTGGCCGTACTGGACAATCGGCGAAATTTGTAGGGCGATCACGATCTGGCTATCGGGTGGCAAATACCGCAGTCCCTTGAGCGTTGCGGGAGGCCAAGTCGCGGCTGGCGACGGCCGATCCGTGCTGACGGTATCGGCCGTTTTCATGGTCGAGTAGTACCAAATCCCCAATCCCGCACAGACGACACTAATGAGCACGAGTGCGACCAAGAAGTAGCTCCGCCGGGTCGGAGCCATCGGTGCCATCTCGAGCGGGCCAGGTCGAGAGCTGATCGCAATCGGGGTTTCTAAGATCGCGGGAAGGAGTTTGGAGGGGATCGCTTCACCGCAGCGCGGGCAGACGACCCGACCGGGAATTCCAGGCAAGTCGAACGGAGTGTTGCAGAACGGGCACGTCAACGCGGTCATCCGGTACTCCGGTACAAGGTGCGTATAAATTGATTCTAGTCCAAACGGTTTGACCCTTGTGATTCGGACACGGCAATGTGCCCACAAGCTGTTTTTTTCGCGGGCGGTCATTTTCCAATGGAGTGCCGGAAAGCACGCAAGTTTTGCCGGACACCGAAATAATCGAAAGCTGGCGGAGTGTTGGAAAACCTGATACTCTTTTAACAGGCAATCCTCTCCCACTTGGAACCCATCCGATGCTGTGCCGATACCTTTCTATGCTGGTCGTCCTAGCCAGTCCGTTGATTTCCTTCGGTGCCGAGGCCCAAACGGGCTTTCTGCCGAAGGAATTCAAGAATGCCGACGATACCGTGTCAAAGTATGTCGTCTTCGTTCCCGCCGACTACGACGGCAAAACCGACTACCCGGTGATTTTGTTCCTGCACGGCTCCGGTGAAACCAAGGGGGACAAGTCCGGCAAAATGCCCGTGGAAGTCGGCCTGGGCGCGGCGATCAAGAAGCAAGAAAAGACCTTCCCGTTCATCGTCGTGATTCCGCAATCTGAGAAACGGACCTGGAAAGCCGACTCGGACGACGGCAAGCGTGCCATGAAGATGCTCGATGTGACCATGAAGGAATATAAAGTCGATGCGAAGCGCCAGTACCTCAGCGGCCTGAGCATGGGCGGCTTCGGCACTTGGAGCATGGCATTCACGCACGCGGATCGTTGGGCGGCCATTGTCCCCGTTTGCGGCGGCGGCGATCCAAAAGGCGCCGAGAAAATCAAGGACATCCCCTGTTGGTGTTTCCACGGCGACAAAGACACCGCCGTGAAAGTGGACTTGTCGCGGTCGATGATCGAGGCGCTGAAAAAGGCCGGCGGCAAGCCGAAGTACACCGAGTACGAAGGCGTCGGCCACAACAGTTGGGACGCCGCCTACGGCACCAAAGAATTGTGGACGTGGTTGGCGGAGCAGAAGCAGAAGTAACCCGCTGGAGGAATCGGAAATGGGACAGACGTATTCGGCGGTGATCCGCCAGAGCGACGGATGGTGGATCGGATGCATCAAGGAAGTGAGCGGCGTCAACTGCCAAGCCTACACCCGCGAGGAACTGCTCGAAGACCTGAAATCCGCCTTGGCGGAGATGATCGAACTCAACACCGAGGACGCCTTGTTGACGATGGAGGGCGTGTACGAGGAAGTGAGCGTCGGCGCATGAAGCGGCGGGATCTGGTCGAGCATCTCCTCGCACACGGTTGCGTCCTGCTTCGCGAAGGTGCGAAACACTCCTTCTGGATCAATGCAGCAAAGAACCGAAGAACGGCCGTGCCCCGCCACGGCGAAGTCAACAACAACACAGCCAAAGGCATTTGCATCGCACTCGGCGTTCCACCTCTGACCAAGAAGTGATTTTCATTCTCTCTAACCATTGGAGTCCTTGCTCATGTCCGCGAAGAAATCTAAACCGTCCCGCCGCGGCTTTTTTGCCGCCTCCGCTATCGGGGCCACCGCGCTCTCGATGACGGCCAAAAGCTACGCCGAAATCAAAGGTGCGAACGAAGCCGTCCGCATCGGCTTCCTCGGGGTCGGTGGTCGCTGCCAGCAGCACATCGACGTGATCCTAAAAATGCAGGCTGAGAAGAAGCTCGTCAAGCCCGTCGCCGCCAACGACGTCTGGGATGGCGATCAGACCAAGGGCAAGGGCAAAGGCCAAGGCCTCTACCCCGCTGCTAAGCGGATGGGCATTGAAGACGACAAGAAGCACGTCAGCAAAGACTACCGCACGATTCTGGATCAAAAAGACGTCGACATGGTCGTGATTGCGTCGCCCGACCACTGGCACGCCAAGATGACCATCGACGCCCTCGGCGCCGGCAAGCACGTCTACTGCGAAAAGCCGATGACCCGCACCATCGCCGAGGCCCATGCCGTCGTCGACGCCTGGAAGAAGACCCCCCTGACCATGACCGTCGGCGTCCAGAGCATGGCCGACCCGACGTGGCGGCTGGCGAACGAGTACATCAGAGCCGGCAACATCGGCCACGTGATGCAGGGCCAAACGAGCTACTACCGCAACAGCACCGTCGGCCAGTGGCGCTACTACTCGCTGACAAAGGACATGAACCCCAGCACGATTGATTGGAATATGTTCCTCGGCCACAAGTTCGAAGTCGCCGGTGAAAAAGTCGGCCCGACCGCGGCCGAAGTCCCATTCGACCGGGCCATCTTCGGCCAATGGCGCTGCTACTGGCCGTTCGGCGGCGGCATGTTCACCGACCTGTTCGTGCACCAGACGACGCACCTCATCGCCGCGATGGGCGTCCGGTATCCGAAGCGGGTCGTCGGTGCCGGCGGCATCTACATGGAGTACGACACCCGCGACGTGCCCGACGTGGCGACGGTGGTGGCCGACTACGACGAAGGCTGCCAGGTGCTCATCACCGCGAGCATGGCCAACGATCACCGCATCGAAGAAGTGATCCGCGGGCACACCGGTACCCTGGTGTTCGAAACCAAGGCGATCAAGAAGGATGATCCGAAGTCGCCACGCGAGTTCGGCTTTACGATTCTGCCACAAGGTGTCGGCGCCGCGCCGAAAGGCCCGAACGGCGATATTCCGAAGGAAGGCGAATTCGTGACCGGCGGCCTCAAGGGCGACGACACCTACGCCCTCTGGGTGAACCACTTGCAATGCGTTCAAGACAAGAGCCAAGACACCTTCAGCACCCCGGCACTCGGTGCGGCCGCGTTCACAACCGTGAACATGGGCGCCCAAAGTTACCGTCAGGGCAAGGCCCTCTTCTGGGACAAAGAAGCTCGCAAGCCGGTCGACGCCGACGCGACCTGGGCGACCCAGTGGGAAGCCCGCAGCAAGAAGCGTGGCAAGCCGAACCAGATCCAAGGTTGGACCGGTGGCGATAAGGGCAGCACGCTGACCCCTCCCGAGTACCAGAAGCTCGAAGGGCCATGGATCGACGGGAAAGATCCCGCCGGCGCGTGAGTCTTGTAGGACGGTCTTCAAAAATCCGTCACGCAAAGCGTGATCTACTGGGCCGAGTACTACTTTGTGTTATGCAGCCAATTGAACCGTAGGGGCACTCCTCGTGGGTGCCCCGAGGCACCGGATGCCGAGGCGACCCCCGCCGTACCGTAGGCGGTGCCGGCATCTTTTCGCCGGGGCACCCACGAGGGGTGGCCCTACGGTACCGTGATGCGCGTGCCGATTGCGGTCGGCCGTTCTACTACAGGTCGGATCGAGATTTTCGTATGCCTTTATTCGACGCTTTCCCCGACATCACCAAACGGCGGGAGCCGCTGGCACCGTACACCCACTTGCGAATCGGTGGCCCGGCCGAGTGCCTCGTGCAGCCGCGCACCACCGACGAACTCAAAGCGGTGCTGCGCTACTGTAAGACCAAAGACATTCCGCTGCGGATGCTCGGCGGAGGTTTCAATTTAATCGTCAAAGACGATCCGATCCCCGGCGCCGTGATGCGGCTGATCGGCCCCGAATTTTCGACCATCGTGACCCAAGGAAAGACCATTCGTGCCGCCGGTGGCGGGCAGCTCTTCGACCTCCTCGCCCACGCGGTGCAAGCCGGGTTGGGTGGCCTCGAAACGCTCGTCGGCATTCGCGGAACCGTCGGCGGGAGTGTCCGCTGCAACGTCGGAGACCGCAGCGGCGAGATCGGTTCCAGTGTCCGCCGCGTGGCCGTGCTCCACGACGACGCCTCGGAACTCGTCCGCACCCGTGATGAACTGACCTTCGGCGAACATACCAGCGACCTCGACGAGCCCGTGATCCTCTGGGTCGAGTTTGAACTGACCCCCGAAAAACCCCAGGCACTGCTCAAGCGGATGCGACGGGCGTGGATCATCCGGAAGGCGACCGAACCGCTGAGCTTCCAAGCCGGCATCCGGTTGTTCCGGGATCCCACCGGGCAGAGTGCCGGGGCACTCATTGAACGGGCGGGGCTCACGAAATTCCGCATTGGCAGCGCCGAAATCAGCGACCGGAACGGGAACTACGCCATCGCCCACCCCGGTACCACAGCGAAGGATTTGCTCAAGCTCATCGAGCATGTCCGCACCAAGGTCAAGGATTTCGCCGGGGTGGTTTTGGAGCGGGAACTCAACGTCTGGTGAATGTGTCCGTTCACGGAGCGAACGGAATCCTCTATGGCCAAGCGAAAACCGAAGAAACCCCCGACACCCGTTCCGAACCCCGGCTGGCGCCTGTTCAAAACCGCCGCCAAATCGGTTCTCGCGCTTGGCCTGGCCGTTGGTGTGCTGGTTGGGTTGGCTTGGCTCGGGGGCCGTGCGGGAACCGAGGTCGCCCCGCAATCGCGGTACACCGTCGCTTTCGCGGACATTGAAACATCAGCACCCATGGGCCAAGACCGCCAGACGTTCCTCACCGAGGTGCGATTCCTGAACGACTTGCCCGAGACATTTCAATCGGTCGATCCCAAGCTGTCGGAACGGCTCAAAGCCGCTTTCGAGAAACACCCGTGGGTGCTAACGGTGGATGACGTCGGCGTCTCGAAACAGGGGCGAATCCGCATCGGGGTGAAGTTCCGCGAACCGGCATTGGCGGTGCAGATCGGTCTCCGCAATTCGGAACTCCGAGCCATCGACCGAGCTGGGGTACTGTTGCCGACAAGCGCTGCAACTGCAAAATTGCCTGCACTCCAGAATCGCCTCGTCACCACGGGGACGACGGCGGGGCAGAAGTGGCCCGACCCGGACGTCCTGCGTGCCGTGGAGCTGGTGATCTTGTACCCGTGCGAGAAAATCGAACGTGTCGTGGAAGGCTGGCAGATCACCCAAGCCGGCGGAAAACTGTTGCGAATTGCCGCACCGTAACGCGTCGTACAATGATCGCGTCCGCTTTGTCCTACTCTGGGTTCCCCGATGCAAACTCGGTTCGTAATCGGTATCGACCTCGGCACCACCAACTGTGCCCTCGCGTTTGTGGACACCGGCGCCGACGGCGACTTGCAGTGCCAGACGTTCGCCATCCCGCAAGTGGTGAACCCCGGCGAAGTGGCGGAGCGAAGTTTGCTGCCGTCGTCGCTCTATTTGCCGGGGCCGAACGAACAACCGGCGGGGGCGTTGAAACTGCCGTGGGACGCCAACCGCGATTCCAGCGTCGGCGAGTTCGCCAAGAACTTCGGCGCGAAGGTACCCACCCGTTTAGTCAGCAGCGCGAAGTCGTGGCTGGGCCACTCCGGGTGCGATCGCAAAGCTCCGATCTTGCCGTTCCGCGCCGCCGAGACCGACCGGCGCATTTCGCCAGTCGAAGCCTGCACCCGGTATTTGAAACACCTCGCCGAAGCGTGGAATGCAGTGCCGACGCACGCCATCCCCGAACACAAATTGGAAGCGCAAGAGATCATCTTGACGGTGCCCGCGTCGTTCGACGCGGCCGCACGTGAACTCACTGTGGAAGCCGCCCGCGCCGCCGGTTTCGAGCACCTGACATTGCTCGAAGAACCGCAGGCCGCGTTCTACGCCTGGCTCGACCGCAAAGGCGAACATTGGCGAAATGAAGTCTCCGTGGGCGATCTCGTCCTCGTCGCCGATGTCGGAGGCGGTACCTCCGACTTCACGCTCATTGAAGTCGGCGAAGAGGGTGGCAACCTCTCGCTCACGCGGCTCGCAGTCGGCGACCACCTGCTCCTTGGCGGCGACAACATGGATTTGGCCCTGGCCTACACGGTCGCGGCGGAACTCGGCAAAGGGGGGACGAAACTCGACGCCGGGCAGATGCTGCAAATGACGCACGCCGCCCGCCAAGCCAAAGAGCAACTGCTCGCGGACAAGTCGTTGTCCTCGGCGACGGTGACCGTGCTGGGCAAGGGGCGCTCGGTGATCGGTGGTACCGTCAAACACGAATTGCCAAGGGCCGTGGTGGAAAGGGTCTTGATCGATGGCTTCTTCCCAGAGTGTGCCCGTGATGCTGAACCGGCACGCGAAGCCAATGCCGGTTTGCAAGAACTCGGCCTGCCCTACGTCAGCGATGCCGGCATCACCAAGCACCTCGCTTACTTTTTGAATCGCCAATCGGAGGCACTCGCCGGCCGCGAGAAACCGACCGGCAAGAAGAAGAAATCGGACGGCGTGACGCTGCCGACGGCGATCCTGTTCAACGGGGGCGTCTTCAAGGCCGACCCGTTGCGGAACCGATTTTTGAGTGTGCTCGGGGGTTGGGCGAAGTCAGCAAAGTTGGAAAGTGTCCGCGAACTTTCGGGGGCCGACCTCGATCAAGCCGTGGCCCGCGGTGCCGCGTACTACGGCCTCGTGCGGCGTGGCAAAGGTGTCCGCATCCGCGGGGGCACGGCCCGGGCTTACTACATCGGCGTCAAGGTTGCACGGCCCGCGATCCCCGGAATCCCCGACGAATACAAAGCGCTCTGCGTCGCCCCGTTCGGTATGGAAGAAGGCACCGAAGCGGACATTCCCCAGCAGACGTTCGGCCTGACCGTCGGTGCCGAGGCGACGTTCCGCTTCCTCGGGTCGACGATCCGCCGTGACGACAAACCGGGTGCGACTATCGAAGATTGGCAGGGCGAAATCGACGAACTCGCCCCCGTGAAAGTGACGCTCGACGGCAAAGCGAATGCCGGCTTGGTCACCGTCCACTTGCACAGCAAGGTGACGGAAGTCGGCCAACTCGAGTTGTGGTGCCAAAGCCAAGATGGCAAACAGAAGTGGAAACTCGAATTCAACGTCCGCGAGAAGACTTAAGCTACTTCCACAGTGCAGTCAAATCGATGGAGGCCGCTTTCGCTTTCGTCGCGCTCGTTTTGCCGTCGCCGAGCTTAAGGTGCAACAGCCCCTTGGCCGGCTCAAACACCATGCTTTGCAGCGTTTGTTTCCCTTGGCTGACCGCGTCCAGCTCGGCGAAGACATCGTCCACGCCGAGCTTGTCGTCGGCCTTCTGCGTCTTTATCAATTTCTCCAACCGGTCGCACGCTTTCTTTTCGGGTACCCCCAGCGACTCGCTGCAAAAGTGATTCGTGCAGAGCGTGACATCGTTCGTCGGCGTCCGCACCTCAATGGTCTTCGGCGTGATTTCGAACACGGCCCCGCCTTTCGCATCGCAGATACTCAAGCTGGATGTCGTCGTTCGCTTCAAGCTCCGGAGCAGTTTCTCCGCCTCGGCGACAGTCCTGCACTCTTCCAGCACCCGTCGGAACGCGAGCAGTGTTGGTACGCCATCCCAGTTGAATTTCGACTTGTCCTTCGACTGTTTCAGGTGGATTTCGTTGATCGTGCAGCTCAACCCGTGCTCGTTCGTCCCGGAGATGACACCGGTGATCGGCGCGAGCGTGATCGAGGCGAACGCGAACTTCCCCGTCGGTTGGAACACCACGACAATGGCCTGCTCGGGCAGCCCTTTGGACGCGACCCAATCGAAATTGCGACCGAAGATCGGCGCGTTTGTTTTACTGCGCGGCGTCTCCACGAGCAGCGTCGAACAGCCCATGCCACTGGACAGGTCGTAAACGGTGTTGGCGAACCAGAGCAGGTCGGGATCGTAGCCACTGGTCTTGGCAATTTGGTCGATTTCTGTGCGGTAGTCGGCGGGGAAATTGGGCTTCAAATTGCGGGCCACCAACTTGAGCGCGTCGAAGCCGTTCTCCAAATTCACCGCTTTCAAGAAATCGTCGAGCACCGGCCGCGGGTCGGGGGAATGCTTGCCGACGAGTGTGCCGATCTGTTCGCCGATCTCGGCCGGTTTGCCACGCACGATCAGCACCGGCACACCCGACACGAACTTAAGTTCGCCGCCGGCGTGTTTGCCCTCTTTGAAAACGGAGCCGGTCTGGGCACTCGCGGATAGCGAGATCAAACACAAAAAGAATATCGCGGAGATTCCACGCATCGCCATCACTCCTCGTTCGCCACGGTGGTGCGACCCAAGGCCACGTCGAACTCGGTCACCAGGGGCAGGATCATCGCGTAAATTGTAAACCCGAACGAGGCGGCCAGCGCCACAAAAGGGACGATCGGGTCGGCCGATTCCTCGGTGCCGGGCTTCGCGATCAAAATGTTCGTGACGCAGTAAAACATCGCCAACGGGCAAACCACCGAACCCACGGTGAGCGCCGGTGCCGGCCGGTTGCCGGTCAACACCCACCAGAGTCCGCCGATGCCGAGCACGAGGAAGGCGATGAAACTCACCCACTGGTTGGCGAAGCTG
>JANXWE010000366.1 GCA_025351325.1 Fimbriiglobus sp.
GACTTGGACATGGGCCGGGCTGTGCAGCCGCATCAACTTCAAATCGTCGATGGTCGCGCCGGTCTCGGCGTAGCCCGTGCTAGTTTTCACCCAGTCGGCCCGCAGCTCCCCGCAGATTTTGCACAATTCAATTTTGTGTTCATCTTTCAACAGAGCGTTCTCGAAGATCACCTTCACCTTTGCCCCGGCACGATGGGCCACTTCCACGACGCCGGCGATGTCGTGGGCCACGAAATTCCATTCGCCCGACAGCACCTTGCCGATATTCACGACCATGTCGAGTTCGGTGGCCCCGTCGGACAACGCCTGTTCGCTCTCGAAGATCTTCACGCCGGGCAGGTGGCCACCGTGGGGGAAGCCGATGGTGGTGCTGGCCTGCACCGTGGAACCGGCCAGTAGCTTCGCGGCCAGGCGGACCGCGTACGGTTTGATGCAGACGGACCCGACGTTGTACTCGCGCGCCAAAACCAACCCGCGTTCCAGTTCGGCATCCGTGAGAGTCGGCTGCAACAGCGAGTGGTCGAACATCTTGGCCAGTTCGTGCAGGGTCGGCGCGGTCATGGGTGGCGTCTCGAATCGTGGAAGTCGGCGGGATCGAAGTTGTCATGATACGCTCTCAGTCACTCCGATGATCGGGTGGCTGAATCCGCCTCCCCGTGCGTTCCTTCAACCGTACAACGACAACACTGTTACCGTCCGCTTTCCGCTCGCTGGAACTTCTCCTCATGCCCCCAGCTCCTCAGCATTTTCTCCCGCACACCCGCGTGCCGAGTTTGTTGCTCCCGAACAGTGCCGCGGCGAACCGGTTCGTGGCGCGGGAGATTGACAAGCTCGTGCGCGCCCGCAACGCCGCCGGCAAGCCGACCGTGCTCGGGCTGGCCACGGGCAGTACCCCCGTGGGGCTCTACCGCGAACTCATCCGATTGCACGAAGACGAGAAGCTCGATTTCTCGAAGGTGATCACGTTCAATTTGGACGAATATTTGCCGCTGCCGAAGGAAGATCCGCACTCCTACTTCCGGTGGATGCACGAGACGTTCTTCAACCATGTGAACATCAAGTGGGAGAACATCCATATCCCCGATGGCACGCTGAAGCCTGACGAGATCGAAGATTTCTGCATCGAGTACGAACGTAAAATCCGTGCGGCTGGCGGCATCGATATCCAGATCCTCGGGATTGGTCGGACGGGGCACATCGGCTTCAACGAACCGGGCAGCCCGAAGAACAGTCGCACGCGGATGATCACGCTCGACAGCATCACTCGCCGCGATGCTGCGGCCGGTTTCTTCGGCGAAGAGAACGTGCCGAACCAAGCCATCACCATGGGCGTGGCCAGCATCATGGACGCCCGGCGCGTCTTCCTGATGGCGTTCGGCGAACACAAAGCCCATTGCGTGACCAAGGCGATCGAATTGCCGCCGTCCGAAGCGGTCTCCGCGAGCTTCCTGCAAGAGCATCCGGATGCGATCTTCTTGCTCGACCCCGCTGCGGCTGCTGAAACGACCGCCATCAAGCGGCCGTGGGAAGTCGGCCCGGTCGAATGGACGCCCGAGCGTGTCCGCCAAGCGGTGGTCTGGCTGAGTCTGACCGTGCGGAAAGGGTTGCAGAAGCTCAACGACGATGACTTCCGCGAACACCACCTCTATGAACTGCTCCGCGAGAAAGGCCCCGCCGAGAAGATCGGCGAAGAGGTGTTCCTCGACCGTTTGGCAACGATCCAGCCATACCCGGCGGGGCGGCTACTTTGCCGAAAACCATTCTGGTCTTCTCGCCGCACCCGGACGACGACGTGATCTCGATGGGTGGGACGATCATCCGCCTCGTCGAACAGGGGCACAAGGTTCACGTGGCCTACATGACCAGTGGGAACATCGCCGTCTTCGACCACGACGCCCGGCGGTTCATCGACTTCGTCGACGAGTTCTTGAGCGCCTTTGGTGACGCGGCCGAGAAGTCGAGTGCAGGCACCATCAAGGATCGGGTGAACCAGTTCCTCGATAGCAAGAAGCCGGGCCAACCGGACACGCCGGAACTGCTGCAGGTGAAGGGGCAGATCCGAGCGACCGAGGCCCGAGCGGCGGCGCTCGCGTGCGGCATCCCCCCCGAGCAACTGGAGTTCATGAACCTGCGCTTCTACCGCACGGGCACCATCACCAAGGCCCCGATTCAACCGCAAGACATCACCGACATCGCCGAACTATTTGGCCGCCTCCAGCCCGATCAAATCTACGTGGCCGGGGAATTGAGCGATCCACACGGAACGCACCGACTTTGTGCCGAAGCGATCTTCGAAGCGGTGCGACAGGTGCGGTTGAAGGGGCAGCATTTCGACGTCTGGTTGTACAAAGGTGCCTGGGAAGAATGGGAGCCGCACGAGATCCACATGGCGGTGCCACTCAGCCCGGATGTGATCGAGCGGAAGAAGCAGGCGATCTTCCGGCACCAGTCGCAGAAGGACAAAGCCATGTTCCCCGGTGGCGCCGACCGCCGCGAGTTCTGGCAGCGGGCCGAGGACCGCAACATGGGCACCGCGAAGACCTTCGACCTACTGGGCCTACCCGAGTATTACGCGCTGGAAGCATTTGTGAAGTGGGACGAGTGAAAGTATGGCATCACCGGCATGGCTGACGATCAACACGCATCTCACGCTCTACCACGGTTGCGTAGCGATTGCGGCGGCACGGATTCGGGCGGGCGTGAGCCCGGCCGTGGGCCGAGCGGCGACCGACTTCGGGACGGGCTTCTACACCACGACCCGGCTTGACCAAGCTGAGGAATGGGCGCGGCACATCCACTACTTGAAGTATCCCCGTTTGCTCTATCCGGCCGGCAATCCTGCTGACCCGCCGACGGTGGTCAAGTTCGTCGTACCGCTGAACGGTTTGGCCGGTTTGAATTCGCTACCGTTCGTGCGTGGCGACTCGTCGAATGGAACGTTCTGGAGCTTCGTCGTCCAGTGCCGCGCCGGTCGCTCGCACGCCCACCCGGTTAGAATTCCGCCGGGAGATTGGTATGATATAGTTGTCGGCTCGGTGGCATCTTGGCCACCGAAAGCGGGTCGCCCGTATGCACTGGGCGAATGGAACGGAATCGATTGGACAGCTTACGACCAGTTTAGCTTTCACACAGCCGCAGCCGCCGCCGAACTGAACCGGCTTGACCGAGGGAATGTGGCCGAATTCGAAGTCATCACCCTCACCCCCTAAAGCGGAGGTCGAACGATGCCGGGACAACCTCCTCAAACGTATGTCGATGCCTATTGGGCAGATGTGGCCGAAGAGCTTCGTACCACCCATCATGCTCCCGCGGCTGATGTCCCGCAGGCCATTTCCGAGTTCCGCTCGCACATGGCACCCGCCGGGCAGACGATTTACAACGACGACCCTGCCGAGATCGCCCGAACCATCGTCGCCCACGGGCTAATCCCATCGGTTCCGCAGGTCGGACTTTGCTTGCAACTGACATTTGTTCTGACCGATCCGGACGAGGTTTTGGACGACCCGCATGCAGTTGCGGCGACCGTCGCCAAGCTGATCGACGCGGTGAGCGACTATGAGTTATCGTTGGGCGGTAACGGGCTGACCGCGTATGGCATGGACGCGGCGCCGGGTGTGGTGCAGCTCTATTTAAAGCCATCCAACGCCATGGGAGCCATGACCCGGTTGAAGATTGTCGCGGACGCGGTCAACAACCCGACGCCCGCCGGGTTGCAGTTGAATCAACAGCGAAATCATCCGATTCGGGGAATGGAATTCCCGACCGCCACCGTGGCTTGCAAACGAGCCGCCTGACTTTGGTGTAATCCGATGGCCGACGAAGTGACACTGCCAACGGAAGAGGAAATCGCCCAACTGCCCCGCTGGGCGCGGGTGGCGTTCGCCGCGCGCTGCGCCAGGCGAGCATTGCCCCTGTTCAAAAAGTATTGGCCGGATGCGCCGAAGCGACATCCCGACGCGATCATTCAGGCAATTGAATTCGCCGAACAAGCCGCCGGCGCCGCCCACACCGTCGTTGGCATCTACTCCGCCAAAGTCGCTGCTGCCTACGCTACCGCCGCCAAAGCAGCCGCCTACGCCTCCAAAGCAGCCGCCTACGCCGCCAAAGCAGCCGGCTACGCTGCCAACGATGCCGCCTACGCTGCATACGATGCAAACGATGCCGCCTACGCAGTAACTAACGTCGTATCCGACGACGACGCCATCGGCGATGCCGACGACTTTGCCGCCGACGCTGCCAAAGCTGCTTGGAGCGCAGGGATACCCCTGTCCGACATTCGCAAGGATTTCATCAAGCTCCAGAATGAAAGTATCCTGCGGAAATGGACCGACGATACCCCAGTACCTCCTTCGGTGTTCGATTCGCTTGACGAACCTGCCCATGCTTTACTCCTCGATCTCCATAGCGAACCGGGCGCCGATCCCCACATCATCGGCGATGCCATCGTCAAGCTCTGGGAAGCGGCGAACGAGTATCACATGGCCAAGGGCGGCGGGGTGCTAACTCTCGACGAGTTCCAGCAATTCATGCCGGCGCTGGTTCCAGTCGCCCCTTCGGTCGGGGGTTAGCATGGCCGAGGAATCCCCTCAGCTCGACGAGGACGATGAAGACGACTTTCTTCCGTTCCCAAATTCCGAACTTGATGTAGTCACCGATAAAGTCATTCTTCGATTCGTCCCGAAAGACGAACCGAAAACGGCGCTGCTCCGCAATCTCGCCAACGTCTTCACCGAAGCGGCTACCCTTGGACAGAACATCCCCGCGCCAGAAGAACATACCCTAGTTCCGGATCACGAGGGAATCTCACTTCGCCAGATTCTTGATCAGAGGAAGGAAGAGATCCGTGAGAAATCGGTGTTGGCAGAATCCCGTGCCGCCGAGTTGAAGAAGCGGATCGAAGAGTCCGGCCCGGAGGCCAACGCAGCCGAAGTCGCAGCCGCCCGCGAGCGGATCATCCAGATGGTTCTCGAACTTTGTCAACGCGGCATCATTGTGATGGCCCGTGCCGAGTGACTATGCTAATAGTTCGAGTTTCAACAAGGAAGTTCACCGATGCCGCGTGGCGATCCGTTCACTCAGTTTTGTCAGCAGATGGCGCAGACGAGTTCGACCATCGTCGCCGATCTGCACATGCACAGCACCGTCAGCGATGGCGATTACACCCCCTCGCACGTGGTGGCACTCGCCGCCGCGGCGAACCTCAAAGCGATCGCACTGACCGATCACGACACCTTTGCCGGACTCCCGGCCGCACGGGAAGCGGTGTTGCAATTTCCACCGGCGCGTCGACCGGAAATCATCGCCGGCGTCGAAGTGTCCGCGGAATTCGAGGGGCGGGAAGTTCACATCCTCGGGCTGTTCGTCGATCCGGACGACGACCCGTTGAAGACCGCGATGCTGCGGATCGCCGAGAGCCGCTTTGTGCGTTTCCGCGAATTCGTCGACTACTTTCATCGCCACGGTACAACCTTGGACGCTGGCCGGGTCGATGCGGTGCTGGCGGGTACGGCTTGCCCGGGTCGGCCGCACGTGGCGACGCTGTTGATCGATTCGGGCTTCGCCAGCAATCGCTACGATGCCTTCCAACGCTTCTTGGGGCCAGCGCTCCCCTCGATTACTTCGAAGGCTCTGATTCCCGCCGAGCAAGCGATCCATTTGATCCACGCTTCAGGGGGCATCGCTTCGCTGGCCCATCCGGCGTCGCACTACGATTTGGACGTGCTCCGACGCTTCCACGCCATCGGCTTACGTGCGGTGGAGGTCGAGCACCCGTCCGCACCGGCGGAACGCACCAGTGATCTGCGAGCCTGGGCGAAGGAACTCGGCTGGAACATCACCGGCGGCAGCGATTGCCACGGTGGCGGCAATCCGGGCCGGGCCATCGGGGCACGCGGACTGATGTTGGAAGAATGGGGTGCATTACTGGCGAGCCGTGCTCCGTGAGGAGCCGGGTGAATTACGGAGATGGCGATTGGCGACACCCGGCTCCTGACGGAGTACGGCTCGCCAGTGTCTCCGCTCGCCAATTCTTCAAACTTCGCGGGTCACCCATTCGCGGCGAGCATCGGAAGCAGAGTCCGGGTCGACGAGGTGGCTGGAGGCGGTGGCGAATCTCCACTGCCACAGCTACCACTTGGGGCATCTTCCACCAGTTGCAGTTGGCGCCGGCGGGCCATGCGCTCGTTGCCTTCGGGCATCAACGACGTTTTATCCCCTTGGATCAATGCGCTCACGCCGCGGGTAGCCGTCTTCTGCGACGAGACTGGTTTGTCTTCCGCTTGGTAGCGAACGAGCATCCCTTCGTAGTTACGCAGGATCACCGCATCGTCGGACATGCTGACCATGTAGTTCGGCATCAGCGGGATCTTACCGCCACCGTGCGGACTATCGACGACGTAGGTCGGGATGCCAATGCCGGACATGTGGCCGCGCAGCCCTTCCATAATCTCCATCCCCTTCCAAACACTCGTTCGGAAGTGGCCGGCCCCGGTGACGGGGTCGCAATGGAACAGGTAGTAAGGTCGCACCTTGATGCGGAGTAGGCCACGCAACAGTTCCTTCATGGTGCCAAGGTCGTCATTGACGCCCTTGAGCAATACGGAGTGGTTGTTGATCATCATGCCGTGGCGGAGCAAACTTTTGCAGACGCGGGCCGCTTCCGGGGTGATCTCCCGGGGGTGGTTGAAGTGCGTCTGGATGTAAACTTTCTCGGCGCTCTCGAGCAACTGCAACAGTTCCGGATCATAGAGCCGTTGCGGCATAGTCACCGGCACGCGGGTCCCGATGCGGATCACGTCGACGTGCGGAATCGCTTTGAGTGCGTCGAGGTAGAACTTCAGCTTGCTGATGGGTAGCGTGAGCGGATCGCCGCCGCTGACGATCACGTCTTTGATTTCCGAGTGATTCCGGATGTAGTCGATCATCCGTTCGTCGTCTTTGGAAATGCCTTCCCAGCCACCGCGAGTCAGAGTCGCACGCTTGCGGGTGCAATAGCGACAATACATCGTGCAGTTCGGCGTGGTCAGCATCAGCACCCGGTCGGGGTAGCGATGCGTCAGGCCGGGCACCGGGGAGTCTTTGTCTTCTTCGAGTGGGTCTTCGAGTTCGAAGCCGCCTTCGCCTTCGAGTGACGAGGGAACGGATTGCAGGCGGATGGGATCTTCGGGATCATCCGTGTCGATGAGGGAGAAGTAGTACGGAGGAATGGCGACTTTGTAGTCGGCTTCCAGCTTACCGATCGCTTCCAGCTCATCGCGGGTGAAGGGGAGGAGACTGCGGAGTTGACGGACAGACCGGATGGCGTTCGCTTGCTGCCACTTCCAATCGTCCCACTGATGGTCGGGTACGTCCTGCCATTGCGGATGGCGCGACGGTCGGCTGTGCCGACTCGGAGGTTCGTCGTCTTCGAAGCCGCCGGACGCCGAAAAGGCAGTGCGTGCGGACGGGAGAGGATCGTCAACCTCGGACTCGAGGAACATAAACCGCTTGACCTCTCAGGGTCTCGGAAGCCCGCGGGACGAACGACACTCGTTTGTCACCAACCGGGGAGCGAGTCGCAACCTGCATTCCACAGACACGCGACATCACTACAAGAAAGAATCCTAACGCCCGCTTTCAAAATTACAAGTTAATGCGGACACATCTCACCCATTGTTCCAAAAAAGATTCCGCACATGCGCATCACTCCGCCAAACTCCGGCTCGCGAGCAGATCGGAGTTCAGTATGCGGGCACTGCGCAAGGAGCGCAATACCTTTCGCTCCACTTCGCGTCAAGTCGTTTGGGCTTGCACCGCGACATGCTCACTGCTATGCCGTTGTCACTATGAATACAATCCTGCTACCCCTGTTATTTCTAGCACTTCCCGCACTCGGCCCGCTCGTCGCCCCGACGCCGACTGTCGACAAGGGTGAAATTAAAACGGGCCTGCCACTGCTGCACGAATTCGAAATGACGCACTCCGACGAGCGCGGCATCGTCGCCATCACGGCCGTGAGCACGGCGTGTGGCTGCTCGAAGTGGGAAGTCGCACCAAAAGTTTTGAAGCCGGGCGAAATCGCAAAATTGTCGGTCGTCATCACCACGTTGACGCAGGCCGAAGGCCCTGCAATTTGGAAAAGCACCGTGAAGTACACCCTCACGCCCGACACCGGCGAAGCGTCGACGCACGAAATCGAACTCGCCGTGACCGCGAAAATCATCCGCGAGATCACGGTTGAACCACCGTTGATCTCGGTGAGTTCCAGTGGCGACACCACGCGGGCGCACACGATCACGATGACGGATCGGCGTGGCAGTTCCGCGCTCGCCATTTCGAAAGCGGTCTGCACCGAACCGAAGATCAAACTCGACATCAGGCCGGGCAAGGTGATCGGTACGAACACCGTTCAGGACGTTGCGGTGACGATCCCCGGAGATCTGCCCACCGGTTCACACGACGACGTGATCACGCTGACGACGAACGATCCGGCCTGCCCGGAATTGAAGATCCCGCTGAAGATCGCCAAGCGTGCAGCCGGCGATGTGAGCGTCTCGCCGGAATCGCCGACCGTGCGCTTCACCAAGGGTCAAGCGGAGGCGTCGACCCTCGTGCAACTCCGTGCCGGTGGCAAACCCGTGTCGATAGCGAAAGTGGATTGCAAACAAGACGGTGTGACGCTGAAATTTTCTGAAGGCAGTGGCATCGTGGCGACCGTTCGCGTGGTGGTCAACCTCGCCAAAGCGGGTTCCTCTGGTCAAGCCGACGTGACCTTACAGCTCGCGGAACCCGCCGGCACGGTGATCATTGTCCCGGTGAGTTGGTACGTTCCCTGATCATCGACCGGGAACGCTCCCGAAGTGAAGGCACACGGTTTCACCTTCCTTTAATAGCAAGGCACCGAGGTGCGTCCGGCTGCGGAGAAACTCCTCGGTCCACTCGGCACCGGCGACAAAGAACGCCGTGCTCATCGCGTCGGCTTCGGCGGCACTCCCCGCAATACACGATGCGCTTTGGGTTCCCACAGCGGGTCGACCGGTGCGTGGATCGAGCACATGGCCGTATTTCTTTCCGTTGAATTCGAAGAATTGAAACGTCGCCGCCGACGTGCCGAGAGCTTGGTTTTTGAGGTGAACCACATCGAGAGTGGGTCGATCCGCTTCCGGGTGACGGATCGACACCGGCCAGCCCCGCAGATCATTCGGCGGGCAACCGAGTCCGAACATGCTACTCCCACTTCCTTGGAGTAGTGCCGATTCAATTCCCCAGTCGCGCTGGAGGAGTTCCGCAGCACGATCCAATGCGTAGCCTTTGCCGATGGCTCCGAAGTTGAGCTTCAAGCCGGGCCGTCGGAATTGGACGGTCGGTGCGAGGGGATTGCCATTCAACGCGACGTGGCGGAAGCCACTGCATGCGGTCCCTTCGATCAGTTCCGCTGGAGTCGGAATCCGGCCGGCCCGCTGGCAGACTCCCCAGACATCGACGAGTGCACCGACGGCGATGTCGAACGCCCCAGCCGTGTCGAGTGTGTAGGTCGCACAGCGTTCCAGCAGTTGGATAAGACTACGATCAACCACCACCGGCCCTCCTGCGGCCAAGGCGTTGAGTTGTGAAACTTCGCTGTCGTCGCGGTAGGTGGTGAGTTGCTGTTCGAGTTCTTCGATGAGATCGAGGGCGGTCGAAGCCGCGTCGATGGCGTGCGGTGTCCCTTGCGGGATGGCAATTTCAAACGTGGTCGCCATGGCCCGCCGGGCCACGCGAATGAGGGTCAGGTTCACAGGGCACCGTTCGAAATGAGATTTCTCCTCGTGCTCTCTCTGTTCTATGTTAGGCGCCATGATCCTTGACCCGGAATCATGAGCTAGACTCATGTATGATTCAGGCGTGGGAAGGATTTTGGAAACCGATCCGCGAGGAGCCGGAGGCCGATGCGCCCCGGTTGATCTTTGCGGATTGGCTGGAAGAAACGGGTGACACCGGTCGGGCCGAGTTCATCCGTGTCCAGTTGGCGTTGGCGAAATTGCCGCCGCACGACCGCCGTCGTCCGGAACTCGCCAACGCGGAACGCCGCTTGCTGAGTCGCTATTCCGAGGAGTGGGCCAGACCCTACGCGGGGTTGGCGACAGGCCCGGTCTTTCGACGCGGTTTCGTGGAAGAAGTGAAAGTCACGGCCCGACAGTTCCTCGCGCAGGCCCCGGCACTCTTCCGCGCGGGGCCACTACGGCACTTGCACCTTTTAGATGTCGGCAGCCATTTGCGGGCCGTGTTGCATTCCCCCCATTTGGCGAAGCTCACCGGGTTAACTGTCTACGGCCAGCACCTCGGGCCAGACTTAGCTCGCGCACTCGGCGATAGCCCGCATCTCGAAGGGTTGCGAAAACTCATCGTCGCCCGCAACGAAATCGGTGACGAAGGCGTTGAACATCTCGTGCTCAATCCGGGGTTGGCATCGCTCGAAGAACTCGACTTGAGCGAGAACGACATCGGCCAAGTCGGCGCCCGCTTGCTGGCGCGCTGCCCACGCTTCGGCAAGTTGACGCACCTGCAACTGGCGGGGAACGGGATCGGCCCGCTCGGTGCCGAGACCATCGCCGCTTCGGTATCGATCTCGAACCTGACCGATTTCGGATTGAAAGGAACTCGTCTCGGCGGGCCGCGCTCGGAAATGATCGAAACGTCCCAGTTGCTCCGCGTCGCCAGGCTCGACTTCACCGAGAACGCCTTGACGGCAATCAGTCTGCGGCCGGTCTTGGAAACGCCCCACCCGTCGGAGGTTCGCGAACTCGATCTCGGCCACAACGACCTCGGCGACGCGGGGGCCGAATTGCTGGCCACCGCTCCGACCCTGGGCGATCTGCGGGTGCTCCGCTTGACCGGCAACGGGATCGGCGACGATGGCTTGCGGGCCTTGGCCGCCACGCAGACCCTCCGCCGATTGATGCAGTTGGATGTTGGCAACAACCCCGTCGGCGACGACGGCGTGCAGGCGATCCTCGATTCCCCGGCCTTCAAGAACCTGCGCTACTTCGTCTGCCCCGCCATCGGCCTCTCGTTCCGAATGCGGTTGGCCTTGCACACGCGGTATTCGCAGGTGCATCCGTTGGGGTAGGGTCTGGCTTTTCACCCGCACTTCTGATTACATAACCGCATGCTCCGTAATGGTATCTACCTCCTGATTTCCCTCGTGATCGCAGCGCCGGCGTGGGCGCATCCGCTGCTGCAATGCGAATTCGACCGCAAGATCGCGGTGCGGCTCGAACCCACCGGCGTCGATGTCAAGTACACGCTCGAACTGTCGGAATGGTCGATGGCGTTCGACGGCGCCACTTTTTTGAAACCGGGCGACTTGCAAGGCGTCACCGGCGATCGCGCTTATGCCCGCCGCTACGCCGCGGTGAAAGCGAAGTTCATCGCCGACGGGTTGATCGCACAATTGAATGGAGAATCGCTGCGATTCGCCCCCGTCGGCGAGATCGTCATCGACCTCGAGGGGATGAGCAAGAACATCTTGGTCACGTTCCATTTTCGAGCGGTCTACCTGCCCAAATCGACCCTCGAAAATCAGTTCACGTTTTTGGACGACACCAGCTTCGTCGACAAGAATGGGGCGCGGACGACCGATCCCGGTGGCTCCATTTTTCTGACCATCGACGAGCGCGAGAAAAAAAGCGACGCACTCACACTCACCGATTCGACGCAACCCGAACGTACCAATGGTCTGCCGTTGAGCCGCATCCCCGCGGGGGAAGAAGTGGCCCGACGCAGTTGCCGCGCGACGTTCACGGTACCGGTTCGTGTCGAGCCAGCGGTAC
>JANXWE010000100.1 GCA_025351325.1 Fimbriiglobus sp.
CAGCCTTCGGCATGTTGCTGGTGACGTCGGCTTCGTCGAAGAGCACTTGGCGCTGGAGGTTGCTCGGCTCGACGAAGTCGCGGTCGATGACGCGCAGGAAACCGACGCCGGCGCGCACGAGCGTGTTCGCCAGCACGGTGCCGAGGGCGCCGACTCCGCAGAGCGTGACACGCGAATTCAGCAAGCGCTCCTGCCCGGACTTGCCGAAGCCAGGGACGCGCATCTGCCGGGAGTAGCGTTCGAGGGACGTGGACATGGCTTCAACCGATCTCATGTTCGCTCAGGAATTCTTGCAGGAACCGCACTTGCTGCTTGGGCCACTTCTCGGACTTGGCGTAGCCGGCGAGGGCGGCCAAATCTTCCTTGGCCCGCTTCAGTTCGGCGCCGGTCATTCGTTGCAGGTACGTCACCAAGTACTCCATTGCCTCCCCGGCAACGGCGCCGTTGAGCACCGCTTCGTCGGAGCCTTCGAGGAAGACGTAGGCGTGCAGCACGGCGAGTAACAACGGGTGGACGCCGAGTTCCGGGGGGATCAGCGGGAGCACCGCGGCACCGTCCGGCACTTCTTCGTCGAGTGGGGGTTCTTCGGATTCAACCACCGGCCACCGCCGGAATCAATGAGACGACCGAGCCGTCCGGAGTCGCGGTCTCGAGCTCATCCAGGTAGCGGATGTCTTCGTTGTCCACCAGCACATTCACATGCGGGCGGAGCTTGCCCGCGTTGAACAGTTTAGCTTCGATGGCTGGGTGCAACCTGGCCAGGTCGGCCAGCACCACCGCGACAGTCGCCCCGGTCGCGGGCACCGAGAGCAACCCGCCCACATGCTCGCGCAGGGGCGGGGGAATTTCAACAGTGATGGGCATGAGGTTATCTTTCAGGGCCTTTGGAAAGCGGTCGATTCTTACGATGCATTCATTAGAGGTACAATTGTCACTGCCCCGCCGACGGTCGCTTCGATCATCAAGGCGTGCCCGGAGAGCAAGCCCATTCCAATGACAATATCGTCGCCGAACGACGACGCCACAATTGGGCGGTAATTGCTGTACCACTCAACATCCACGCCAAATGAGACGTAATTGACCGAAGTTCCGTCCGCGAGAAAAATCACTCCGCCCCGTCTCGGAATCAAACCGAGTTGGGAAGCAACTTGAAGCGGCAGAGACAACGCGCCCGAGTAACCGGTATCGATCAATGCTTCGACATCGGCCGAGGCACCGTTGAATCCGCGGAGTCGAAGTCTGAGACGCGCCTCGCAATCGGTGTTGACAATACCACGCAGGATCATCGTCTACCCTGTCCCGAGCCGGCGAACCAATGTGCGGGGCGTTTGCCTGTCCGCATGGTCCACATTGGTTCATTCGGATGACGTTTGGCAAGTCGTGCGAACGCATGATATTCGTCGCGATCGATTTCAAAATCGTCCACGTTGAACGCAATCACGACGAATTTCCCAGCATCTTCCGGCTTCACGATTGGCGCAATAAGCCGGTCGTACACCTCTTCGGCCAAGCGTTGGTCTTCCGTCATCGGCTCGTGAAACGGCATCGCTTATTCTCCCGGGTACTCCGTCTCCAAAATTATACCCCCACCAACTCGCCGGCGCCCATATACACAGATTCAAACTCGTTCAAACTCGGTTGAATCGTCGTCGGCCATTGAATGGCTTTGGTCACCGCATCTTGGGTTTTCAGGCCGTTGCCGGTGATGCAGATCACGATCTCTTCGTCCCGTGGAATGCGGCCCGATTCGATCATCTTCCGGGTCACAGCCAGCGTCGTGCCACCAGCCGTTTCGGCGAAGATCCCCTCCGTCCGCGCCAGCAGCAGCATGCACTCGACGATCTCGTCGTCGCTCACGTCGTCGGCCCAGCCGCCGGTGCTCTTGATGAGCTTCGACGAGTACATGCCGTCGGCGGGGTCACCAATCGCCAAGCTCTTGCAGATCGTGTTCGGCCGGCGGATCGGCTTAGGCCGTTCCCGACTACTCTTCACGCAGTCGCTGATCGGGTTGCACCCCGTCGCTTGGGCGCCGTACATTTTCGTCGTCACGGGGCCGTCGATCAAGCCGACCGTATGCAACTCGGTGAAGGCCTTGTGAATCTTGCTCACAAGCGAACCCCCGGCCATCGGCACCACCACGTGTTGCGGCAGCCGCCAGCCGAGATCCTCGGCGATCTCGTAGCCCATCGTCTTCGACCCCTCGGCGTAATACGGCCGGAGGTTGATGTTCACGAAGCCCCAGTTGTTCTGGCCGTCGGCATTGTACTTCAGGGCCACTTGGGTGCAGAGGCGATTCACCTCGTCATAGGTGCCGTTCACGGCGATCACCTTCGCACCGAAGATGGTCGTGCCGAGAACCTTGGCCTTCTCGAGGTCGGCGGGGATAAAGATGTACGCTTCCAATCCAGCCTGGGCCGCATTGGCCGCGACGCTGTTGGCGAGGTTGCCGGTGCTAGCGCAGCCGACGGTCTTGAAGCCGAACTCGCGGGCTTTGCTCAGCGCCACCGAGACGACGCGATCCTTGAACGAGAGCGTCGGGAAGTTGACCGCGTCGTTCTTAATCCAGAGCGTGTCGACACCGAGGGCGTCGGCCAAGCGATCCGCCCGGATCAAGGGTGTGCCGCCGACTTGCGGGCCGACGGTCGGTTCCCCTTCCAGCGGCAGGAACTCGCGGTAGCGCCACATGTTCTTGCGGCGGCTCTCGATCTTCGCCCGGCTGACGTTCTTGCGGATGGCGTCGTAGTCGTAGACGACCTCGAGCGGCCCGAAGTCATCGGTGCAGAAATTGAGGGCTTGCTTCGCGTATAGTTTGCCGCAGACCTTGCACTGCAAACCCGTGGAGAAATCCGACACGCAGGCACCCGGAGTCCGGAGAGTGCGCCCATAAAGTGGCGCGGGCTTCCGGTGAGTTCTCGACCGATCCAGAATTTACGCTGGGAAGCGTTGGTGAGATAAGAAATCGACAAGGCGACCAATGCACGGAATCCGTGGGCGATATCGGTTTGGCCATCTCGTCGGTATCTTATCTGCCCCGATTTGGCGAGCCGACCGGTGTAAGCCGGCGGTGCTTTCATCGAGCAGGACGTAGCACCAGCACCGAAAGTCGGAATCGTGCGATTCCGTCCACCGGCCGGTTGCTGTGGCATCGTCGGGCCTGAACCCTCCGCCACTCTGGATAAGATACTCACCTACTACAACTGTAGTCCGGCGATGACGCTTGGCAACAGCGCAACGGCTATTTTTGAACTTCGGGCACCCGGCGATCAGTAATCATTGACGATGTCGCCGCCATCGCGGGTGATGAGGGCGGCCAGCATGGCCGGGGCAATGCTCGACCGCAAGAACCGCACGCTGCCGTCGGCGAGGCAGACGTTGATGCCACCCGTGTGGAAGCTGTACAACTCGCTGTCGTTGGTGCAGTTCATGAAGCAGGTACCGCCGGGGGTGGTCAGGTCGGCTTGCACGCCGTCGACGCTGAACCCGCAATCCGGATCGGCCCAGCCCCAGCCGTCGCCCGTGGTGATCCCGGTATCACGCGATTGGTGGAATAGATTCGGCCGGCCCGCATCTTCGGCGATCATAATCGTGTTGCTGGTTCCATCGGTGATGGCCAAAATCGGCGTGTCGATTTCTTTCGCCAACGCCCCCAACATCTCGTCGCCCGGCTTGGTACCCGGCAGGGGGAAGTTCGGCACGCCGTTGGCCGTGTAAAATCGTCGGCGAACCGCATTCACCGAGCCGTAGTCCCCGGCCCCGAGCAACACTGGCCCCGCTTGACGGCGTGGCACTCCGGGGGCCGAGGGGCACTGGAACACTTTGAAGTTGTTCTGCGAAGTGGCCAAGTTCGTGGTTTTGTTCCACTTGGTGTTGAAGTCCCAAAGCCGGGCGATGTTGTCCTGCTCGACGTACGCCAATACCACCGGTGTCCACGACCGAAACTTGCTGACGCCACCCACGGTGACTCGGCTGGCCGGGAGTTTATTGTCGTTCGACCCCGCGTAGTTGTGCAGGGCCAACCCGAACTGTTTCATGTTGTTGCTGCAGCTCATCCGGGCCGCCGCCTCGCGGACTTTCTGGACGGCCGGCAACAGCAGGCCGATCAGAATCGCAATGATGGCGATGACGACGAGCAACTCAATGAGTGTGAACGCCGAACGACGAACGATACGCATGGGCGATTCCTACAGGTGTGAGCAGAGCAAAACCTTCGATCATCAGCTTTGTTACACCTTGTGGTAAGCTTGTGTGGTTTAAGAAGTGATGTTCACAGCAACTTCACGGGGCCTTCACGCAACCGGAATTACCCTGGTGCCAATGGAGAGGATGTGCGATGACTGAAGAGGAATTTCTGGCTTGCAACGACCCGTTTGCGCTCGGGGAATTCGCTCATGGGAAGGCGAATCCACAAAGACTTCATTGGCTCGCCTTGGACTGGGGGCGGCGCAATCGGCGTTTCTTTTGTGAGGAGGATTTGAACTGGCTCGATAAATATTCACTTTGGTTGAACGGTGTGGGGCTTCATCCAAATCAGTTGAATTTACCCGGCGGTTTCTACCCCTTGGTGTATGGTGGTGTTTACGACGAATTCGGTGGGAATTTTTTCAACGCTCTTAGGCGTCTGGACAACCCAATGCGAGCTGCGGCGATAGCTGGTGAATGTGCCAGCGATCATGCTGGCTTTGCCTGTCTGAGGTCTCCGTTGGGATCGCTGAAGGCGAGTCAAACACACAAAGGCCGATCCAAGAGCAAACGGGCCGCGCAGGCTGCTCAAAGACACGAACTGCATCGACAAAAAGAAATTGTTCGGGAACAAGTCGGCGGGGAATTCTGCAATCAATTCCGCGACATCTTCGGCAACCCTTTCCGCCCCGTTGCCGTCGATCCCGCATGGCTCACACCCAAAGTCGTCGCCTTCGCAACCGCCGTTTACGCCGACCGCGCATTCGACAGCCTGCCGATTCTCGCCGACGCGCTGGAGGAAGCCGGCTGCGTGAACGCGGATCTTCTGGTTCATTGCCGGAGCGATTGTCCGCATGTCCGGGGTTGCTGGGTTATTGATCGATTGCTGGGAAAGGAGTAACGGCGAGCCGACACTCGTAAGCGATCCTCATTCTTGAAAGCGCCCGGCTACTTTGCAACCCTGCCGGTGGGGAAATGCTCGGTAACGACTGGTAATTGTCGAACTTGTTCCAGGAACCAAATCCTGTTCGTGGCTTACGGGAGTCATCCAGACGGCGACGTCGGTATCTCATGCACCTCCAAGAATCGTTGGCACAGGGTGCGACAAGGAATTCTGGCGTTTTGGTCGGCGTCCTCGCCGATTCTTGGGTAGGGCCAGTTAGCACTGATGATTTGAGAAGTCCACCTGGTGCCGGACCAAATGTGATAGCTAGGCCGTGTTGACGATTGCCCGTGCTTTGATGAATCCGAATACCAAGTGCAGGAAGCCGGTGAAGGTGGTCTTCGGCTTCTCGTAGCGGGTAGCGGGTAGCGGGTGGCGGCGCGGCGGAACTGTTTCATCTTGGCGAAGAACCTCTCGACGCGATCACGGATGTTTACAGCCTCGGCGTGACCTTGTTTGAAGGTCTCACCGGTCAGCTGCCTCTCCGAGGGATACCGTTCGAAATCCTGCGGCAACGTTGCACGATGAACCCAGTGTCGCCACGGATTATCAACTCGGCGATCTCTCGTGACCTCTCAACAATCTGCCTCAAGGCCATCGCCACGGAACCCAGTCAGCGGTATGCCACCGCCGCTGCTTTCGCAAACGATCTCAATTGCTGGAGCCGGGGCCTACCGATTACTGCGCGGCCCACTAACGTAATGGAACGCACTGTCCGTTGGATGAAGCGCAACCCACTTGCAGTCGGCATTTTGATGGTATTTTTAACCGGAGCATTGATTGCCAGCCTCGGTTGGATGCGTGCTTCGACAAATGCCCGTCTCGCCGAAGAACGCCGCGAAGCGGCTGAACGATCGGCCATCGCTGAGAACGCCCAGCGAGTCCGAGCCGAGCAACACCTGGAAACGTCTCGCTATGCAATCGAGAAGTTCCGCAGTCGAATCATGACCCCGGTATTTCTGAATGAACCCAAATACGAAGGCATTCGCCAAGAGCTACTTGTAGATGCGGTCACCGTGTACGAGCGACTGTTGGAGATCGAATCGTCCGGGAGCGGGGCCAGCAGCCGTTAGTAGCTGTATTCGATCGCTTCGTCAGGAAGTTGCATCGCGGCGGCCTCGGAACGGTAACGGGCAATTTTATTGTACTTCAAGTGGCCCCGTGCGGACACTAAACCCGCCTAGAAGGGTGAATTGGGCGGATTGCGCGCCGGAACGCCTGACCTCGTGGCTCCCTCCCCGTACACTTTGCGAAATGAGTTTGTCGACCTCCGCAAAGTCAAAAGCATTGGCGTCAAAACCCTCGACGCCATCCGGCCATTCATCGCCGTTGAGAAGTAAGGCGTGTGAGATTCGATCCGCCGAGGGATTCAGTCTTGGTAGAAGCAGACACGGAACCCCGTGTGGTGCATCCTGTTGTCGGGGTACCAGCTCCCCCGGCAGCCGGATGCGAAGAGTCTCGCTGTTTCGTTCCAGTTCCCCCCTCGGACACACCGGCGTTTTTGCTCACCCTCCGTGTTCGGCGCCGGATCTGTTACATCGGCCTTGGGCAATGGTTTCACTCCGTTCATCCAGTCCGCGCACCAACTGCTGACGTTGCCCGTCGTGTCGTGGAGTCCAAAGCCGTTCGGCTTGTATTTTCCTACCTTCGACGTGAACGGCTCGCCGTCGTCGAACTCGACACCGTATCTCCCGCCATATCCCCGTCCCACTTCTTATTCGCGCTCTTATCGGCGACGTTCGCATACCCTTCCAAACTCTCCACTTTGTCGCCGGTGAAATAGATACTCGTTTCGCCCCTGCGGTTCGAATATTCGTACTCGGCCTCGGTGAGGAGTCGGATCGGCGACTTCGAATCTTTCGCCGCCCATTTGAAAAAGGCCTCGGCATCGGCCCCAAGTGTATTTCGGGTTTTGGACAGTCCGTTTTGCGTTGAGACCTTCGAAGCCATAACCGCCTTTACCATCTTTTTCAGCGTCGGTCTCGAATTTCGCCGACTTCGCGAACGCTGCGAATTGCCCTTTAGTCACCGGGTACTTCGCCACCCAGAGCGGCTTGGTGAACGTCACTTTGTGCTGCGGCTTTTCCCAGGCCCAAGCTTCCTTGTCCGAATCCGGCGATCCCATCATGAAGCTTCCCTTGGGCACTTTGACGAATTCCATCTCCTCGCCGCCGAGTGTCAACTTTCGGATCGTGCGCTTGCGCTTCTCTCCCTTCCACTCGTACTCTTCCAAGGTTTCTGAGACAGATTCGCCCGGAACTGACGGCACAGGCTCCGCAGCGGGAGTCTGTCCCACACGGCCGACGAGCCAAACGCAGATGAGGGCGCACAGTACGGCCGTTACGTTCACGGATCGTCGGGACATATCGAGCCTCCCAAGCAGAGATGAATTATGCAGCCGGCTTGCGCACCCGCAGGAGCACCGTCGGGTTCACGGCTTCGAAGCGCAAGCTTTCGAGTTGTTCCACGCCGCGCGACAGGTTCATCAACAGCACGTCCACGGTGGTCGCCAGCCGCTTCAGCACGGCGTACGTCGCACTGATCATTTCCAAGGTGCCGACGTTGGCAACGAGTCGCCCACCGGGGCGGAGGGCGGCGTAACTCGCCTCCAGCAGGCGGGCGACTTCGCCGCCGTTGCCACCGACGAAGATGGCATCCGGGGCGGGGAGCGTCTCGAATACACCGGGGGCGGTACCGAAGATCGGCTTCACATTCGGCACGCCGAAGGTGTCCAGATTCGCTTGGATCAAATGGTAGTCGGCACTGTCTTGTTCGATGGCGTACACGATTCCCGGGGCGATGAGTTGGGCCATTTCAATGGCGACGCTGCCCGAGCCGGCGCCGACGTCCCAAGCCACGTCCCCGACGCGCAGATCGAGTTGGCTCAGGGCCACGGCCCGCACTTCGGCCTGGGTGATCAAGCCCGTTTTCGGCCGCGATTGGGCGAAGAGATCATCCGGATTGCCGAAGCGCCCGAGTTGCCCACCGGCGCGGGGCCGATCGGGGCGATTCGGTTTGCGCTTGAGAATAAACACGTTCAGCGGGTCGAAGCGGAGATCTTGAATCTCGGCGAGTTCCCCCTGCATGATTCGTTCGTCGCGGCCCCCCAAATTCTCGCAGACGAAGCCTTGGAAGTAATCGATGCCGCGGGCCAAGAGTTCGCGGGCGATGCGGTTCGGCGGGTACTTCTCGGAGGTGAACAACCCGACCGTCTCGGCGACGCGGATTTTGTCCAGCACCTCGTCAAGGGCCTTGGCGGAGAGGTCGGTGAGGTACGCTTCCTCCCAGGTCTCCTTCAGCCGGGCGAACGCGAGTTGCATACTGCTGACGTGCGGCACGACCTCGAAATGATCCGGGCCGACTTTCTCGCAGAGGTAGCGGGCGGTGCCGTAGAAGAGCGGATCGCCCACGGCCGCGACGGCCATTCGTTTTCGACCGAGGTTGGCCCGCAGCTTCTCGACGACTTCGGGAAGATCGGTGCCAATGCGGACGCGCTCGGCGGTCAGTTCCGGGAGCAGTTTGAGCGCCGCTTCGGAACCGAAGATCAACTCGGCAGCGTTCAACAACGCTGCCGACCGAGTCGATAATCCTGCGAGACCGTCTGGGCCGATACCAACGATGGGGATTTTTGGCTGTTCCATAGTCCCGTTGTTATAGGCGAAAAACAACGAACCAGCCGGTGTGCGAAGCACCGGCTGGTTCGCGCACCGCGAATCAATTTCTCGGGATGACGATGGTTTGCAAGGAACCCTCCGTCGGCAAAGTCACAATCGGCGCCGGTCCAGACGACTGCAACGGTACCGCCGGGTTGAAATTCGAGAGCGGAATCGGCTGCGGTGGCGGGGTCACCGTGGGCGTGAAGTGGGTGGGCGGCGGCAACACCCACGTCTTCGTTTCAATCATCGAACCATCCCGGCCCGGCTTCGAATACTGCGTCGGTTCACCGATTCGACTTTGCGGAACCGCGAAACTGGCTGGCTGGGTCGGGTTCGTTTTCGGAATCCCCAAGTTTTGCGGGGGCGCTCCGTTGGCCAGACCCGTCGGCTGATTCTGGAACGCTTTGGTCAAGTCGGGGATGCCACGCAGCTCGGTGGGGCCGGTGGGTTGACTCGCGACACTCGCATGATCCTTTTCGCTCCAGACCTTGGCGTTGGCATCGCTGAAATCGAGCGTCATCGAGACGTCTTTGGCGAACAGATCCGGGTTCGGCTTGGAGATATACTTCGCCTGCATCCGGACGTTGGTCACGTCTTTCCAACCGGCGGGCCAGGGCAAAAAGATCGCGTAGCAGGTGCCGAAGCGGTCGTCGCTCGTGGCGAGTTTGCGCAGCGCGACTTTGTCGAAGCTCCAGATCTCCGTCATCGCGGACGGCTGGCCCGGTGGGCGTCGGGTTTCGTCCAGGGCTTGGACCACCAAGTCGCCCGTCACCTCCACGGACTGTTTGTCCGAACCGATCAAGAAGAGCTGTCCGACAATACCGGGTGCCAAGACACCATCGCGGCTCGGGTCGGGCAAATGCTGCGGCCGACGCTGCCAGAAGCAGATCACTTGGGACGCCGGTTTGGGCGGCTCCAGATTGAGTGCTTGGGCGAACTCCGATTTGGTCTTCTTCAAGCTGGCGCAGCCGAAGCCGGCCGGGAGGAGCAGTGCGGCAACGAGGGCCACACGACTCCCAACCCGAACGGTTCCGAACCGGGCGATCAGCGACCGTAAACGCGCCATTCTTTCCCCTCCTTGGGTTTGCCAAGAGTCGGCCCAGTGGTCGAAGGCGTCGTGCCCCCGGCCGGTGTTTTGCCAAACGACCACCCGTTCCCCGCTTGGGCCGGACTGTTCCACGATTGCGGCTGGATACCTGAATTCGGACTCGTGCCGATTTGCGGAGCCGTCGGCACGTCGGTCTGGTTCGGCCCGGCAAACCCAGGCCGTGGCGTCGGCATATTGTTGCTAACGGGCGGTGGCCCCTGAATCGGGAACTGCGCCGGAGGCGGGCCGGCCATCGGCTGGCCCGGTTGCGGGTTGTAAACCGACGGCGTCCCGCTGATCCCCGTCGTCACTTGCCCCGTCGGCGAGAACGGCAGGTTCATCAGATTCGGCGGCACTTCACCCGGTTGCCCGTCCGGCGGGCAGTACGGCGTCTGTGGCAAGAGCGCGTTGTGGTAGCGACCGCTGAGCACGTCGCTGCCGTAGCCGTGGATTTTGTCGACCTGCTTCAGATCCCAACTCATGTTCTTCGCCGCATCCGACACGACGCGGGCCATGTCGGCTCCGCTGCGAATGATGTGCGGCGTCATGATGAAAATCAACTCGCGCCGCTCGCTCTGCTGGGTGCGGTAGCGGAAGGCTGCCCCGACCCACGGGAGGTCGCCGAACCACGGGATCTTGTTCTCGAGCTTCACGTCCGACTTGCGGATCAGTCCCCCGAGCACGACCGTTTCCCCGCTGCTGGCATGCACCGTCGTCTCCACAGTCTGCGTGTCGATCGGGGTCGCGGTCACGCCGTTGCCGAGCGTGACGTTCGACGCGGACGGCGACGAGATCTGCGGCTCCACCCGCATCGTAACCCGACCCTCCGGGCTGATCCGCGGCGTGATCCGCAGCACGACCCCCGTGCTGATGTACTCGACGCCCTGCTGCGCAATGCCCCCGGTGGTAATGGTGCTGTTCGTCAGCCGCGGGAACTGCTGGCCGACTTGGAAGAAGCCGGTCTGGTTGTCGGTCAGCGTCAGTTGCGGCTCACTGAGCACGTCGACCCGGCCCTGGGCCTTGAGGGCCCGGATCAGCAGGCTGAACGTGTCGCTGGCGGCCGACAACACGAACCCGCCCGCCCCGACGCCCGTGGTGCTGCTGCGGCCGACGCCGAGGTTGCCCAGCCCTTGGAACGCCACGGTGCCCTGGTTGGCCAAGTTGGCGTTCGGCAACGGGGCCGTCGAATTCAGGTTGTACCCGGGCGTGCCGGGCGTGCTGCCCACTTGGCCGCGGGCGAACAAGATCGGGCTTTGCAGACCGACTTCGATGCCCATTTCCTCGGTGTTGTTCAACCGCACTTCGGCGATCATGATCTGCACGAACACCTGCGGTGGTTCCGCGTCGATCTTGCGGATCAACGTCACAATCTGCTCGAAGAACTGTGGGGAGGCACTCACGAGGATGGTGTTCGTGACCGGCTCCGCCGTCACCACGAATTGCCGCTGGAGCGTCTGGAACGTCGCCGCCGTGGTGTTGAACTGGGCCTGGTTGAGCTGCTGCGTGGTCGTGGTGAGGAACGTGTTGATCACCGTCGCCACGTCCGCCGACGCGGCGTTGCTGAGCTTGTAGACTTCGGTGCGCTGCAGCGGAATTTCGGCATCCTCGAGCCGGGTGACCACGGCGCGGATTGTATCCAGGTCGTTCTGGCTCCCCGACACGATGAGCGTGTTGGTCCGGGCATCGGCGACCAACCGCAGGTTGATTAGCGTCGCCCCATCCGACGGATTCCCGGTGAGGGTGAGCAGCGGCCGGGTCGTCCCTTGCGTTTGGGTTACGCCCCCCTGGTTCAACCCGCCGCCGCCGGCCCCCGTCTGCTGCGAACTGAACAGGTTCGTCAACAGGGTTTGCGTCAGCGTCGCGTCGGCTCGCTTCAACTGGAAGACGTTGATGAACGACTTGGCCGCCGAGGTGGTGTCCAGTTCGGCGATCAGCGTTTCCAGTAGCCGCATCGTCGTGGCCGGAGCGGTGACCAAGATGGCGTTGAGACGCGTATCGGGGAACAAGTGGACGTCTTCGAGCTGCCCCGTTTCGAGGTTGTTGAACCGCAGCGACACCGTCTTCGAACTCAAACCCGTCGAGTTGTTGCCGGCGCCCGTTAGCGTGTTGAGGGCAGCGGGGCGATTCTGCTGTTGAGCCAACCCGCCTTGGGCACCGGTGCCTTGGCCGAGGTTCTGTTGTTGTTGGCCCCCGGCTCCACCCGCACCGGTTCCCGTTGGTGCGAGTCCGGCACTCGCCGAGAGCTGCGGATTCAGCGCGTTCGACGTCAGCACTTGAACGAGGATCTGGGACACTTCTTCCGGCAAGGCATTCTTCAACTTGATGAGTTTGACTTCGGAAACCGCCTTGGACGTGTTGGTGTCGAATTTGCCGATCAAGTCAGCGATGTCGTTTTGATCCGCCGGGCTGGCCTGGACGAACACCGTGTTGCTGGCGACGTCGTAGGTCACGCGGATTTGGTTCTGGGCCAGCGCTTCGCCGGGGTAGCGCTGGTTGAAGAAGTTCGTGATCTGGGTGGCCACTGTGCTGGCGGTCGCCCGCTTCAACTGGTACGGCACCGGCTTCATCTGCTGGCTATTGGGCACATCGAGCCGTTTGATCTCCTTCTTCAACTCTTCCAAACGGGATTCGGGCACGCCGACCAAGATCGCGTTGAATCGCGGCAGCGGGAAGAGCAAGATCGACCCGATGGTCTGGCGGTTCGCTTGGTTGTTCTGCTGGCCACCACCTTGGAAACCGACCCCGCCGAAACCGAGGTTGGTCGCGGCCTGGGGGAACGATCTCCCCGATGGGCTGAGCTGCAATTTCGAGTAGATCTGCGTCAGCTCGAAGACGATCTGGGTCGCGTCGCCGTATTCGAGCGGTACCACCGTCAGATTGATCGCGGCCGACTGCTTGGTGATCTCTTCGATGGATGCGATCAATTTTTTGACTGCCTCCACTTCCGCCCGATTCTTACCGCGGACGATCACGATGCCGAGTTCCGGCAATGGAATGATCTGGACGTCCGAACTCGGCGACAGGAACGGCACGCCCAGCGCGGCCGGCGGCGTGGTGCCACCGGGCTGCGGAACGCCCGGTTGGGGGATCGGCGCCTGCCGTTGCGTCACGCTGTTGTAGGCCTGATAGAGCGCCGGACTCTCGTTATTTTCAGTGTGGCTCGATTGCTCGAGTTCGGGGTCGAAGAAGATGCTGGTGCTGGGGGCCGAAGGGACATCCATGTCCCCGTAGCTAAAAGAATCGCGGCCCCCCTGGGAACTCGCTTGGTTCCCACCTCCTCCACCGCCGGGCGGCCGGCCACCCCCGCCCCCACCTTGGCGACCACCTCCCCCACCGAAGTTTCCACCACCGCCGCCACCAAAATTACCGCCACCGAAGTTGCCGCCGCCGAAGTTTCCGAAGCCACCTTGTCCACCGAAGCCACCTTGGCCGCCGCGATTTTGCTGGTTCGGTTGAACGGGAGCACGACCGGCAAGGGCGTTGACCGCTTGCTCGATTTGCGTCGGCGTGACGCCGCCTTTGAGTTGCACGACGTCGACCACGATCCCGCTATCCTTCGCGGCGAGGTCGAGTTCTTCGACGAGCTTCTTGATTTCGAGGTAGTCCGTCTCGACGCAATTCAGCACCACCTTGTTCGTGGCGTCGTCGTAGTCGATGGCCAAGGCCACGTTGGTGGGTGTCGGAGCCGCTTGCTGGGCAAACGGATTGAACGGGTTGCCACCTTGCGGCCGGGCGGCATTGCGACCCGTCTTGTTGGCGTAGACGTTGCGGATCGTCGGCACCAGACTCGACGCTTTGGTGTTGATCACCGGGATCGTCCACGCCTTGGCGACGCCCCCCTCCGGCGGGGTGTTGTCGTCGATGGCGTTCTTCAGCAGGTACTTGATCATCAGCATGTCGAGCTGCGACGCTTTGATGACCACCAGCGAGTTGCTGTTTTTCTCGCCGAGCACCCGCACGCGGCCCGCTTTCGGATCCGTCGGCGTCCCGGCCCCCCCGCCGATACCCAGCAACGCCAGCGGATTCAATCCGGGGAATCCACCACGGCCCCCTTGAGGTGCTGCACCGGCAGCGGCCGGGCCGTTGAACGCCTCGTTGATGAACTTCGCCGCGTCTTCCGCCGCGACGTACTTCAACCGCAGGATCGTGAACTGCTCTTCGCCGACCGCGCTCGGGTTCAAGTAGAGCCGCAGCAATTCGTAGGCGATGGCGACCGCTTTTTCGTCCTTGCCGCTGATGAAGATTTTGTTCCCGACCACCGTGAGGATGACCGGATCTTCCATTGGCTTTTGCGGGTCGACGAGCTGCGAGGAGATCAGTTGCGTCCGGCCAATCGGGTCGGCGTTCAACTGGCCACTTCCGGGCATCCCGACCTTTGGCGCCGGCGGTTTCGGATCGGGCTTCTTCTCTTGACCAGGGACGATCAACTGGGCGGGCCGGCCCATTTGGTTCATCATCCGGACGATTTCTTCGGCCAGGGCACCCGCGTTCGCTTTGTCGATGGTCAACGAGCGGAAGTTGCCGGTCTGACCCGCCGCCCCTTTGGCACCGGCGTTGATGAATTCCTTCGCGTTGGCAATCGCCTCGGGCGACCCCCGGACGAGCACCGCCGGTTCGCCGTCGGACTTGGCTTCGACGTACAGCCCTGTGCTGCCGAAGACGGTCTTCAGACTCTCGGCCATCTTGACCGGATCGGACGTCCCGACCGGGATGATCTCCACCCCCACCGGCGGCGCTTTGGGAACCTTCAAGAACGGCTGAATGTCGATGTGGTCGGCCGGGTAGCCGTAGATGGTGACTTTGTCGTTGCCGACCGCGAACGCTTGGACATTGCTACCTTTGAAGTCGGTCGACGCCATGAGCTGCTTAGCGAGCGGCTCGGCCATCCCGGCGGGCACTTCGTAGGTCTTCTGAACCGCATCGCCGCCCACCAGTCGGGTGGTCTCCCCTTTGTCGATGTCCTTCACCAAGTTGTTGGCGACGGTCACTTTGTTGGCCGGGCCGGTGAGGATGATCGTGTTGTTCTGGTAGTCGACGGTGATTTGCACCGTGGCGAACCGCTTCTCGGAAACCGGTTGCCGGTTGGCACGCGGGTCTTGTATCTGTGGTTGACCGAACCCGGCACCGCCGAAGCCGCCGCCGCCGCCGAAGCCGCCACCACCGCCGAAGCCGCCGCCGAAGGGGTTCGTGGGGATGTTCGATTCGATCTTGGTTTTTTCATCCGCCAGCAGTGTGCGCAACCGATCCGCGACCGTGCTGGCCCGGACGTGCTTGCACTGGTAGGTCATCTGATCCGACTTGTCGCCTTCCAACTCCAAGACGTGCTTGTAGATGGTTTTGATGTTCTTGGCTTTGTCGCGGATGATGAGCTGATTGGTGCCGAAGGCGCTCACCACGCCGAAGGAGCTCAACTGTTGCCTGGCCTGCGGCACCACGTCTTCGGCGACCACCGTTTTGAGGGGGATCACCACCTGCACCATTTCGGTGTTCCCGCGTGTGGCGAGTTCTTCGAGCGTGATCTGCTGAAGTAGCTGCGATTCGATCTTTTCCGATGCCGGGTGAATCAGGAACGATTGTTCCCGGCGGATGATCACCCAGTTCTTCTGGGTCAGCGCTTCGTTGAAGAGATCCAGCACTTCGGCGAGCGTGTATTTTTTGTCCGATTTCAGCGTCAGCGTACCCGTGACCTTGTCGGTGCTGATGAAAATCAGCCCGCTCTCTTTCGAGAACCAATCGAGCACGGAACTCCACGGCGTCTGGTCGAACGCGACGGTGTACGTCTTCTCGACTTTCGCCGGCGTCGCGATCATCGGCGGCTTGGGCGGATCCACCAGGGCCGGTTTGACTTGGCCGAGGGCCGGGCCGGCGATGCCCACGGCGAGTACGGCGGGCAGCCAACGACGGAGCGTCCGCCAGGATGGTACCGATTGACGGGACTCTGTCCGTTGCGAATTCATACCGACCCCCCCATAACAGTGCGACGCAAGCTTGTTGGGACGCCCCCGAGCCAGAATAAACTGGCCCACGTCCCGCTTGTGCCCCACCTAGTTTCCGCGCGATTCGACCGGCGGGATACCCATACCCTACGCCCGACGCAACTTGGATTGCGGCTTTACGGAAATTTTTAATCTTTGCCGAAATCGCCCCGCTTCGCCGGAGTGGTCTTTTGAAGCCCGAATTATGGCAGGATGGCGAGCCGGGGGAGTCAGCCCAAAACGGTTTACTTCATACCTTTCTCACTTTTGGAGACGAGACAATCATTTTGGTAGAGGAACAGCTATATCATCTCGTTTTGAAGCTGTTGCCCAGCAGTTCGGCAAGTTGGGCTGGGGAGAGGATCGGAGGGCAAAGGTCACCCGCGTCCCCGAGAAACGGTTGTTCCAATTCTTCAACGGTCAGCTGCGGTTTCGATCAGTCCGACAGTGTGTCAGGGGGGGGTTCTCATTCAGGTGCGTCACCACCAATCCGATAACCTAACTGCACCGGATAGCCGCGAAGGAACTCGGCGGCGGACATCTTCTTCTTGCCGGCGGGCTGAAGCTCGTCGATCTGCAACAGGCCAGCCCCGGTCACAATCTGTAACCCGGTGAGCACCGTGCCCGGCACACCCGTTTCACCTTCGAGTGCCGTTGCGCGACTGATGATGACCCTCATCGGCGGCTGGCCGGGCCGGAGGAAGAAGCTGTATGCGGTCGGCCACGGTTGCATCGCCCGGATGTGATTCACGATCTCGGGGGCGGGCTTCGACCACTCGATGAGGCCGTGCTCCTTCTTGAACTTCGGGGCCTTGGTCACCAGTGCCGCATCTTGCACCGTGCCGGCGACCGGCCCGAGTTTCATCGCCCGGATCACACCGAGGCAGAGCCGGGCACCGAGAGGTGCCAAGCGGGCCTCAAGTTCGCCAGTGGTTTCGCTGGGGTCAATGTCCAACGCTTCTTGGCTCAGCATTTCGCCAGCGTCGAGACCGAGTGAAATACGAATGATGGTGACGCCACTTTGCGTTTCCCCCGCTTGAATCGCATGGGCGATGGGCGACGCCCCGCGATACTTCGGCAGCAGCGACGCGTGGACGTTGATGGCCCCGAACTTCGGCGCCGCGATCACATCGGGTTTCAAGATTTGCCCGTAAGCCGCGACGACCAAAAGATCGGGGTCGAAGGCCCGCAGCGCCGCCACTCCCTCGGGCGTGTTGATACTATCGGGCTGGATGACGGGGATGCCGGCGTTCGCGGCGATGTTGGCCATGCCTAGCCCCGTTTGCCGGGTGCTGCCGCGCTTGCTGCCCGCGTCGCGCTCGGGTTGGGTCACCAAGCCGACGACGTCTTCCCCGGCGGCGATGAGGGCCAGGAACGTCGGTTCGGCAAAGGTGCCGGTGCCCATCATGACGAGTCGCATGGGAAGTGCCCTAACTACCTGACGCCAGCCCCAACAAGTCCCCGAGCCAGTTCCCTTGCGGATAACTGTGACCGAGGTGCTGACGGAAACCCTCGGCGTAGTCGACGCCGGCTTCGGCCCCGCGCGACCGGGACCAATCTCGCATCGACTCAACGAGGTTATCGACGCCGTGGTGCTTCCGCAACCAGGCCCGCTGACTCTCGTGGCAATCGAGCATGGCGGCTTTCGGTTCAATGGCACCGGAGATATCGACGGTAAACGCCGGTGGAATCGGTCGGCCGAAAATATCTTTCCCTTCCAGAGCATCGCAATAAAAGAGGTGCGGGATGGCATCCAAGGGGCGATGGTGCTCGGTGTGGCCGGGGCGGTGCAGAAAGTTTTGGATCGGGGCGGCGAAGGTCGCCGCGCGGACAAGGCGACTGGTCTGCTCGTGATCGAGATGGTAGTCGTCCGGGCTGTGAGTCAACACGAGCTGCGGTCGCACGGCGTTGAGTAACCGGCAGACCATTTCGAGTTGGGCATCGCCGTAGTTCACGCGGAGGTCGCGCACCTCGAGGCAGTGGTAGGTCGCCCCGACGGCGATGGCGGCGGCTCCGCCTTCCGCCCGGCGGATCGCGGCGATTCCATCGGGCGGGAGTTCCGCCGACCCGCAATCGCCCGCCGTCATCGTGGCGATGTGGATCTCGAAGCCGCATTCGCGGTGGAGCCGGACGAGCGTTCCCGCGCAGAGGAATTCGGCGTCGTCCGGGTGGGCGAGGATGGCCAACGCTACGCGGGGCATCGAAATCATCTGATTTCCATCGGCTTCGGGCGTGATCTCGGATCGCCGGGCGTTCCAGGCCCGATCGGCATCGGTGGGGCGGCTGGCTGACGCATCATCCCTTCCTTCACTTTGACCGCATCCCGCGCCCGCGGGTTCACCCAGGGAATGTCGCGGGTCTTCGTCGTGTAGTTTTTCAGGTAGGCGTATTCACCGTCGCCCTGAATGCTGTCCGGGGAAGCCGCAGGATTGATCGTTTTCAAGAGTTCGAGGGCGATACGATTGAATGTCTCCACTTCAGCCAACGCATTGGTGAGCTCTCGATCGGCGTTCTCATCCAATTGTGGTACGAGCGCTTGCAGGGCCAATTTCACCGCCGGGACTTTTCGTTCGTCGACAAGCAACTTCATCAATTTGACTTCGATTTCCGATGTCAACTCCTGGACGCTATCGTTCCGTTCGCCGTTGTGAAATTTATCATGCTTCAACAGAGCCAAGCGCCACTTGGCATTGGCCTCGGTGAAGAGTCGGATGGCTTCGCCGGTTTTCGCAGCGGCGTACGAGCGGTTCGCCTCCCAGAGCAACTTGCGGGCTTCGACCATCTCCCGACTCGCTTCGGCTTCCGTCGAAGACAAGAAGAACGGGAAGTTGCTCACCTGGAGGTTCTGCTGGTAGTACAGGAGAGCTTTGCGGGCTTTGATCCACTCCCGTCTCAACCCCAGTGTGGCGAGTTGTTCGTCGGTGAAATCCGGTAGCTGGCCGCTGCCGGGTGATCCGAGCACCGAGGTCTTGGCTGCATCTTCACCGTACTTGAAGAGCTGGGTCGGTGTGAGGATCAAGCCGTTCATGCGGCCGTAGTCTTCCCACATCGCGTGGGCATCGGCATAAGCGGACAGCGAGGAAACGGGGATCGCCGAGGCGGAGTCGGCCGTCAGGGTCGAGCCTTTGGCCGCAATCAACAGTGGCGGGTTGTTCCCTTTGGCGAACCACGCATTGCCGGAATCGACCAATTCATCTGGATTCCAGCGTGTGGTTTCATCGAACCAGCCCTCTTTTTGGAGGTATTCGGCGAGGTACGTCTGCGAACGTGCCGGGTGCATCCGGAACAGAATCAGCATCGGCTTGGTCGGGATGCGGTATTTGTATTCGTCGTATTCCCCGCGCCGAGGGGCCGCGGCGGGTTCCCCTTCCACCGGGGGCGGCACGATCGACTGGGCGTATTCGTACCAAGCCCGTGCGGCGAGGAATGCGTCGTAAGAATCGTTGGTCTCGTCGCGGCCGGTGAGTTCGCGCTGTTTGCTGACGAACTGCGGTGGGAAGATCGGGAATTGACTCTCGTCCGAAACAAGCAGATCTTTGCGATCCAAGTTCTTGTTGTCGATGTCGTAGCGAGTCGGGATCTGTTGGTTGGTGCGGAGGAAATCAACGACCGCCGCCGGCGACTTCCGGTTCAGCTTGGTTTGCAGTCGGCGGACGAATTGCGGGTTGCGCTCGCAGAAATCTCGGAACTTCTTTTCATCGACTTGGCCGTTCGGCATGAGCGTATCGGGATCGCGCTCGGAAGGCTTGAGCGCACTGACGTGCATGAGGCTGCGGAGCACATCGACTTTGTCCGAGACGCTGAACTTGTTCTGGTAATAGAAGCCGATCGTGAACCGAATATCGGGCGAGCCGACTTTCGAAGTTTCGCCCGCACCACGGTAGACCTTGGTGTTGCGGCGGTCGCCCTTGGCCAGTAAGTCGATACCGCGGGCGATGTAGAAGTACATGTCGCCGAGTTTATCATTTTCAACGGACACGTTGTACGAGATGTTCCAACTTTGGAAGAGCCAAGGCTGTACGAAGTTCGGCTGCAACTCGGTGACGACGTTCACGAGCAATTCGAAGTCGTGGTATTCGCCACGCTTCTGCTTCTCGATGGCTTGGCTCCAGAGCACCGTGATCACGATCCCCTGCAAGCCGAGCATGCTGTGCCGCGCGGCACTGCCGGCGACTTCGGGGTCGCCGCTGTCGAGTTCTCGGAGTTCGAGGGCGTCTGCCTGCTTGAGAATCGGCAAGCGGGCGATTCGGTCGCCCGTGCGGAACAGTTCGTTGGGAGCATCATTGGCGGCACGAGCCGCATTCCCGATCGGCAACCCGATGAGGCCGCGCCAGAACATACTGAGTGTGAACAGCGCGAGGATCAAGCCGAAATAGCTGACTTTACGAATGGTCGCCCGGCGGCGGATGTTATCGGTCATGGCGGAACCTCTCAAAATTACGCAATCTTGGTCTGTTATGTCCGCTCCGCGAGACGCTTCGCCTCTCGCCACACCGTAGGGGCACCCCTCGTGGGTGCCCCGAGAAACCGGATGCCGGAGTGCCACTTTCGGATCGCAGGCAGTCCCGGCATCCTTTCGCCGGGGCACCCACGAGGGGTGCCCCTACGGGTTACTTTCGGATCAGGCAGCTACTTCACGGGATCGCAGCAGGTAGAATCCGAGCAAGAACCAAGGGAACAAATAGCCGATGAGCGAGACGACGTTCATTACCATGCACTCGAATGGAATGTTGAAGCCTTCCGAAACGTAGGGCGTCCAGTTGAATGCGTCGACGTCGGGCATCAAGTTGAAGACCCGCCGCATGACCCAGCCGAAAGCCCGGTCGAAGAAGTCGGCGGCCCGCAGCGTCGCCGAGCCGTCGTCTTGGGCGGTCGATTGCTGGGCTTGGAACAACTGGTTGGCCGAACCGAGCGGCCCCTTGACCCCGGCGCGCCCGTTCAAGAATGTCGCCAGCGTCTCGGCGAACATGCCGACGAGGAACAGGAACGCGGTCGTCAAGAACGTGACCACGCCGGCGAGGTAGGTGCTCAGACAGACCGCCAACCCGATCACGATCATCACGCGGCACCAGAGGCCGATGGAGGACTTCAGATAATTTTGGCCGAAACCCCGCTCTTTTTCAAGGATGTACAAGTCGCCTTCCGCCATGCCCAGCAACTGCGAAATACTCGTGCACTTCACGTACACTTTAACACGGGCCGGCGCCGGCAGTGTTTTGCCTTGGTCATCTTTGCGAGCCGGGGGCGATTCGCCGGCGTTCTTGAACAGTGCGGCCGGAACCAAGATTTTCTCGGGCTGGGAGTCGTAGATGTTCTTCGTGCTGATTTCGAAGAAACCATAGTCCCCGGCGAGTTTGTTCGCCACTTCCCAGACTTTGCGATCCTTATCATCGGCCTTGTTGGTCAGCAAGGCGTCCATGGCGGTCGTCATGATCGAAATCGGTTCTTTGAAATCTTCCGGTTGGCCACCGAGCGCCTCGGCCAGCAGGCGACGGGCGTCGTCGAGATATTTCTTTTCCGGATCGAGGTACTCTTCGGCCTTGCCACCGATGTTCTTCGCCAGTGCCGCACGGCTCGTTTCGCTCGGGACTTTCCAGCCCCAATCGCCGGTGCCAACATTCGCCACGGCCGGCGCGACTTGCTCGTTCTGCCAGCTCACGATGCGGACTTTCACATCGACGCCTTGGTCGTCGACCCCTTTGCCGAGGCGGAAAATATCGAAGGTGAATTCCATGGGCACTTGATTGCCGGCGGCACTGGCCAAGGAGCTCGGCACACTGTCGAACGACCAGACCGCCCGCTGGCTGGTGCGCGGATTGCCCGCGATGTATTTGCGGTAGTTGAATTCCCGGCCGGCATCGATCCCCTCCACGTCGCCTTTCCACGATTCGAAGATCAGTTTGCCGCGCTGCGGGACACGGGCTTTGAACGTTTCGTCTTTGGCCTGCTCCGAAATGTTCTTCGAACTGATGGCCGATTCGATCAAGAGCCAGTTGGCCATCGTGAGGAAGAGCAGCGCGAACGTCGCCAGTGACCCGTACCCCAAGAACCGCCCGATGATGATCTCGAACCGTTCGACCGGCTTGGTGACGATGGTGTAAATGTTCTGATTCTTCACATCGCTCGGGAGTGCGAACGACACGAAGCCGGCCGCTGTCACGAGCATGACCAATTGGAGGAACCCGGACATCACTTCGACGCGGAGGCGGAGTTCATCGGCCGGCTTGCTCGGCAAGAACCAAGCGATCGGGAAGAAGATCGGGATAAACACCAGCAGCACGACGACCACGATTCGCCGGCGGTAGACCTCGAGCACCGACAGCTTGGCGAGGGCGTAAATTCTCCGCCAACGAAGTTTGATCAGCCGTTGAGCGAATGGGGTTGTGGCACCGATCAGCGAAAAGAGGCCACCGAACATTAGGACGAGGTCGATTTTCTTCGAGCTGAAGACCGGCGGCTTGTACTTCACGAAGCCGGTCGGATCGGGCGGAGCGGGGGCTTCGGTCGAGGCGAGCACCAACAGCAGGACGAAGTAGCCGGCGTAGCAAAACAAGGCGACGACCGCCGAGAGCAGCATGACGGTGGGGACGTTCATCCGTTCTTTGGCGGACGGGGATTTTGCGCCGACCAACGAGTACAGCAAATAGACGCAGAGGCCCGCAAAGACGAAGCCACCGGCTTCGCCGAGCCAAGCCTGAAAGAGACCCGGAAAATCGGCGAACGTGAACGGATCGCGATCGAGAATCAGCAAACCGAACAGAGTCGGATCAGGCATGGCCAGGGTTCTCAGGGACGGACTGGCAGATTGCCGATGAGTCTGGTACGCCGGCGGTGTTTATCGAGTTCACCGTGAAATGATCTGTCTCGCCCACTCGTGCTGCAATCAGCGGCGACCGTTGGCTTGTGCCGCCAAAGCGCGGTGTTGGGTGGCCAAAACGGCATTGCCCATTTCATGGTGGATCACGGCCAGAGCCGTGTGCGACGGGCCATGGTTCGGATTGCGTTTCAGGGCCGTTTGGAACCAGCGGATGGCCTCCGAGGGTTGGCCCGCTCTCAGGGCAATGCCGGCGATTTCATAGGGCGGATTCGGGTCGTTCGGCTGTTTCTGCAAGGGGCCTTGGATCAATTCCGTCAGGCGATCCGAATCGGCGGTCAATGTTTTCACCGTGCTCAATTCGCGGGCCGCGTCGTCGGTGCGTCCCAGGCGAGTCAGCGCCACGATGTACAAGTTCCGCGTGCCAATCGCCCCCGGTTCGATACGTATGGCATTCGCCAGGAATTCCGCCGCCGGTGCGTCGTCCCCGGCGTTGAGTGCCAACGTGCCCCGTTCCGTCAGTGCGGCCGAAGAATTGGGGTACTTCACGAGTGCTTCATCGAGCGCCTGAATCGCCGCTTCGGTACGGCCGGCTTGGCGGAGTGCCGCCGCCCACTGTACGGCGACTTCCGAGCTGTCGGGGAGGCCTTCCCGCAGCACCTGCAAATGGATCAGGGCTTCGTCGGCGCGGCGTTGTTGCATCAGCACGATGACGAGTCGCAATCGGGCTTCGTGATGGCTCGGCATGTGGGCGACGATTGCGGAATATGTCTCGGACGCTTCCTGATACTTGAAAAGTTGTTCTTCCAGGCGACCTTGCAGCAGGTTCGCGAGCGGATCGGTCGGACCCTCGGTGCGCCAACTGTCGATCATCGCTTGCGCATCGGTGTAGCGGAACTCGCGGATGTATCCGCTGACGAGCGCTTGCCGGCACAATCGAGCCGTGTCCCCGCCTTGGGATAATCGATTCTTCAAAAGGTCGGCTACGGGGTCGGTCTCTTCTTGGGCGGCCTTCAAAAGAAGTCGTTCGAGTGTGAGAGGTTCGCTATCGCCGTACAGTGTCCAATAGTGTTCCAAGACTTCCTGAACCCGTTGCCACGTCTGCGCCATCCGGGCCACGCGGGCGGCCAACAGCATCACGTCGCGATGCTCGGCGTCGATGTTTTCGCAATACTTGAGGTGGGTCACCGCCGCGTGGGTGCGACCATCCATCGCCGCGCGGTGGGCTTCGGTCAGGTGCTCGTGAAATTGGTAGTACTGCCAACCCCATAGGCAGGCGAGGAAGATCGTCAAAAGGCTCAGCAGGGTCAGACCGGAGCGAATCGGGAAGCGATAAAAAAGGCTCAGCCCCCTTTTCAGGGTCTGAGCCAAGCCGGGTTTCAACACCATGAGGGTGGGACGATCCATGGAACTCTTGAACCGAAGTTACTTGGGGCCACCGCTGGTCAAGGGGATGTCGTGAACCTGAGAGCCGCCGGTGAAGTTGTAGGTCAGCCCCGATTGCGTTTCATCGGAGTACTTCGCGGGAATTTTGATGTACTTCTTCGAGCTGTCGCCCGGCATGGAAGCCACATACCCGTGATCGGCCGGGTTGCCAGGCATTTCGCTCTTCGGCGGTGTATTTTCTTTCGGCATGCCGCCGGCGGCACCGCCGCCTTTAGCGCCGCCAGGGGCTGGTGGGCCAGGCATTCTGCCACCACCACCGCCACCGGTCGTTTTCAAATGGTCGGTGACCACGGTGACCGTGTAATCGCCGGCGCTGAGGCCCTTCACGGTATAAGTTCCATCTTCGGCGATTTCGACCGTGGCACTCGCCCCGCCCGACTTGTTCGAGAAGTCGACGCGACCGCCTTTGAGTGGAATGCTATCCAAGGTCACTTTGCCGGTGACCGTTCCTTTGGAGGGGCCGCAACCCGACACCAAAAGACTCGTTGCCGCCAAAAGTCCGAATACTAGGAACCCAGGTTTGATGCCGATGTGCAGCATTTAGATTGTCTCTCGGTTTATGAGGGGAATGTAACGGGAAGAATCCCTGACATCCGGGCGACGAACGCCCGGATGTCAGGGATATCAAGAGAAATCAATCGACTCACCAATCGTTGCCGAGAACTTCGTTACCCGCAGGGGTCAGGGCCGCCCACCAAGTGCCGTTGTTGATGCTGCCGCGGACGCTGCGAACGCTACCGTCCGACATGGCCACGAGCATGTTTTCGTGCGGGGTGCTGGCGATCGACCCGGTGCACTCCGCCATGCCGCCTGTACTCATTCGCGGCTTCACCTGTGCGGAGAACGAGTGCGGACCCGTCACGCTGCCGACTTCTTCCGAAGCGATGATCGGACCCCAGTCGGGCCAGAAGTTATCTTGGTACACGCCGGTGTTACAACGGGCGAGCTTTTCCGTGTACATGACAGTGTTCGAAGTTCCGTCCGATAGGCTGCGTGGGAACGACTTGTACTGACCGCCCCAGTTGCCGTAGCCCTGACGGAAGATCTGGCCGTTGACGCCGTAGCTGGAGCGGGCCCAGTTTTCGCTCGTTTGGGTATAGTCCGATGGACAGATGTACGCTTTGACTTTTTTATCCGCGAGATTGGTCCAGAGCGAGTAGCACTGGAGGAAATCGTTGCGGTCGTCTTTAGTCGATGACGTGCTCTTGTAAAGGTTGTCTTGTTCGATGTAGGGCAAGATGAAGAGCAAGGTACCACCGTCGGCGTTCCCCGAAGCCGGACGCGAGCTAGGGTACAGCCCGATCGATGGAGGGATGTTACCGTTGTTGGTGTCGGCGCAGCTGATGGTGGCCAAGCTCATTTGCTTCAAGTTGTTTGTGCAGCTCATCCGCGCGGCCGCTTCGCGGACTTTCTGCACGGCCGGCAAAAGTAGTCCGATCAGAATGGCGATGATGGCGATGACCACCAGCAACTCGATCAGGGTGAAGGCAATTCGCCTCCGGGGGAGACCGACTCGCATAGCACACCTCAAGAAATGAGAAAGAAAGAGAAAAAAGTTTGACCCGGAACATGTGTGATACACCGTTCCGAGAACAAATCTTGTGCGCAAAATCTACGCTCTAACGAAATTACCCGTCTTGCCGGAGACAGTCAAGAAGAAACTGTGAAAAAACTTCGCTATAAGCCCAAAGGGTTTTCGGAATTCTGTTGCGTTTGTTAGCAATCCTGATACTGTTATTTGACCTGAGGGTTTTATGAGATCGCCACTCCAATTCCGCTGGCTGTTCGTGATCGGCTTTTGGCCGCTTGCGTTGCTGTGCCTGGATGGAAGCCGAGCCAGTGCGACGTGCGGGGATTACGTCCACATCGTTTCGCACGCAACTCCCGACACGGGCAATCCCGCACCCGCACCCGCTCCGACCCCGCCGTGCGGGTGCACCGGCACCTCTTGTCAGCAAACGCCTGCAATTCCTGTTGTTCCATCCCCCGACACCACGAAAACCCAGTCGCAACATTCGGACGCCATCCTCTTAGTGGATGTCGCCATCGCTTCCGATTCTGTGACGAACCGCTTTGAATTTGAAGTGCGTTCCAGCACGGCTCCTGTCGAAACCATTTTCCACCCTCCCCGCCATTTTTAAACCTTGTCCGTCCCCGCATTCGATTGACGTCTCGCGGCTAATCGACGCGCGTTGTCCCGGCTAATGCCCGGCCCCCCATGTCCGTTTCGGGGCCGACGGATCTGTCTCTCGGTTTTCCAAAAATTAAATTTCAGCGTCCGGGTGCTCGATTGCGCCTCCATGCCTCGATTTCCCTTCGCCCGGCGCGATTGCGCCGCAGTGGATGGGCGTTTCATCTTCTTTTTTCATACCGAGGTTCCGCATCATGACTCGTTCCCAACGAACCGCGTTCACACTGATCGAACTGCTGGTGGTCATCGCCATCATCGCCATTCTCGCGGCGATGCTACTGCCCTCGTTGAGCAAGGCCAAGGGGCAGGCCACGAAGATTTCCTGCGTCAATAACCTGCACCAACTGGGGTTGGCGATGAAATTGTATGTGGATGAAAATCAGGGTTGTTTTCCGCCGCGCACGGATAGCAATCGTTGGCCCGGCCGGACCCGGGCTCATTTCCAGAACTTGAAATTGCTCCTGTGTCCGAACGATGGGCCAAATCCGGCGACCTGGGGCCACGACCCCGTCAACAACCCGGCGGACGCCGCGCCGCGCAGCTACATTATGAACGGCTGGAATGACCACATGAAAGCCACGCTGGTTCCCGCCGACATGGACCAGTACATGGCCGGCATATATCCCGGCTCGATCAAGGAAACCGAGATACTGCGCCCGTCGGACACGGTGGTTCTGGG
>JANXWE010000110.1 GCA_025351325.1 Fimbriiglobus sp.
TCGGCTTTTCGGCTTCGTACACCGTCTTGCAGAACGGGCATTCGACATCATTGCCCAAATCTTCGGGGGCGACGGTCAACTCCGCCTGGCACTTCGGGCAGGGGGCGATCTCGATGCTCTCCGGTTCCGGTTTGGGTGATTTTGTACCAGCCGTTGCGGCGGGCACCGTCGGCGCGGCGACACCGAAAAAAGTGGTCTGGCAGAAGGGGCACTGGATGTCGAAGCCGACATCTTCCGCGTGCACCGACATCTTCGCTTGGCATGTCGGGCAGGGGTTCAATTCCACGGGCACCGAAAGCGGTGGCTGCGGTGGCTCTGCGGCCGGAGCCACGAACTGATTGCGCGGAACTTCGGGCACCGGTGCGGCCGGGGCGTCGCCCTGTTCGACGACGTACGGAAGACCGGGCGTGTCGGTCCCATCGGGGATGAGGAACTTCGTGCCGCACTTCTTGCAAGTGGTGCGTTTCCCGGCGTGTTCTTCCGCGGCGGAGTACGTCGAGTCGCAACTCGGACATGCAAATCGAATCATGGGTGAAGCCCGGCTCCGAAATAGTTTGCGACGTCTGTTAGATTAGGCTTCACTCCGCAAAGATCATCGTCTGCCTAAAACCATTCTTTCTGATCGAACTGGTAAGTCTCGATGAATTCCGCATCCGACTTCGTGAGGTACATGATCCCTTCGATGATCCCGATGATACTCATCGCGATGTTCCCGATACACAGGATGAACGGCAAGGTACAACACATTCCGCCGAAGAAGCCCATCACCCCGACGAGACTCGTCACCAGCATGATCACCGCTGCGTTGGTGTAACCCAGTACGAACTTATGTGCCCCAAATCCGCCGAGCACCAACGCGAGAACCCCGGCGATGATCCGCTTGCTTTCGACGTTGGATCGCCGTCGCTTCTTACTCTTTTTTCGAGGTCGATCATCGTCCTCTTCATCGTCGTCGTCCTCAGCGCGTCGGCTCTTTCGCTTGGACGGACGTTCCCCATCATCCGAATCTGTTTTGCTCTTTCTTTTGGAAGGTCGCTCGTCATCGACGTTTTCGGATTCGGCGTTCGAACCACTGTCTCGGCCCGCGGGTTTAAGAAACTTCGGTATTTTGGCCGTGAACGCTTGCTGACAAGTGGGGCACTCCACTTCCTGGCCGAGGTGCTGTGTGGCGACGGACAGTGCCGTATTACAGTTCGGGGCAGGGTGAAATTTCGACCGGGGCATTCGGGTCGAGGGACGCCGGCTTTTTGTCGTGTTCGGGTATCTCGAACTGCGATTGGCACTTCGAACACCGGACTATTTTGCCAGCTTTTTGCTGTCCAACTACGAACTCAGCTTGGCAACTCGGGCACGGGAAACGAATCATAGAGTTCTCAAACGGTAGGGAGCTCGAACCCCAGTGAAGAATTTATCAATCCGGCTATCGACCGGGTCGACCACCGACGATGGCCATGGTGACACATCCGTAGAAGGCACAGAAACCAATGATTCCGACGATGGACAAGATCACCGAGATCTTCCCGAGGAGGACACCCGTTTGCGTGTTACTACGCCCTTCGGGATCCATCCGCCCGGAATCCATCGCCCGTAAGTCGTTGGCACCCAAGATCCAAGCGAGGATCCCGAAGATTCCGACGAAAAACCCGAGTATCCCGAACACGAGGATCAACGTCCCCCGGTGTTCGTCGTAGCGCCGACCGGATCGACGGTTCCGACGCCGCGGTCGGGACGGTCGATCATCGTCGTCCTTCTCCTCTTCCTCACGACGACGACTCTTCTTCTTGCGCTGGGATGGCCGATCATCGTCCTCGTCTTCGTCGTCGTCACGTTTTTGCCTCACGACCAAGCTCGAACGGTTCGGACGCGCCGCGGCACGTTCGAGAACCGGCGGTGCGTCGGCCCGCGTGGCCCGGTACACGGTCTTGCAATTCGGGCATTCCACGTCGAGTCCGACATCGCCGGGCATCACCGACAGCCGCGACGCACACTTCGGACACGCGGCGATTTCAACGGGTTCCTCGGCTTCGACCGGCGGTGGCATGGGGGGCGGGGCTTCGACGGAACGGATTCGCTGCGGACGGGGTGCTTCGACCGTCGGAATGGGGGGAGGCGCCTCGGCGGTGGTCATGGGTGGCGGCTGATCCGATCCCGCTTCGAATGCGTGCGGGATCGTGAACTGAATCTGGCACTTGGGACATTTGCCCGTCTTCCCGGATTTTTCGTCCGCAACTGTGAAAGTTGAGGAGCACCCTGGGCACGCGAAGCGAATCATAAATCTCCCCACAACCCGGCCGAACCGTCATCGGTAGTCTGAAGGTTTCCAGAGCAGTCGTCAAGGAACGAACCCATCGATTTCGCGGGAACGTCTCGTGAGGAAGTTCGCCCGGCAGGTCGAAATCTTCGAGCGGGGATCATTTTATCGGAACAGGTCGATGGCATTGCGGGTAGTGATTTCGCCAATTCGTTCGACGGAATCGTTGCGTGCGGTGGCGACACCGGCTGCGGTGTGGGCGACATAAGCCGGTTCGTTGCGTTGACCGCGCACGGGCACCGGCGACAAATACGGCGCATCGGTTTCAATGAGCAGTCGATCGTCCGGCACCATCGCGGCGATGGCCCGAATCGCGTTGGCGTTTTTGTAAGTGATCATACCGGAAAACGAAATGTGCAGGCCCATCGCCAGACACGATTCGACCGTCGGAGCATCGGCCGCACAGGAATGCAGCACGCCACGGATCGGCCCATGGCGCTCAAACTCGTCGCGGAGCAAGCGTACGGTCTCGGCGTCCGCTTCGCGGTTGTGAATGACAATCGGTTTGGCGAGAGTGCGGGCCAGTTCGAGGTGGCGGGCGAAATACTCTTCTTGGATTGCGAACGGTGTTTTGTCCCAGTGGCGGTCGAGGCCCGATTCGCCGATGCCGACCACACCGGGAAGGTTGGCCAGGGCCACGATGGCGTCCCAATCGCCGGGTGCCGCTTCCGCAACGTGATTCGGATGAAGCCCGACCACAGCGGAGATCATTTCATGGGCGCGGGCTAACTCCAGCGACGCCCGACTACTGGCGAGATCGGTTCCGATACAGACGATCCGAACCAAGCCCGCGTCGGTGGCCCGTTGCAAGACGGCCGGGAGATCGTGTTGAAAGCGGTGGTCGTCCAAATGACAGTGGGTATCGACGAGAGTGAGTGCCATGGAAGCGAGGCTCAAATAAAAGCACGGGGGACAAGCCCCCGTGCGGTGAGTCGAATCGCAGATCAATTTTTGTCGCCGCTGCCACCGCCACTGTCGCCGCTCGGCCGTCCTGGAGGGGCGGGGCCACTGCCGAGACCCGAGGTCGATTCGGTGTCCTTCAGTTTCCGGATGCGGTCGAGCCAATCGTGCCAAGCTTGATCGCGTTGTGCCCGTGGTGTTGGCGGCACCGGTAGAACGTTGGCGACCATGTCCACCGCTTCGCTCCGCACTTCCAGCTTCCCATCTTCACGGAGGATCAAGAGTTCGGCGGTCGAATCGTCACCGAGCATCTGGGTTCCGACTCTCGTGCTGCTGTGCCCGCCTTCGAAGTCGACCAAAACATTCTTGGTGCGGAAGTCGAGGACTCGCACTTTCGGCAACGGATACTTGTTCGTATCTCGGGGCCAGAACGGGTAGATCGGGGTTTTCGCGTCGCCCTGCGGCAAAACGAAATGCAGTGCGGCGGAGCGCCACAGCGGCAATTCGACCGGCACTTTCTTGCCGACGAATTCGCCCACGGCCACGGGCATTTCGGCCTGCACCCACGCCCCGATGGGTTCTTCTTTGTTGCCGAGCATGAGGCGCTCCATCCACTGCTGGACTTGAATCACGGCCCGTTTGCCGTCTTTCACGTCCTGCAATTCGGCCACCTTGCGAATCGGTTCCGCTTTGCCGCTGTCTTCGTAAACCTTGACCACCGATTCTTCGTACTTCTTAGCCGAGTAGGCGTAGATGAAAGCTTCTTGCGGCACGGTCAGCTTCTGGGGCAGGTCGTACCAACTGCTTTCGAGGATTTCGATGTTGGCCATGTTGATGTCGGACACGTTCTCTTTGTTCTTGAAGTTCGGACTCTTCATCTGCACTTTCACGCGGTACTGATACGTGTTGCCCGGTTCGAGATCGACGTCCAAGAACCGCATCAACAAGTGATCGACATCGAGCTTGTTCAAATTGGATTGCGAGGCGGTGTCGTCACCGCCGCCGCCGGCCGGATTCATCGGCCCGGGAGGGAACATGCCCCCGAGCGGTGGCCGGATGTTGCCACTGCTCGACATTCCGCCTGGGCCGAAGGGGCCGTTCGGGCGGTTGTCGTCGCCGAAATTTCCCATGAAGCCGCCCGCGGCGGGCGGCGCCGCAGCGTAGGGGTTGGTGCTGCCGTACTTGTACCGATCCAGCATGTCCTTGTCGGTCTTCTTCGCGGCTTTCGACTCTTCGAGCCGCTTGTAGTTCGAATAAATCGTGCCGAGTGAAGTATCGGGTGGGTAGTTCAGTGCGAAGCCTTCGGCGAGCACCGGCAGCGGTGCCGAGACCCCTTGCTCCGGGCGGAGGAAGTAGGGCTTGTAACCTTCTTCTTTCACGAAGGGGGCATCGTAGCGGGTGAACCGGCTGAAGAATCGCTCTTGGTGATCGAGCGGCCGCCAGTAAGTTTCGTACTGCTCTTTGGTCAGGTTCGCGGGCAACCCCTCTTCCGGGATTGTGAGTCGCTCCACGATCAAGCCTGCGAACGCCGGGGAGATATTGTCGGTCGGCAAGTTGGTTCCGGTAGTACCTCCGGGGGCGAGTGCACCCGGAAAGCTCGATCCGAATGGCGTTGTTGGGGCCAACGGACTGACCGGAGCCCCCGCAGCGCCAGTACCTGTGCGACCCGCAATCGTGGCCGGACTCGATTCCTGCCGAGCTTCCATGAGGTTCCGCAAGCGGAGTGCTTGTTTGATTTCTTCGAGTTGCGCTTTGACTGGGAACGACATCTGAATCACGGCCATGCGGATCGGATAGAGTGCCACGGCCGGCTGGAGGTTCAATTTCGTCGCATCTTCAATGGATCGGTACACCACTTTGGTTTCGGAGCGATTGCCGCTGGTAAAACTCCCCGCCGAGCCGGGAAACATTCCCCCCGGCATCGACGACCCACCCTGCGGGCGTGTGGATCCCGGCCCGCCGGGAAAACCTGGGAAAGAGGATCCCGGCCCGCCGGGGCCGCCCGGCCCGGTTGGGCCAGCGGGTGGCTGGAGTGGTTTAACCGGTTTAGCACCGGGTGGCGGTTTCTTGTTTTTCATCCTCTCAAGCATGTCCGTTAAAGCCTTACGGTCGGCTTCTTTCGTGGTCGCTTCAGCCAAATAGCCACCGGTGACAGTCAACACGTCGCCGGTTTCTTTGTCGAATGTGAATTTGCGGTCGTAGGCCTTGTAAGACGCACCGTAGTAATTGATCTGCGATTCCACAGGCGTGAGGACACGCGGTTGTTCCCGCCGTTGGCTCGGCTTGGCGACCGGCTCGAACAGTTTGCCGATGTGTTGATATTCCGGGGCACTCACGAGCGTGAAATCGCTCTTTTTCGTGTTCGGAATCGCGTAGTCTGGCAAGTCGGTCGGTTTGCCGTCCGTGCTGCTGATCTTCGATTGCACGGCGGTCGATTTGCCGTCGAGATCCTTCGAGAGCTTATCCGGGTTGTCGGCACCAGCGGCACCGACCACGCCCCAGACCAAAAACAGTCCGAGCAGTCCGAGTGCTCCGATGAGAGCGAGTTTTTCGCCCTTTTGGAGCAGTAAATCTTTGAATCCGGCTTTGGCGGCCATGGTGACCTTCCTCCGGGTGAAACCCCGTGCAGCAGGGTGTGGGTTGTGAAGCGGTCAACAATAATCAAGGGAACGTTTATTTCGGAGGAGGCGTTGGCGCAATCGGAGCCGCCGGAGTCGACGGGGCCTCGGGATTCGGTACTTCGGTTTTCAGTTCCACCGACTTCGTGGGATCCACCGGTTTGGGTTTCGTCTTCTCGTAAACAGACACCAACCCGTAGACAGCCAATTCTACCAACCCGGCCGTGACCTGCTCCGTCGGGAGTGCACTGGTCGAGGTTCCGAAGCCACCGCTTGAACCGGAACCAAAGTTGATCGGCGGTCTCGCGCCACCACTGCCTGTGGCGTCGTCATCTCCACCACCGCCACCGCCCGTGCCCGGCGCGGAGGGGAGTGTACCTCCCGGTGCACTCGGCGAACCGGCCACGGTCAGTTGTTCTCGGAATCGCTGCCATTGCGTCTGCGTGATTTGAATCCGGAGTGGGGAGTTGCCCAGTGCAATCAAAACGTCATTGACGTAAGCCTGATCGACAACCAGATCCATGCCGATTGGCATCCGCCGAACTTGTTCCGTCCGTTCGGTGTACCGTTTTTTATTGCCGAGTAACACTTGTTCTGGTGTCCCGCGATTGCTGGTACCCGTTGCCACGCCGGAACCGTACATACCACCCGGTACGGGAATACCACCGGGAGGGCCATTTTCGGACGAGCCAATCGTTCCTGTATTCCCGGTGGTGGTCGTTTCCACCACGGCTTCTTCGGGGAAAAAAGAGGGCATTTTCATTTCTGCGGTCGCGCGTTTCGAATCGCGGAATCCGAGTTCGATGCGGCGGATGATTCGAACGGGAACCGTGGTTTCGTCGAGAATCTGTTCGATTTTGTAAATGGCCACCGGCTCGAGGCCCGCGGGGATCTTGTGGAGTTCGGGGACGATTTTCGGTACGAGTTCCCCGGAACCCTTCACCAATTCGCCGCCGATTCGGTACTCGAACGGCTTGCTCCGATCCAATTTGGGATCGTCGAACCAGACGTTCAACCGCATCGTCTTGTTCAACCCGAGCATCTGCAACCGGTCGGTTTTGTTCTTCAACTTCGATTTCAAGACCCGATTCGTACCTTCGGTACCGACTTCGATGTCGATTTCCCATGTCCGATTTTGGAATTTCCGTTTGAGCGGATTCTCGGCACCGGCCGCGGCGGGAACGAGGTCGAATTTGGCGGCGTTCGCATTCACTTCGGCGATCGGCTTCAACAGTGCCCGTTGGATCCAGAAATCTTCCACGGCGAGCCAAAATAGGCTCGAATCGGGCCGTGCCGCGTTGCCCCAGTCGGTGACGTGCCGGAGGACGGCTTGCCAACCCCCTCCGGCAAATTGAGTCGGTTGCACCACCGTGGCCAAATTCTTATAGGCCTCGTTGTAATTCGAGGTCGCCGTGAATTTGGACATTTCGTCGTTGATCACGAGGAATTGCGTGTCGGCCTCTTTGGCAGGATCGAGTGTGGTCACCCCTTTGGCCCCGAAGCGCAAATCGAGCTTTTCGAGCTCTTTGAGGTACTTGTCCCGTCCGGAACCGGGCCAAGCGAAGACCCCTTCTTTCTTTTGACGGTCGTAATTGATGCCCCACAATTGACCCCGGCGCTCTTCGAGGGTCTCCTTCTGCTTGGCGAGTTCCGCCAGCATTCCGACGCCTTTGGCGTTGGCCGCGCCGGTTTCGTCGGAACGCTTTTTGTACTTCGCGCTCTCTTCCCCGATCGCATCCGCCGGGCCGGCGTACAGCAAAATCAGCAGCAGCCCCACGAGCAGGGGGACGGCTCCGAAGAGGATCCAGAAATGGTGCTTTTTGAGCAGTTCCGTTTTCATGGTGTCGATCCGTACGCGAGCGGTGTCTGTTGGGAAATCCGAGGCGGTGTTATTTTGCGGGAGTCGTCGTCGCGGTTTCGGTCGGATTCGGCTCGCGCCAAATCATATAGACGATGAACTCGTGCGGGTGTTTCGACTTGGCGCCACCCGTTGCCGCCGGCGGGGTTGTGCCAGCAGGTTGCGGGAACCCAGCACTCGAACCAGCACCCGGTGGAATGCTCATGCCGGCGCCGCCGGGCATCGATTCTCCGCCGCCGAAGCCGGAGTACAGGTTCGCGCTGTTCGTCGTCGATTTGTCCATCAACCCGATCCACTTCGTGCCCGTCACGGCTCCGCCCCCACCGGGGAACAATCCCGGCGGCGGCTGCGACGACGATTGCATACTGTTACCATCCGCCGGCGAGGCCGCGGCGGCTTTCGGGGCCAGGAGGAGATCGAGTTGCGATGTCGGAATGAAGAGGAAGTTGCCACCGCCGGTGGCGACCGTTCCCACGCTCTTCGCATCGAGTTTGTTGTTGTTACACGAGACGGCCAAGAACGCATGGCTGATGCGGCCTTTGACCGGGTCGGCCAATGATTCCGCTTGCAGCGACGTGGCGACTTTATTATCGGTCTTGTTGTCGGTCAACTTGGCGAAGTGATCAGAGCGCTTGAGATTCCCGATCAAACACTTCCGCAGGAAGTTCGTCGCATCGCTGTTGTACGTGTAGCCGCGGATCTCGATGATCCAGGCAGGGCCTTCCGGTGCTTTCGGCGCTTCCTTGAACTTGGACGTCGGATCGTCGATGGGAACTTTTTCGGCATTCGCCGGGAAGTCCAACATGATCGGCAGTCCCGAAGTAATCCCCGCGTAGGCTTGGGCATTGATGAGGAACGTCTGCACGTTGTCGCTGTACCGGCAGTCGACGGCTTCGATGTTGACCGTCGGCAGGTCTTCGGCTTTGTCATCGTCGAACAGCTTGCTAAGGGGCACCCCCGACGCAATCCGTTCGAAATGCTTGGCGATGGCCGTCTGCTGTTCGGCTTTCTTCCAGTAGGGCTGTTGCTCGGGAAGCTCGAGGTTGCCGAAGGAAGTCACTGCCCCGGTCTTGTCGAGAACACCCGGTACCGGTAACGATGCCGAAATCAGTTCCATCAAACGGGCCCAGTTCAAACGCTCGTCTTTTCCGGAGACGATGGCCTTCACTTCCGCAATGGCCGCCGCTTTGTCCGTTTCCTTCTTGTTCCGATCCGCTTCTTGTTCCTTCGCCGATTTCACGACCGTGTCCGCTTTAGCCATCGACTTGGCAATCTTTCCATCCGACACCGCCTGATATTGCACGCCGTACCCGAGTGCCACGGCACCCGTGCCGAGTAGCAACGCCGCCGCTGCGGCAGCCGCCCACGGCTTCTTGGCTCGGATCAATCGGTCGGTGCGAATTTCACCGGGCAACAAGTTCGTCTGCAACCGGGCCAAACCCGTCGCTTGGAGTGCGAGACCATATGCCACGGGGAACGTCAGGATGTTATCGGTGAAGTTCGGATCGTGCAGAACCTGTTCACCCGTCAGCCGTTCCATCTTGGACGGCTTGCGGACTTCGAGTGCCAGCTTCTCGGACAAGTACTTTTGCAAACCGGGGAGTTTGAACGCGCTGCCGAGACCGATGAGGTAGGCCACGTGGGCGTCGCGGTGCGTATTGGTGAAGTACCCGAGCGACCGCTGCACTTCGCCGACGAAGTCGCTTAGCACCGGCCGCAACGCCTTGAGGATTTGAGCCAGTTCGGGGGACTTCGCCGCGTTGCGCTTGAGGTGTTCCGCTTTGGCGAACGTCAGTTTCAATTCCTTGGTCAGCGCTCGCGTGAAGTTGTTACCTCCCAGTGGCACTGGGCGTTGCCAGATGATCTTTCCACCGTCGGTGATGATCAGGTTCGAGTTCTCGGTACCAATGTCTAGAATCACAGCACAGCGTTTCTTGCCTCGGGGCGTGTCGTCGTTGGCTTCCACGGCTGCGGCCGGATCAATTCCGTCCACACCGCCGCGTTTGAGGATCTCGTATGTCGCGTAGTTGCAGAGCGCGAGCGGAGCCATTTGGACGATGTGGACTTCGGCCTTCACCGCTTGGTAGTGTCCCAAGTGGCGGTTGATGATGTCGCGCTTCATGGCGAACAAGCCGATTTCGGTCTCCATCGAGAAACCGCCGACATTCTCGCCGCCGCCGACTTTCTGATAATCCCAAACCACTTCTTCGAGCGGGAATGGGATCTGTTGCTTCGCTTCGAACTTGACGATGTCCGGGATCTTCTTTTCTTCCACCGGTGGGAGCTTCACGAATCGGGCCAGACCGCTCTGCCCGGCGACGCTGATCGCGACCATGTCCCCTTTGAGGGGATTTCTCGACAAAAACTTTTCGAGGGCTTCGCGGGTCAGGGCGTCCGGATCGGCATCCGGTTGCGACAAGATTTTCGGGTGCTCGATGTAATCGAAGGCCGTGGCGGTCGGTTTTCCGTCCACCAATTCCAAGCGGAGTGCCTTGAGGGCACACTGACCGATATCGATGCCCCAATAGCCAATGACTTTTGCCATGGTGTCTGCTCGTTGAGTTCGCGGCCTATCGGCAAGATGATTCGTCCCGTTAACTTATCACGCGCCACAAAGGGGTGTCAATGATGAGAACGGGTTACGGCAAGAAATGTTGGTAACAATCCGCACAACTAAAAAGATCCGGCAAATGAGAGTGCTTTGAGGGGGAAAATCAGTTGCGGCCGACATTCACCGTTTGGCGAGTTGTTCCTGAGTCGCCTGCCAAAACGATTCGTACTCTCGGGAAGCCGAAGCATCGTTCAAACCGAGTGTCCCGGCTCGAATCCGGGCGACTTCGTCGCTGAGCATTTCAACCTTGCGGAATTGCAGGTACCAGAGTGTTCCGGCGCGAATCCCATCGACATCGTACACGAACAGCGGTTTCGACGTGGCATCCTTCAATTGCTCTGCAAATGTCTTGCTGGCAGCCCCAAGATTGGTTGGTGTCACTGGCAGAGCGACAAATTTCAGGCCACGTTTTTCCACGGTCTCCTTCGCGGCCGAAAGATCGGCGTCGACCGCGTGCAAATACAGCACGGTCTTGAAACCGTTGGTTTTGAGCGCGTCCAAACCTTCGAGGGAAGGTTTCTTACCACTGGCCACGTTGTCTTGACCCGGAACCATGGCGAAAGATTCGACCCCGAGCGGTGTTCGGGGTGAGCTAGCTGGCAGATCCGTCGACAGTTTCGAACTGGTCGATTTGGTACTTTCCAAATCTTTGGTGGACGAATTCAACAATTCCGGCTGAATCGGCTCCCCCAAAATTCCGGGTGCAACACTTGAACTCGGCGCGAGCAACAATGGGTCAGGAAGCAACAAAGTTCGGTTCGAAGTCCCGGACGGATCCGCTGGCACCGTTTTCGGGGGTGGCATCACCGGAGGTTTTTCAGACGTCCGTGGCGGCGGCAACGACAACGTCGAGTCGATGGTACTGCTCCGACTCGGAGTCACTGGTAGTGGCGTCGCCGGGATGAACTCACCGCGTGGAGGGATGACACCGGGGTCACCGGAACGGCCGTCATCACGTCGACGTCCATCTCGACGGTCTTCTTGGCGGTCTCGGAGCCGGTCACCCAACGTTCGATGGCCATCCGACTGGCAATCGTTGCAGCCATGGTGCCGGCAACCCACCGTGAGCGTGGAAACCGTTGCAAATAGTAGGAGCGATAAACGGTACACGATCAGCTCCCGGATTTTGTAACCTTTACAACCCATAATTTACGCTATTGTTTCGGCCCCATCAGGATTTTCAGGCGATTCCACGAAAAGACCCGGCGCAAGGCCGCCGGGTTTAACGATTGGGCAATTTGGCAGACTCCAAGCCGCTGTTTTTATGCCGCTTGGGCCGGCTGCAACGTGAACATCAGCACGTCCGGCTCTTCGGGTGAAGATAAGTTCGCCGTGAGAATCGACTGGGCAATCCGGGCAATTTCGCCCCGCAGCCGGCGGGCGTCTTCTTCCGTGCGGAACCGCAATTGCGTTTCCAGATCCGCTTCGCCCCGGGCCTCCAACAGCTTCCGCTCCGAGGCGAGCCGCTCCCGATCGTGGGCCGTACGAATGCGGTTTTCGCTCAATTGACGTTCGATAAATTGGCTCGTTTTGCGCTGAAGTCGCCGATCCCGCTCGTCCACGGCCGTCCGTTCCTGTAACAGGCGAGCTTCCCAATGGAGCAACCGCTTTTCCTCGTGGCGAAAGTGCGTTTTCCAGCGTTTTTCGAGTACCCGAACCCGCCGCGTCGCACCACGGGGTTCCCCGGTCAGTGCCAGATCCCGGGCTGCCACTTCGGAGAGTTGCCGGGTCAATTCTTCGTGAACCTGCCGCGTTTCGGTGGTCGCCGTGATCTGCTCGGCTTGCGTCAGTGCCAGACGATCCAACTCGGCATGCAGGAACGCCGTTTCACGCTCGCGCAGGCTCGCCCACGACGACGCGGTTGCTCCAAGTGAGGCTTCCCAGCGATCCATCTGCTCTTGTTTCGCCGCCAACTGCGCCTCGAGTCGATCCGCTTCCGATTGCACGCTGCTTTCCTTGGCCGCGAGGGCCAAATGCCAATGTTCGAGCTTGAACCGCAATTCCACGAGAACGTGATCGTCCGCTCGGCGTCGTCGTTCGGCCGCCATGAGTTCGCGTTCGCGTTCCTCAAGCAATTGTTCGCCGGAACGCACACTGAGTGCCAGCGTGTGCAATTCTTCAACCGTCTGGGCCTCGGCGCTGTGCCAGAGTTCGCGGGCCGACGAGAGTGCCATCACTTGTTCCGACAAGATGGCCCGTTGATCGGCCAGCTCCGCGACTTGAGTATCCAGCTCGTTTCGGGTCGTCGCGAGAATGTGCCGTTCGCGGAAGAGTTCTTGTTCGCGGTTCTGCAATTCGGTCAGCAGGTTGTCGGCTTGATAAGCCGAAGCGCGCGAACCGGTTGGCGCCGCCAATGAAATGCTCGATTGGGTCACCGAGGCATTCCGCCCGTCGGTGATCTGGAGCTGGCTCCGCTTCTTTTCCAAGGTCGCCATGACTTGCCGCAGTTGGGTCGCCCGGGTTTCCAAACCGGCAATCTCCGCGAGAAGCTGCGGTTGGCGTCCATCGAACAGTTGGCGACTCGACTCGAACAACTTCTGTTGATCTTGGAACATCTTCACTCGCATTTCGAGTGCATCCCGCTGCCGGCTGAGCCACTCTTCAGACTGTTGCCGATCCGCGATCATGCGTCGTTGCCCCTCGGCAATCAGTTCCCAGGCCGATTGCAGCCGGGTTTTGTCGTCGGCAATCCGTTCCGCAAGTCGATCCAATTCGCCGCGCCGGCGTGTCGAATAGTCCTGAAAGCGACCTTGTGTCTCCTCGAGCGTCGCCCAATCTTGCTTGGCCGTTGCTCGTTCCGCAGCCCACTTCGACTTGATCCGCTGGAGACAACGCTGATACAGCGCACGGATGCGTTTTCGCTCCACGACCACCGCCCGCTCCTCTTCCGTCAGTCGCGCCTCGCGTTTCTCGAGTTTCTTGGTACGTACTCCGATTTCCGCATCTGCTCGTTGTTGCTTGAGTTTCTGTTGTTCCCGGCGAATGTGCAATTGATCGAACAGAGCTGGCGCCGACACCGCCTCGACCGGGACATTCCAACTCAATCGGAATAAGTGCGCCCCGATCCGGAGTTCCTGGCCATCGCTCAGCAGGGCGGCCGCGGTGGCGGTACCGTTGACCAAAGTCGATTCGGGGTGCCAAGAGCGCAACGCCAATCCAGCGGGCGTCAGCGACAGCGCGCAGTGAAGCTCGGCAACGCCAGCCGCTGGCATCTGTACATCGCACTGACTCCCCGAGCCGATCAAGGTGATCGGCAACGTCAGCGGCCAAGTGGCCCCGTCCGCGAGACGAATGAGTTCCCCCACCGCACGCAACCGTTCAGCACCGTCCATGGCAAGCCCCCAAGCCCTCGACAAGTCCCCGACGGCCTTATGCCAAACGGTCGGAAAAATGCAAGGTAAAAATGGGGGAAATAGAACAACAAATCACTCAGAGTCCGGCGGGCCGGTCATTTGGGACAGGCTAGAAGCCTGTCCCACGAAATTCCTATCCAGTCGGACTATCCAAGTTCCAAAGATCCGGATTATAACACGTCTTGCGCTTGCGCATTTTGCAACACGCAGTATGCTCGAAGGGATTGCAGCAATTCTGAGGATTGCAGTGATCTTGCGCTTGCGCTGGATTTTGACGCCGGTAAAATGACATAATCGAACTGAGAAGTACCGTTTGTGAGGCTTGTATGGTTTGGGACGACATCATTCAGGGAGATTGCCTGAAGAAATTGGCCGGTTTGCCTACTGGGAGCGTCGATTTGGCCTTCGCGGACCCACCGTTCAACATTGGCTACGAATACGACATCTACCAAGACAAGCGCGGCAAGGCAGAGTATTTGACCTGGACGGACGCTTGGCTTAATGGGATCAAACGTGTCCTGAAGCCGAATGGCTCGTTCTACGTGGCCATTGGCGACGAATACGCTGCCGAAATGAAAGTGCGGCTCGACGCCCTCGGCTTCACCATGCGGAACTGGATCATTTGGCACTACACCTTCGGCGTGTCGTGTACCAAGAAGTTCAGCCGCAGCCATGCCCACATTTTCTACTATGTGGCCGATCCGAAGAACTTCACCTTCAACGCCGACCCGGTGCGAGTTCCCTCGGCCCGGCAGACGCAATACGCCGACCGCCGGGCCAATCCGGTGGGCAAACTGCCGGACGATACGTGGGTATTACGACCGCAAGAGTCGGAAGAGCACTTCCGCGAAGACTCGGACACTTGGCACCTCAACCGGGTCTGTGGCACCTTCAAGGAACGGACACAACAACACCCCTGCCAGATGCCCGAATCGGTGCTGGAGAGGATTCTGTCCGTCTCCACGAATCCCGGCGACATCGTCCTCGATCCATTTGCGGGTAGCGGTACGACGCTGGCCGTCGCCAAGCGACTTCGCCGGCGTTTCCTCGGGATCGAACTATCGGAAGAGTACACCGAAGCGGTGCGGGAACGGTTGCAAACGGTGCAGCCCGAATTCGGCCCGAAGAAGGTCGTCGCCAAGAAGAGCGTGCCACGCGGCCCCGGTATGAAACGAACATTGTCCGCCGGCTTGAAACCGCGCTGATATGCTTCTCACGGATAAGACTGAGTTTTATACATTCACGTTAACCCGATGCGCCAGCATCGGCGGGGAGCCAGCAACAGGAATTACCCGAATGTGGTTAAAGGCCAGGATCGAGGGGGGACAGCGGTGGTTTCCGATGCTCGCGCATCGGGTTAACCCTGAATTCCATTGATTATTCGCCACAAAAGCTCAGTTCCGTGCCTGCTGCAACGCAATCTGGTCGGCGTACACTCTGCGTCGATCCACGAAATACATTCCACCCTTGGCTCCGCGTAACCGAACTCGCAAATGGGTTATGTGAGCCAATAGTTTCTCGGGCCACGTCGGATGTTCCCGCCCGCCGCCATACTGGCCGCTGGTGAAAAATTCGCCGGTTGCAATGGGCGGTCGGACAACACGTTCCGCTCCTCCGAGATGCTTCAATTCGTACACATCGCGGATCCAGTGCCCGGTGATGAGATTAGCAGCGGGGAATGGGGCTGGGTTCCCCCAGAGCACAGATTTTTGTGGGCCGTTCGGGTTGCAGAACCAGGGGAATAACACCCGCATGCAGCAGGAGAATTCGGCGTAATCGCGCGGCGAGTAATGCCGGTCGCGGAATAAGAAAAGTAGTTCACGCCGTTCGACTTTCACGAATCGAAACAACTCTCGGCGGAAGGCGGGGTCGGTGATGTGTCGGTAGCATTCGGGGAAGTCGGTGAAGAGCAGAATCCCGCTGTTGTAGTGCGATGAGCCGTGAATGTAGTTGATGCCGTGCGGCATCCGCCGCTTAGGCCCCACGGGCAGTTCGGGTGTCACCGCGGATTGCCGCACACGCTCGGCTAAGAACTTCCCGGTGGCACTGACGACCACGTCGTCGTGCGACAGTCGCCGATTGCTCGGTGGCGTCGTTCGATAAATGACGTTCTGGTGCCAGATCGGTTTGCCCGTGGCCGGATTCGATCCCGTCACCCACGGGTGCTTCAAACCGACAAGCCCGGCGGGCAACGGACGGAATTGGGTGATGTCCAACACGCGAACGATGCCGTGCCCGTTGTGGACAGCTTGATGAACCAACCGGAATGGAAGCCCGAGCCAATACTTCAACGTGGCCTGCATCGGTCGCCTCATGTCAGGCTTTAGGGAGGGCGCACGAGCCACCGGTTTCGACCGCTTGTTCGACCGGAGTGTTAGTCGGTGTTGGGCGAGCACGAAACTTGTTGTTCCACATCCGCCGAATCGACCCGCGGATGCCGAACGCTTTCAACGGGGCGGCCAGGAGTTTGATCTTCTTGTGCTTCTCGCCCCAGTCCGGCACGTCGTCGTGCAGCACATAGACTTCCCAAAGGGTCTCGTCCGGGTCAGTGATCCAGAGCTTCGTCTGCAGGGCGTAGCAGCACTTCACGTCGTCTTGTTCGCCGATCCGGGCACCGACCGCTTTCATCCGCGTGTGGATCGCCGCCAGTTGATCGAGCGACACCAGCCGTAAGCCGAGGTGGTTGAGTGGCCCGCCGGCACAAGCGCGCTTGGGTTTGAGCGACAGCACCAACGGCGGGACGTCGATCTCGAACTTGGCGTAGTCCGGGTAGGACTTCACCGGTTCGGCCCCGAACAACGCGCTGTAGAATTCGACCGACTTCGCCAAGTCGGAGACGTTCAAACTGGCATGAAATTTGATCACTTGCATCGCCGCCAGAGGCGTCCGGTTCGGTGCGGGCGTGGTCGTGACCATGTTCCGTCTCCAATGGATTGAGGTACTATTTCACTTCAAATGTGTGATCAATCAGGCCGCTATCCGGCACGTCGATCGTCCAAGGTGTCTTGGCCGGGTCACCGTACAACGGCTTGCCAATCCGACTGGCTAATTCCGGAGCGAGTGTCACTTTGTATTTGCCCGGTGGCACACCATCGCCGTGCGGGAACATCTTCATGTTGAATGAACCATCGAGTTGCAACAGGCTGCTGATCTTGGCTGGTTCGGTCGCTGGTTCCGGATGAAAAAAGAGACTGCCCGCCGTCAACGGTTGGTTCTTGAACATCACTTTGCCGGTCGCTACCACCAGCTTCGGCTTGTCCGAATTGCAACCGGTGAGTGCCACAATGAATAGCAGAAAAACGATGCGCCGTGTCATGGATGTTACTCGAAGGAGACGACTTGGCCGTCGGCTTGGCGGATCATCAGTCGCACCATGGTGGCGGGGGTGGAATACCGCACGGTGCGGACGCTGCCATCACCAAAGGCGAACTGCGGGCCACCGGCCGAACTTGGCGAACCCCAATTGCCGCCACCGCACGATTCGCCATTGACCGACCAACCCGCACCGTTGGCGAGCGCTGGAAAACTGTTGAGTTGACTATCCGAGTACAGTTCATCGCCGCAGCGACCCGTGCCACCGGTGCCACCCATCACGTAAGGTTCGTCCCAGTACCAAGAGCCGGCCGATACCGACTTGGCCGCAAGTGCCTTCTCACCGAAGAAGATCGTGTTCGAGGTCCCATCGGAGATGCTCGCAAACGTGCTGACTTTCCCCCACCCGGAATAAGTCGTCCAAAACACTTGGTCGTTGGCCGCGTAGTCGGTGCGGGCACTCGGGCCGGCTCCGCCGTCGTTGTAACCCCACCCGGGATAGTTCGGGTCCATCGTGGGCGATTGCTGGGCCACCGCAGAACGCCGTAGTGGCATGTAATAGCTTTTCACGGGTGTGCCGAAGGCGATCAGCCCGTCGCGGAAGATGGCATCTTGCTCGACGTACGGCAGCAGTGAAAAGAACGCCGAGCCGAGTTGTTTCTTCCCTTGTTTGGCACTGTCGCCCCAACGCGGGCGAAATGGCCCGTAACCCGGAATGGTGGTGTAAGCATTAGGAGTTGGCACCACCATTCCACCGGACGTCGTGGTGTACGGTGACGAATTCCCGGGACTCACGCCGTAGTCGTAACCACCGCCATTCGGGAAGTGCTGGAAGGAACTTTCGTAATTGGCCGCACCCAGCCCGAGTTGCTTCAAGTTGTTCTGCGAACTCATCCGGGCGGCTGCTTCACGCACTTTCTGCACGGCGGGCAATAGTAGCCCGATCAGGATGGCGATGATGGCAATCACCACCAGCAGTTCGATCAGTGTGAAGGCCCGTCGAAACGAAACTCTCATTGCTAACACCTCGGGAACGCAGTAACACCTGCCCAGTAGTCAAGATGATAGATGCTTCGCTGCCGTGGTCAAGTGTGAGGGGAACTTTACAGTTTCTCCGTCGCCAATTCGCGTGCTTTCGCCAGCGCCGCCGGGAGTTGGCTGGCATCCTTCCCACCCGCTTGGGCGATGTCGGGCTTGCCGCCGCCACCGCCACCGACGATCGCTGCGATCGGCTTAACGAGTTCCCCAGCTTTCAGTCCTTTGGCAACCAAATCCTTCGACAACGCGACCACCACGGGGACTTTGCCGTCGTCTTCGATCCAGCCGAAGGCGACGAAGCTCGACGGGTGCTTTTGGCGAATCCGATCAATCTGCGCCCGCACGGCCTCCATCGGCGCTGCTGGCAACTGGCCAACGATGACTTTCACCCCGTTGATTTCCGTGGCATCTGCCATCAACCTGTCGACGGCGTTGCCAAGTTCAGCGACCTGGCCCTTGGCAATTTGGGCCTTCAATTTCTTGACTTCGCTTTCCAGGGCGTCGATCCGGGCGGGGAGTTCCTCCGGCTTGCACAGGAACTTGACCGTCAGTTCGTCGAGCGTGCCGGTGAGCTTGGCCAGGAGTTCCATTGCAGAGCGCCCCGTCACGGCGGTGATGCGGCGCACCCCTTTCGCGACACTCTCTTGGTTGAGGATTTTGAAGTAGCCGATGGTCGCCGTGTTGCTCACGTGGGTACCGCCGCAGAACTCGACCGATTGCGCACCGGTCAACTCTTCGGGCGTTTCCTCGCCAATAATGACCACGCGGACGGGATCGGGATACTTCTCGCCGAAAACAGCCCGCACGCCCGGCAGTTTTTTCGCCTCCTCCAGCGGCATTTCGACCGCTGTCACGGGAAGACCGAGGACAATGGCGAGGTTCACTTCGCGCTCGATGATGCGCAGTTCATCCGCTGTCAGCGGTTTGTCGTGTGTGAAGTCGAAACGCGTTTTGAAATAATCCACCAACGACCCCTTCTGATCGATGTGCGACCCGAGGAGTTGCCGAAGAGCGAAGTTCATCAGATGCGTGCCGGTGTGATTGCGTTGAGTGTCGATTCTCAACAATTCATCCGGCATGATTTGCACGCAATCGCCGACGTTCAATTCACCTTTGTGCTTCGTACCCAAGTGGAACACGGTTTCGCCGGCGCGTTGCGTGTCTTCGACTTCAAAATCGACACCATCGTCGGTCCAGAGCGTGCCGACATCGCCGATTTGGCCCCCTTGTTCCGCATAGAAATTGGTGGGTTCCAAAAGCAGGGCCACGGGCACTCCGGCGGGCACGGCACCGGTGTCAAAAACGGTGTTGTTGTGAACCCAGCCGACGACCTTTGCGCAGATTTCCGCCGTGGAGAATTTGGCGGAATCATCCGTCGCCGGAAGCGTGCCTTGAATCGCACTGACGACGAGCTTGGTTTTCTTGTTGTTGTTCTTGTTGAACTCGTCGAACAGCCGCTCAAACTCGGCGAGATCGACTTGCAGTGTGAAATCAGCGTTTTCCGACAGCTTTCTTTCGGAAGCCATCTGCTTTGTGATCCCGATGTCGAGACCATAGGTTGTGTGCAGATCAAATGCATCTTTGCCGGAGATCTTGAACTGCTCAGGGAATATTGGCCCACCAATAGGTGGCATCACCCTGAAGTCCACGAGGTTCGATTGACCCGGTTCAGTCCTGCGCGGCGTTCTCGACCTCCAATGTGCGTGTATCACCAGCTCGTCAAAGAGTTTCATGCCACGATCCAGTGTCCGCAAGAAGCTCTCCTCCTCGTCGTAGATCGTCTCGCGCACCTTCTCCGGGTTGCGCTTCAGTTCGGGGAAGACATCCCCGAGTTGCAACACCACGGCTCCGACTAACTTGTGCAAGAACGGCTCCTTCATGCCGAGCACTTGCCAACCGTAGCGCGAAGCGCGGCGTAGCACCGAGCGTACTACCGCCCCACGGCCCTTGCTGCCGGGCACGGCACCATCGGTGAGCGAAAACGTCAGCGTGCGGATGTGGTCGCCGATGACGCGGTAGGCAGTGTCCGTCAGATCATCCAAAACACCGCCGTAGGGGCGGGCGCCGGTGGCCTGCTGAATGGCCGCGAAGAGCGGCGTGAACACGTCCGTGTCGTAGTTGCTCGGCACGTTGTTCAGCACGGCGCAGATGCGCTCGAAGCCCATACCCGTATCGACGTGCTTCGCCGGCAGCGGCGTCAGCGATTGATCTTCGTTGCGGTTGAACTGGATGAAGACGTTGTTCCAGATTTCGATGCACTGGTCCGAACTCCCGTTGACGAGTTTGCCCCCGCTCTTGTCGGCCGTTTTGTCGTAGTGGATCTCGGTACACGGCCCGCACGGCCCGGTGCTGCCCATCTCCCAGAAGTTGTCTTTTTTGTTCCCCAGATGGATGTGCCCGTCGAGCACGCCGACCGACTTCCAGATGTCGGCGGCTTCGTCGTCGCGCGGAATCCCGGCAGCGGGATCACCTTCAAACACGGTGACGTGCAACCGCGTCGGGTCGAGTTTCCAGACCTTGGTGAGCAGTTCCCAGGCCCATGTGATCGCTTCCTTTTTGAAGTAGTCGCCGAAGCTCCAGTTGCCGAGCATTTCGAAGAAGGTGTGGTGATAAGTGTCTTTGCCGACGTCGTCGAGGTCGTTGTGTTTGCCGCCGGCCCGGATGCACTTTTGGGTGTTGACGACGCGGGCGAACTTCGGCTTCTCGGTGCCGAGGAAGTACGGTTTGAACTGGTTCATGCCGGCGTTGGCGAAGAGCAGCGTCGGATCGTCGTGCGGCACCACCGGACTCGACGGCACGAACGTGTGCCCGCATTTGTCCTCGAAAAATTTGATGAACTGCTGGCGGACTTCGCTCGACGTCGGCATAGCCAATCCTGTACTGAACGGGTGAATTCAAGCGCGCGATTGCCAAGTTTTGGGGTCGCGGCTGGTATGGAAGACGGACACGATGAAGATGGACTGCGGATCGATCCGGTAATAGATGCAAAACGGGAATTCGGAAATCACATGGCGACGGATGTCCTTGGACACTTTTCGTGCGGCCTTGGGGTTGCGCTGGATTGCTTCCAGTGCGGAAGCGACTTCCAACGCTAACCGCTTCCCATACCCTGGGCGACGCGTCTCGTAAAACTCGCACGCCTCCGCCAACTCTTTTTCGGCGCGGATGTCAAATTCGAGCGGGAGTGTCATCCGAATCGTGCCATTAAACGTTCCCGGACAACTTCCCACGGAATTCTCCGCGTCGGGTCTGCGTCCGCGAGTTGGCAACGCCGTTCCAGTTCGGCTTTGAGTTCCGGCGAGAGTTCGGTGTCTGCTTCCATTTCGTCATGAACGTGATCGAATAGCGCGTGGGCGATCGACAAGCGATCTTCGATGCTCAGTTTGTCCACGCCGAGTTCGGCCAACGTCGGGGGCATGTCGACACTCCTTGAGTTGCTGTTCAGTCTAGCATCGCCCATCCGGTGCGGCTACGGACACGCGGACGGGCCGGAAGTTCAAGGGTCGCAAACTCTTCCGCTCGCACGATTCGCAACATGGGGAATCCGGGGGTTTCCCGATTCCTCATTTGACCGGGATGCCCCACATCTGTACTTTGCTACAGACTACGGGGATGAACCCGTAACAGATGCCCCCTACTCGGAGACCGTAAGCATGGCCCGCGAACGTGACGACGAAAACGCCGACGCCGACAAACGTCCGCCCCGCCGTCGGGACAACGACGACGATGAAGGGGATCGTCCGGCCCGCCGTCGAGACCGAGACGATGATGATCGTGCATCTGGAAGTGGAGGCGAGCTGGGGCCACTGGACAAAATGTACCGTGACACGAACATGATCGTGCTGATAATTTTCGGAGTCTGCTGTAGCGGAATCGCGGCGATCCTGTCGGCGGTCTGCTACTTCACCGCGAAAGATTCCAAGGCGAAGTCCAACGCGTTGATCGTGATGATCGTTGGAGCAGTGGTCGTTATCCTTTGGTTTGTACTCAGAATTGTGTTGGGGGTTGCAGGTGCTGCGGCCCGGTAGCATGATTAAGACGAAGCTGAACCGGCCCGCCGACACTCGAACACGAGCATGGATCCGCTTCGGATGCTTGCTCGTGTTCGGACTGTTGGCGGGCATGGCTATTTTCTTGGTCGCTGTGAATAAGCCGGACGACGATTCCTACTTCCCACGTTGTACACTTCACAACCTGACGGGGCTTCATTGTCCGGGCTGCGGGATGACCCGTTCGCTCCACAGTGCCCTCAACGGCGACTTCGCGCAAGCGCTGAGTTACAACATCCTCGCCCCCATCATCTTGCCGGTCTTTTTCGTTTCGATCAGCCGCTCGCTCTGGAGTTGGGTCCGGGGTCGCAAACTCGTTCGGAGTGCGAATCCTCCTCGGAAGTGGAAAACCTACCTGCCGATCATTTTGGGAAGTCTCTTGGTGATCTTTTTCGTCCTCCGCAACATCCCCGTCTACCCGCTGACGCTGCTCGCCCCGCACGAACTCACCCCGTGAGCTTGCGCACGGCGTCCAATACCACCCGCAGCGGGACGTTGTGCTCCCGGGCCACACGGGCGCAATCTTCGTATTCCGGGGTCACAATTTCGTGGCCCGCGCGGGTGCCGCGCTTGGCTTGCACGTCGCCCCACGGCGTCGGGACGGTAATCCTTTCGCGCTGAAGAATCGATCGCTCGGCCCGGGTGCGACGGATGCCGAACGTGCCCGTTTCCCGGAACAGGATCGTTTCCAGTGTCGCCGCGGTCGCTTCGGTGGCCAGCACGCTCAGCAGGACCCCCGGCCGGTTCTTTTTCATCTGGATCGGGATCGCGAAGACGTCCAGCGCCCCGGCCGCGAGAAGCCGCTCGGTGGTGTAGCCGATCACTTCCGGCGTGCAATCGTCGAGGTTGGTTTCCAGCACGGCGACCACGTTGGAAGACTCTGCGGATTCACCGACAAAGAGCCGCAGGATGTTAGGCTGTTCCACAAAATCTTTGGTACCCGAACCGGTGCCGATGCGCCGAATCGTCATCATGGGGGTATCGGTGTATTCGCTCACCACGGCCGTCAAGATGGCCGCGCCGGTCGGCGTCGTCAGTTCCGTCTTGATCACCGATTTCGCCAGTGGTACCCCCTTCAGCAGCTCCACCGTGCCCGGCGTCGGCACCGGCATGACCCCGTGAGCGCATTTGACGGTCCCGCTGCCCGTGGGCACCGAGGAACTCGTGAACCGTTCGACGCCGAGCAGATCCAGCCCCACTGCCGCACCGACGATGTCGGCGATGCTGTCGAGTGCTCCGACTTCGTGGAAGTGAACTCGTTCCAGGGCCATCCCATGGACGGTGGCTTCCGCCACGGCCACTTTGCGGAAAATAGCCGTGGCCAGTTCACGTTGCTTCGGTGTGAGTGCCCCTTTCGCCAAGATCGCTTCGACATCGGGCAGGAAGCGGTAGTCCTCCTGATCCTTGGCGTGGATGGTCGCTTTGGTTGCGGCGAACCCGCACCGTTTCACCGTCTCGATTTCGAGTTCGATGGGCAATTCCAGCGACGCCAGCGCCGAGCGGATCGATTCGGCGGGAACCCCCGCATCAAGTACGGCCCCGAGCACCATATCGCCAGAAATTCCGCTGAAACAATCGAAGTGGGCCACACGCATCGTCAATTCCATGGTGTCGGTTTTGTTCTATGCTACGGGAAGAATTCTACACTTGTCGATACTCCCCGCCCGCGAGAACTTCATGGCCGAGGCCATTTCCCCACTCGAACTCCTGAACCGCATGACTTCCGCCGACGGTGGATGGGGATACCGCGCGGATCAACTGGCCCACCTGGAGCCAACCTGCTTGGCTCTACTGGCCGGGACGGCGACGGGCTGGCCAGCCATTGAACTCCACGCGGCAGGGGACGGCAGCTATCGCCTGGCACGGGGGCGACCCCAGGCCGTTTGGCCGACGGCGATGGTGCTGTTCACTAAAGCCCGGTTGAAGCATCCGGCAGCCGAACTCAAAGTGATCGCCGATAAGTTGCTGACTATCGAAGGGAAAGTCGTCCGGCTCGAAACGTCGGATGCCGGGGACATTGACGCGGGATTACTCGGCTGGCCCTGGGCCGAGGATACCTTCTCGTGGGTCGAACCGACGGCCTGGGCCTGTTTGGCCCTCCGTGCGGCTGGGCAGGGCGGGCATCCCCGTGTGCAGGAGGGGCTGCGGTTACTACTGGATCGGGCGTTCGATCACGGTGGGGCGAACTACGGGAGCCGGGTGATCCTCGGCAAGCAGACGGAAGCAATTCCCGGCCCGACCGCGATCCTGCTGCTGGCACTGCAAGGGGTTCACGATCAACCCCGCATCGACGCGGCCAAGGGGTACCTGCGAGTCGTGGCGGGGCAGACCATCGACGTCGAAAATTTGGCGTGGATCAAGCTCGCGCTGAGCTGCCATGCGGACGACTCCGCCACGCGAGACGCCCTGCCAATGATTGACCAGCGCTTGCGAGATGCACTGGTTCTGGAGACGAATCAGGCCAACGGACTCGGTGCCGGCCCGCTGCGGTTGGCCCTGGCGTCACTGGCGTTGAATACCACCCAAAGCAATCCCTTCCGCCTCGACGACGTACCAAGCGTGGCGACGCACGCGATCGTGGGCAACACGCGAACCAGTGCCAAGGATCAAGCGGCGCCGGCGTCGAGTGATGCCACCGGGTTCCTTGGGAAGTTGCGCTCCAAAATGCGTGGTTTCGTCCTCAACGGCACCGCGGCGATGCGACCGCTCCCGGTGACATCGGCGATTCACATTGCGCGTGTCGAAAACTACGAAACCGTACTCGCCGAGATTCTGCAAACGCAGTTCGAACAGTTCCGCCAGCATGTCCCGGTGCAAGGCAAGCGAGTGGTTCTCAAACCGAACCTCGTGGAGTTCAGCCAAGGTAAGGTGATCAATACCGATCCGCGTTTCGTTGACAATGTGATCGAGTTTTTCAAGCGCGAAGGTGCTTCAGAAATCATCGTGGCGGAAGGGCCGGGACACTGGCGGAACGTGCAGTATCTCGTCAACGCCAGCGGACTCGGGGACGTACTCCGGAAGCACGGGGTGCGGTTCGTGGACATCAATCACGACGAACCGGTGAAGACCCTGAACCTCGGTCGCACCACCGGTTTGGAGTATTTGTACTTGTCGAAAACGGTACTAGATGCCGACGTGTTTGTGTCGCTACCGAAGTTGAAAACGCACCACTGGGCCGGGGCAACGCTGAGTCTGAAGAACCTCTTCGGGTCGCTGCCTGGAATCTGTTACGGCTGGCCGAAGAACGAACTCCACTGGCGTGGTATTCCCAACAGCATCGTCGATATCGCGCTCACACACATGCCCCACTTGGCGATTGTCGATGGCATCATCGGGATGGAAGGGGATGGCCCACTCGCGGGGACGCCGAAACCGGTCGGAGCGGTCGTGATGGGCATGGATCTACTCGCACTGGATGCGACTTGCTGCCGACTGATGAAACTACCGCCGGAACGGTTGCCGACGTTGCGCTTGGCCGAGCAAAAACGAGTCGGCGTCCTCAAAGCGGAGCTGATCCCGCAGTTGGGGGAATCGATTGAGAGCTTGGCTCAAGCGTTCGAAATGCCACCGGAGATCGAGAAGCAATTAGTACCGGTCGGGAAGTGAGTGATGTTGTGACCCCAACGGGGTTACCGAAGGTAGCCAGGGGTGGAGCGCAGCGGAACCCCTGGACGCCCAACGATCAACCGTTTTGAACTTGCACTTCTTGCTGGGGTGGTTGCGCTTTAGGGGCGACCATAAATTTCCAAGTCAACAGCATGGTGGCCACAGCGACACTGGCGGCGATCAATCCGAAGAAGATGTACTTGCGGGTCTGGGTGCTCCTGTCTTGCGGTGGCATGGCAATCACTGGAAACGTACCTGGGAACGGGCCTGCGCTGGTACCATATTGCGGTCGTGAGATATTTTGCGGGGTCGGATCGGAATACATCTGTGCGTTGGTGGGAACTTCAGCTTGCGGGGCCGCAAACGGATTCGATTTGACCCCGAAGTTCGGCTTTGCCGGAGTCAGCAAGGCGATCGACGGCGACGAACGCTGTGGATTGTAAGGATTCGCATCGGGTGTCCGCGATGCGGGGCCCGCCGATTCGACAGTCGGGACACCGAAGGGCGAAGACTTCGCCATCAGCTTGCTCCGCAATTCGGACGGCGGGGCCGCGCTCGAGAGGGAATCATGCAGTTTTGATCCAGCAGGCATCAGCTTGCTAGAAGGTGCGACGTACTGTTCAATCGGCGCTTCCACTCCTTCGAGCGCAGCGAGACTGAGTTGGGGCATTTCTTCCAGTGCCGGTGCCGGTATTTCCATCGGATCCCAAGGCTCAAGAGCTTCAAGAACATCGGCGGGAGTGGCGTAGCGTTGATTCACGTCTTTGTGCATCATCTTGGCAACGATGGCCGCCAACTCTTCTGGCACCTCGGGGCGAATTTGCCGAATCGGTGTCGGATCTTTGGTGCGGTGCCACAACAGCTTCTGGGAGACAGTGCCGTTTGGGAAGGGAGGATGCCCGGCCAATACGAAGTAGAAGCTTGCACCGAGTGCGTAAATGTCGGCTCGCACGTCCACCGCGTGGCTATTCGCCACTTGTTCCGGTGCAACATAATCGGCGGTACCGAGCACGATTTTGTCGTCGTACTTCACCGTCAACATGTCGGTGGTGTCTTTGTAAAACCGTGCCAATCCGAGGTCGAGGAGTTTGGTAGCGCCGGTGCGGTCGATCAAAATGTTGCCGGGTTTGATGTCCCGGTGAATGATCCCACCTCGGAATGCGAAGTCCAGCCCCAAAGCCACTTGGCGGATGTAATGGACGGCCCGACCGAGGTTCAGCGGGCCAAATTTCTTGACGATGTCCAACAGGTTCGCACCGTCGACGTATTCCATCACGATGAAGTGCAGGTTCCCGTCTTGGTCGATATCGTGCGTGCGAACAATGTTCGGGTGCTCCAGAGATCCGGCCGCACGAGCTTCCCGATAAAATCGACCAAGTGCAGCGGGCTGCTCGGCCTTCGCAGGCGGCAACACTTTAATGGCCACGCGGCGTTTCATAAACATGTGTTCGCAAAGGAACACCTGGCCCATGCCGCCCACACCGACACGTTCCAGGAGTTTGTATTTTCCGATTGTGAAGCCACGCCACTTGCCGAGCAAGAACTGTTCGGCTTGGAACGCCGTCAGAAGACCGTCGCGCACCATGGCGTCGCCGGCTTCGCGGGGATCGGTGGGCAGACCGCGTCCGGCTTGTCGGCGCTGCAAATAACCGGTGAGTTTGCTTTCGTCGACCATGCCGCTCTTGCGGATCAACTGGAGCAATTCTTCGACCGACGAAGGGACGGACATCGGTGCTTCCCGTAGGGATGTTTCAGAAACGAAACGTCGATCCGCACTCTACTCGTTGTACGCGGTGACCAACATTTCTCGCGCAACAGTAGAACGACTCCTGCGAAACGCAAATACGATATGCGATTTTATGGTACCGCCCGAAAACGCCCCGATGTGGTATAATTCTGGGTGTGAAAGAAACACCGGAGTTGATCATGTCGCAATTCCTCCCTGAGAAGCTGGTCACCGATGTCCGTGCGTTCTGCGAAGAGATCCGCCCCATCGAAGAACTCTGCTACGTCGAGCACCAATTCAACGACCGAGTCCTCCCGCTGGCCA
>JANXWE010000131.1 GCA_025351325.1 Fimbriiglobus sp.
AGGGAATCGATCTGGGCAGCGATGTCGTCGAAGCTAGTCGCTGGAGGTGGTACTTGCCCCCGGAGTTTCACCACGGCCGCCGGGTCTTCATTCCAACGCGGCTGGGCCAACTCCATTTCGTGGCGACCGCGATGGCCGAACCGTTCCAAAAACTGTGGTTCGCTCAGCGTGCTCTGGGCGAACGCACGGATGCCGTCGGCGAGTGCGGCCTCGGTGGGCGGTTTGGCCCCCTGCGCGATCTCAGCGAGAGCTGCGGCCGCGCGTTCGTCCCCGAGTTTCGGCTGGAGTAAATTGAAGAGTTGGCTCCAGGCGAGGTCGGCCAGCACCGTGGCTTTCAAGCTGTCGCGGGCGAAGTCCACCAACGTTCGCTGTGTCCATTCTTCGAGCAATTCCAACAACCGCGGCGTCGGCAGTTTCGCCCAATCCCGAGCGAGCGCGGCTTTCGCAGCAGTCACGAACGGGGGCACGACTCGGTTCAAAAAATGATCCGGGTACGTCGCCATCAGGGCCCGGGGCACGCGACCCATGCGCCAGAGTCGCCAGACGGTGACGGGCATGCGGACGATGCCCCGGAGGCCACCGAACCCGAGCAGCGTCGGCACCGGGCTGAGCGCGAGTTTGGGATCGGCTTTGAACTTGGCGAACGGGTAAGTGAACGGCGGGCGGGCGAACTGCATCCGGGGCAACCGCGACAGGTTCATCATCGGCCGGCCGGCCACGAGGTCGAACGCCGATTGATTGCCCAGGGATGCGTCCGGGCTGGAACCGAGGTCGCGGTTCATCGCCCCGAAGCCGCCGTCTTGCGCCAGCATCCGGCTCACGATGGCCCAGGTCATCGGCGTCGGCTCCGGGAGCACCTCGCTGATGCTCATGGAGACCCAAATTGTCCCGCCCGGCTCAGCGCGGGTGCGAAGTTCTTCGATGGTCTGTTGCCGCAGTGCTTCGCGCTCCGCAGCCGTCGCCGTGGTGATCGGCCGCGCTTGGAGCAAGTAGAGTTTGCCAGCGGCCATGGCCCATTCGATGTCGCGCGGCGCACCGTAGCAGGCTTCGACGTTCCGCGCCAGTTCCGCGAGTGCTGACAAGTCGCTGTCACTCAGGCAGAGTTCGGTTTGCCGCGCCCCGTCGATGGGCCGCTCGCCGGTCGGAGTGAACTCCATCGTCTTCAGGCCAGGGTGTTTCTCCACGACGGTGCCGGTAGCCAGGTTCACCCGGAACCGATCGGGTGACACGCGGCCGCTCACGACCGCTTCGCCGAGGCCCCACGACGCTTCGACACTCAGGTTCTGCCCCGTCGGGTCTTGCGGATCGCGGGTGAACAAGACCCCGGCAACATCCGCCGGAACGAGTTGCTGGACGACCACGGCCATGGCGGCCCCGTCGTCGGTGATGCCCTGTTGCCGACGGTACGCGATCGCCCGCTCGGTGAACAGCGACTTCCAACAGCGCTCCACGGCGATTCGCAAGTCAGCGTCACCGACGACACCGAGGATCGTCTCCTGTTGCCCGGCGAAACTTGTCTCAGCACCGTCTTCCGAGGTCGCCGACGACCGCACCGCCACGGGGCCACCACCCAATTCGCGGTAGGCCTGCTCCAAGCCGCCCACGAACTCGGCATCGCTGGCGATCCCCGCCTGGAATAGCCGGCGGTAGACCCCCGTGGACACGACGAATCCCGGCGGCACGGGTAAGCCAGCGGCCAGGGTGCGGGCGAGGCTCAACCCCTTGCCGCCGACTTGCAAGAGGGCACCGTCGGCGATGGCGGCGAACGGGAGAATGTCGGCCATGGGTTAGTTCGCTTTCTTCTTCTTCAACACATTCCCGTCTTCGAGGATGTACCAAATTTGATCCCAGACCAGCCCCACGGGTGGTTGTTCCGGGCCGTTCGCCGCCCACGATTTCGCGGCGGCCGCCAAGCAGGCCAGCACGTCGGCCCGCACGGCGTGATCGCTGGCGTGAACCTTGGGCGCCGGGGCCGGTTTATGGGTTCCGGTCACAGCACGACTGGGCGTGTCCAACGGTTTGCCATCCAACGCCAGATTGCACAGTTCGTCGGCACGCTTATTCTTCTCGCGGCGGACGTGGGCCAATGTCACCTTTTGGAAGTGCCGCCTAAGCTCCTGCGCTTCTGCGTACAGGTCTTGCAGCTCGGCGTTCTTCACGCGGTACTCGCCGTTCATCTGCTTCACCATCAACTCGCTGTCGCTGAGGATGTCCACCTCGCGCAGGCCCAACTCGGCCGATTTCTGGAGCGCGCGGATCAAGGCAGTGTACTCGGCGATGTTGTTCGTGGCGGTGCCGATGGTGCCGGCACCTTCGACGTCGGGTTGACCGGGAACGTGGATGACGAACGCGAACGCGGCCGGGCCGGGGTTGCCGCGGGAACCGCCATCGACGTGAATCGTTGCCATGCGCTGGATCTCAAAACCGGGTCGCCACGGTGATTCCGCGGGGAATCTTCATTCAATACACGAGATTCTAAGACAGAGGGGCGTGGCTGACACCCCGCCGGGCAAATGGACGGACGCTGGCTACTACTGGAAACGTCCGAGGTGGCCCGCGCCGGGTTGGCCGTCGACGGGCAGATCGTGGCCTCGGTGGAGCTGCCCAAGGGACGGGAACACAACCGGAACCTCGTGCCCGCGGTGAGCACCTTGTTGGAACAACACGGGTGCAGACCCGCCGACTTGACCGGGATCGTCGTCGGGATCGGCCCGGGGAGTTACACGGGGTTGCGCATCGGCCAGATGGTGGCGAAGAGCTTGGCGTACGCCACCAGTTGTCGGTTGATCGCGGTGCCGAGCTTCCATGCGTTGGCGGCGCAAGTGACTGATGCCCGCGAAGTGGATGTGATCGCCGACGCCCTCAAGCAGACGGTTTACGTTCAGAAGTTCGGGCCTGCGGATGTCAAAGGTGTCAGGCAGCCACTCAACGAATTGCGGGCCTCAAAAGTGACCGATTGGTTGGCGACTTTGAGTACCGGCCAAACGGTGACGGGGCCGGGGTTGGAACTGTACCGCGGAGCTGTTCCGGGTACCGTTGCCACGACCCCGAATGAATCCGAAGGAGTGATCGCCGCGTTGTGGAACGTCGCCAGAACGATGCCCGAGTTGTCTCGGGCCGGACTATTCTCCCTCGAACCGCTTTACGTCCGAGGGAGTTCGGCGGAAGAGAAGGCCAAGGAACTCGGTGCTACTTCGGCATCGATTTCGGCGGATCAATCTCGATAGTCGGTTTGCCAAAACCCGGTGGCACCACGGTCGGAGCCGGCAACAGCATCGAGTCGTGCGGCATGCCACCGGAGTAACTCGGTTGGCCGTACGAGCCGGTCGCCATCGGTTGGGAATAGCCAACCGGTGCAGGGCCCATTGGCATTCCGCCACCGTTCCCGCACGTCGTGCAACCCGGTGCCGCTGCGCCACCACCGTAACCGATGGGGGCCATCGATTCGTACCCGCCAGAGCCACCGTAACTCATGGGGGCCAAGCTGATCGGGGCCGATTGCACCGGCGACCCAATGGCATGGGGACGCAGCAGTGGCCGGAGACCCGGGAAGATCGGCGACCCGCACGGGCCGTGCAGTATGGGCCGACAGACGCAGCCTGTCGCCGAGACCGCACCGAGACCGAGCACGCCGAGAAGTAAGATGCGACGAACCATGAGAAAAACCCCTCCCAATCCTGAGAGCGCAGCGACCCGCGAATGCGTGTCGAAGCCGATCCATCAGTAAGGCGCGGGTTCCTTCCCGGTAGGCCCCGAAGCTTCCGCTCCACGACCTACCACAGTATGCGCGGGTTACGGGGGTGTGCAACTCGGGGCGAATTGAATCGTGCGGTAATGCGCGGAACCTGCAAGCAATAGCCGGGTCGCGGGAAGTGATCGGACTTGGAAAGGGATTCCGGTGCGCGAAGCTGTGCGGGCCGGAAGAAAAAATGTCACGGGGACACCTACTGGCATGGCCGTTGCATGGGTGGTTCGTTTCTAACAGCGGAACCCAGCACTTCGCAGAGAGTTCGGTTTGCAACGGGAGATCCTACCGATGACGAGCACGACCAATTCTACAACAGTCGGTGTCTTCGAGACACGCGGTCAGGCCCAACAGGCCGTCGCCGAATTGAACAGGATGGGATTCACCGACGAACAAATCGGCATGGTGGCCAAAGACGATTCCACCGCCAAAACCGGCTTGAAAGATGATCCGACTCATACTCGCTGGGAAGAAGGAACCGGGATCGGCGCCGCGGCCGGGGCCGTCACCGGGACGGGTCTCGGACTGGCCGTCGCCGCCGGGCTGCTGACCCCGATCGGGCCACTCATCGCCGGTGGGGCGCTGATCGCCTTCATCGCCAGCATCGGGGCCGGTGCCACGGTGGGCACCCTCGTCGGCGGGTTGGTCGGCCTCGGCGTTTCCGAAGAAGATGCCACTTACTACGAGAACGAAGTCAACGCGGGACGGTACGTCGTGACTGTCCACGCTGGGAACCGGTCTTCCGACGTCAAGGCAATGTTCTCGCGGTACAAAGGGTACGACCGCAGCACAGCGGGCACGTTGACCGGGTCTACCCGCCGCTAGACGCCGCCAAAAGTCGATTCTGCGCCGAATGCTCTTGAGGCATTCGGCTTTTTTTCATTTCCGTCCGCCCGGCTCAATCGTCGCCCATCAGCACGGCCAGCGACCGCTGCGGATTGCTCAAAAACCCACGTGTCACCAGGTAATGCTCCGTCTCGGTGTAGGCCACCTCGCGCATGCCGGCACCATCGAGCAAATAAATGCAGGCATTCGGGTACGCCATGATGATGGGCGAATGCGTCGCAATCACAAATTGCCCGCCCCGACCAACGTAATCGTGGAGCAGGGCCAGAAACTCCAGTTGCCGCTGCGGTGAGAGCGCCGCTTCCGGTTCGTCCATCAAGTAGAGGCCATTGTCTCGGAAACGATTCTTGAACAGGGCAAAGAACGATTCCCCGTGCGATTGCTCATGGAGGGAGATTTTGCCGTAAGCGTCAATGATCTTCGGCCCACCCCCCCCCTCTGAATCCAACCGCTCGATTTCAGAAGCCACGTTGAAGAAACTCTCGGCCCGCAAGAAGAAACTATCCCCATTTTGCGCGTGTGACCGGGCCAGTCGGAGTGCGTCCACCAAAGTCGAGTGCGAAGCGCGGGTGGCGAAGTTGAAGTTCCGGCTCCCACCTTCCGGATTCAGCCCGCAGGCGACGGCGATGGCTTCCAACAGGGTCGATTTCCCAGAACCATTCTCCCCGACCAGGAACGTCACCTTCGGGTGGAACAGAAGTTTGGACAGGCCCCGAACAGCTGGAAGTGTGTACGGAAACTTGCTGGCATCCGGGATGCGTTCGCGCAGCAACTCGAGGTGTAATAAGTATGGCCCCGGAGTGCTGGTTCGTTTGCGGGCCATGGGCAGCACCCCTGAGGTAATAGGAAGTCAGTTTACGGACTACCGCGTTAGAGGTCGGGTGTTTTCGTTTCACATCACCCGACCGCTGACGCGGTACGGCTCGCCAAGATCACCCGACCCCTGCCGGAATCCGGAATGTGTAAAAGAATCCAGCAGCTCACGCGGATCGGTTCGCCGGTATTCGATCTGCAACATGCTGAAAATTCAAAAGTCAGACCTCACCGCCGGAACCCGTCGGTGAACGACGACCATCCATTCGGGGACTTGCCGACCCGCAAAACCTTGCCGGGGAGCCAGAATCCTGTAGCACATACTGGAATTCTAACTGTTTTGCCCTGGACGGTCGAACCTTCTGCCGGGTTCGACACTCTTGCGTTCGCAGCGTTCCCTCGCCCGCCGCTCGCGCCCACGCAGCAACCCTACGGACGTTCCGATGAACTCCAACGACCCGATGCCGACCCCGTCCGAAGACCCGACCCCGGTTCACGCCCCCGTGGCGGTGGAGACACCGCCGCCGCTCCCGGAGCCGGTCGTCGTTCCGGTGCCCCCAAAACCGGAACCGGAGTCGCCGCCGACACCGAGCGTCCCAGCGTTGCCCCCTCAGCCGGTTCCCACCGTCCCGGCGGCGCCGCAATCCCAAGATTTGTCCCGGATTGCCCAAGATTTGCAGATCCGCAAAGTGCAAGTCGAAGCGGTCGTGGTGCTCCTCGACGAAGGCAACACGGTGCCGTTCATCACGCGGTATCGCAAAGAACGGACGGGCGGCCTCGACGAAGAGATGATCCGCCGCGTGCAGACCCGCGTGGGGGTACTCCGCACGTTGGCCGAGCGCAAGCAGACCATCTTGAAGAGCATCGCCGGGCAAGGGCGGTTGAACGACGAACTCACCAAAGCCCTTCTCGAATCCGATCACCCGAAGCGGCTCGAAGATCTGTACTTGCCCTTCAAGCCGAAGAAGCGGTCGCTCGCTTCGGACGCCAAGGAAAAAGGTCTCGAACCGCTGGCCGTTGCCATCTGGACACGCGACCCGGTGGCCGCGAACTTGCAAGACGTGCTGCCGGGCATCGTGAATCCGGACAAAAAGTTGAACAGCGTCGAAGACGTGGTCACCGGCGTCCGCCACATCCTCGCCGAGATCATCGCCGAACTCGCGGATGTCCGCGGGCCACTGCGGTTGTTCCTGCGCGACACCGCCGTGATCGTGGCGAGCAAAGTCGACGGGGTGCCGGAAGGGAAGGGCACCGAGTACCGCGACTACTTCCAGTTCAAAGAGCCGGTGCGCATGATGCCGCCGCACCGCATTCTGGCGGTGAATCGCGGCGAACATGAGAAGATCATCCGCTCGAAGCTCGAGTGGGACGGCCCACGCTCGAAAGAGATCGCACTACGGAATCTGCCGCTGGCCGATCACCCGCACCGCGAGTTCCTCCTCCCCGTGGTCGAGGATTCTCTCGACCGCTTGGTGCTGCCGAGTCTCGAGCGCGAAATCCGCCGCGAGATGTCCGAGTTCGCCCAAGAGCACGGCGTCGAGATCTTCGCCCGCAACCTCAAGAGTCTGCTCCTCCGTGCTCCGCTCGGCAGCAAGACAGTTCTCGCTATCGATCCGGGCATGCGGACGGGTTGCAAAATCACGGTGCTCGGTCCGACCGGCGATGTCATCGAAGATGGTGTGATCTATCCGCATCCGCCTGAAAACAAAGTGGTCGAAGCGAAGCGGAAGCTCGAACAACTGATCCGCAAGCACTCCATTTCCGTCGTCGCCATCGGCAACGGTACCGGTTGCCGCGAAACGGAACAAGTGGTCGCCGACTTGATTGCCGAATTCGAAGATCGTCGCATCAACCCGCGCCCGGCCGAAGCGGTACTCCCGCCCGCCACGCTGGAAACGCACCCGATTGCGATGGAAGCCCACACGGCAGCGGGCCACTCCGAAGTGCCCGCACCGGTTCTCGAAACTCATCCGACCGAGACCACCGTGGATGCCGGCGTGTTGCCCGCCGAGAGCGTGCTGGCAGGCGTGACCGACGCCCACGGGACGACCCACACCGAGACGCCCCACGAAACGGCGGCCCCCAGCGTGCAGACGCCGACGCCGCCCGCGATCCCGCATAAGCCGGCCCCGCCGCCGATCAGTTTGGAAGGTCTCGGGGAAGCGCCCGCCGACCTCGCCTACGTCATCGTCAACGAAGCCGGTGCCAGCGATTACTCGGCGTCGCCCATCGCCAAGGAAGAGTTCCCCGATCTCGACGCCACCGCCCGAGGCACCATCAGCATCGGCCGGCGTTTGCAAGACCCGCTCGCGGAACTGGTGAAGATCGATCCGCAGCATGTCGGCGTCGGGCTGTACCAACACGACATCCGGCCGAAGCACCTCAAGGAATCGCTCGAAGCGGTGATTGAGTCGTGCGTGAACGCCGTCGGTGTGGACGTGAACACGGCTAGCATTCCCCTGCTGCGGCACGTCTCCGGGTTGAACCAACTCGTGGCCCGCGAGATCGTCGAATACCGCAAGAAGAACGGCCCGTTCAAGAACCGCGAGGCACTCAAGAGCGTGCCCCAGATGGGCGAAGCTCGCTTCCTCCAATCGGCCGGGTTCTTGAAAATCCGCGACGGCGCCGAACCGCTCGACAACACTTGGGTTCACCCGGAGAGTTACCCCATCGCCCAGCGCGTGCTGACCGGCATGGAGATGACCGCGACAGATTTGCACGATAAAGCCAAACTCGTGGATATCGGCGATAAACTCCGGGCGCAGAACCCCGAAGCGATCGCCAACGAGTTCAAAGTCGGTGGTCCGACCGTCCGCGATATCTTCGACGCGCTCGCCCGGCCCGGCCGCGACATCCGCGAAGATCGCCCGTTGCCGATCTTCCGCAAAGGGGTGCTGAAGCTCGAAGACTTGGCCCCCGGAATGGAACTCAAAGGGGAGATTCTCAACGTCGTCGACTTCGGTGCGTTCGTCGACGTCGGCTTGAAGGACAGCGGCCTCATCCACATCAGCCAGATGGCCAACCGCTTCATCAAGTCGCCGTACGACGTGGTCAGCGTCGGCGATGTGGTGCCCGTCTGGGTGATGACGGTCGACTCCGAGCGTCGCCGAGTGTCGCTGAGCATGATTCAACCCGGCCAAGAGCGGAAGCCACCCGAGCGTCGGGCACCGGAAGAACGCCAGCAACAGCGGGAACGCCCGCCGATGCAACAGCGTGCTCAAGGCCGTGGTGACGCCGGCCAGCAACGCCCCGCCGGGGAACGTGGTGGTTTCATGCCGCGTCCGCCGGGTGGCCCACCTCAGCAAGGTCAAGGGCGTGGCCCCGGCCAAGGTGGTGGCCGTCAATTCCCGCCGCGTGGCCCCCGACCGGCTGGCCCGCAAGGCTCTCAGACTCAATATCAGCAACCGCCCGCTCCGCCGTTGCCGCCGCCGAAACCGAGCAAGCCCAAAGCCCCGGCGAAGCTCAGCACCGATCAGAAGCAAGGCAAAGCCGCGCTGAACACCTTCGCGCAGTTGGCCGCGTTCTTCAAGCCGGTGGAAGAGCCGAAGCCCGTGGAGGCACCGAAGGTGGAAGAAGCTCCGACCCAGGAGACGCACCCGCCGGCATCGGAGGGGTGAAGAGGTGGGGAAGAAGCTATCACGACTGGTGAGACGAGAAGAAACCAGCCGAATCGGATGACGTAGAACAATTGCTTCGGCAACGGATCGTATTGTTAATCGGCACGATCACCGACGTGTCGGCCAGCAATGCAATTGCGCAATTATTGTTCCTCGAAAACGAGAATCCCCATCGGCCAATCACTTTGCGGGTCGACTCGCTCGGTGGAGCAATTTCTCCCGGGATGGCTGTGATCGATGCCATTCTTTCTCTGACGGCACCCGTTCGAACCTCCGCTGCAACCCAGGCACATGGGGTTGCACTGGCTATTGTGGCCGCTGGACATAAAAGCGAGCGGAGTATCGGATCGAACGCCGAATGTTCATTCGGGGACGTTCGGCTTGTAGGCCCCGCCCCATCGAACGATGACCTGTGTCGCAGCCAAAAACTTACGATCGAAACATTCGCCAAATTGACGGGGCAAATACCCGAGTACGTCAATCAACAGATGCTGCTTGACCGAATCTTCAAACCGAGTGGTGCGATTGAGTTCGGACTCGCGGATCGCATCGATGGTGAGTGAAACTGGCGAGGTTTGGTCTGCCGGAATGTCGATCCGTTAGCGTGCATCAACTTCCCAGGCCAAATTTCACCCCCAATTCCCTCTCCGCTTCGTCCCCTGCGGCCATTCTCTAGTTTTTAGGCAAGCTAGTAGCCAGTCCTACGGCCGGCTACAATAGTTTTGTGCGAACACCCTGGATCTGGGAACCCGTCATGACGATGCCTGCCCGTTTCGGTCTCTGCTTGGTATCCGCCGTTCTGATTGCGGTTCCGATTCGGGCGGAATCCCCACCGGTGACGGATCCAATCGCAGGGCTGCTGGCCACGGCCAAAGCTCAATTCCAAGACATCCAAGTCGAGACGCTTCCGAACGGATTGAAAATCTATCTGCTGCCGGTGAAGGGTGCCCCGGTCGTGACCACGATGGTAGCATACAAGGTCGGCGCGGCCGACGAGGACGTCGATCAGACCGGGTTGTCGCACTACCTCGAGCATTTGCTGTTCAAGGGCACGGATAAACTGAAACCGGGCGACATCGACCGTATGACCCAGCGCAACGGCGGCAGCAACAACGCCTACACCAGCGAAGATATGACGGTGTACCATTTCGATTTCGCGGCCGACCGTTGGAAGCAAGGGCTGGAAGTCGAAGCCGACCGGATGCGACAAACGCGGATCGACGACAAGCACGAATTTCAGCAAGAGAAGGGGGCCGTGATCTCGGAACTGAAGGGGGGCGAAGATCGACCGGGCGAGTTGGAGTACAAGGCCATTCTCCCGCTGCTGTTTCCGAAAAATTCCCCGTACGCCCACCCGGTGATCGGCGAAGAAAAGCACGTCCGCGCCGCCACGGCAGAAATCATCTTGCGGCATTACAACAAGTGGTACCACCCGAATAATGCGTCGGTCATTATTGCCGGGGGATTCGATCCGAAAGAGGCGGTCGAACTCGTGACCAAGCTGTTCGGGAAAATTCCTAAGTCCGAGTTGCCGGAACGAAAGCAGACTCCCAAAGCCGGCGTGCGTGAGAAATTGGTTCGCAAAGAATTCACGAGCAAGTTCGACGTGGCCCGCTGCACGATCGGCTTCAACGGCGTGAAGATCGGCGACCCGGACGATTACGTGCTCGACGTGCTCAGCACCGTGTTGAGTACCGGTAAAACGTCGCGGTTGCACAAGCGACTGGTCGAAACTGAACTCCTCGCCAACACCATCAGCAGTGGCAACAATGCCGGTCGCTATCCCGGTTGGTTCTCGGTGCAATTGGACATGCTGAAAGGGAAGAACCGGGCCAAGGCGGAAGCCATCGTCTTCGAAGAACTCGTCAAGATGGCGGAGAAGCCGATTGGCGATGACGAATTGAAACGGGCCCGCCGGCAGATCCTCGCGTCGTTCATTTTCAGTCGGGAAAGCGTCCACAACCTCGCCGATGCGGTGGCCAAGTCGGTGACGAACGAAAACCTCGATTACCTGAAGAATTATCTCGACAAGGTCATGGTGGTCACGCCCGAACAGATTCAAGTTGCGTCCAAAAAATTGCTCATGCCATCGCAAGCTGTGGTGGTTTGGGCCGTGCCCGAAGATGACCCCCAACCGGCCGGCGGCCCGAAGAAGGACGAGAAACAAGAGAAGTTGCCAGCCCGTTCGCAAGCGAAAGATACGACGCCAGCAGGTAGTGGTGGCTTGAACCTGAAAGATGTCAAACGGGTCGAACTGAAGAATGGCCTCGTGCTGTTGATGCTCGAAAATCGACGCTTGCCGATCATCGCCGTGGAGGCGTACGTCGCCGAGATTCGCCTGCGGGAGGAGAAAGGCCAATCGGGGATCGCCGCCCTCGTCGGCGAGATGCTCGAAGAGGGCACGGCGACGCACACGCATGAACAAATTTCGAACATCATTGAAACCACCGGCGGCAGCATGTCACTCAGCTCCGGCGGTGGCACGCTGAAAGTCCTGACGCCCGATCTTCAGGTGGGCTTGGGTTTATTCCTCGAGTGCCTGTCCCGGCCCTCGTTCCCCATCGACAGCGTCGAGCGAAAACGGGATCAGTTGTTGTCGGTGATTGCGGATGTCGACACCCAGCCTCAGAACCGCTCGAAACGGATGCTCGATGCGGCGATCTACGGCGACCACCCTTATGGCCGCTCGTCGTTCGGGGAACGCCGGATCGTCGAGAAACTCACCAGCCGAGACCTCAAAGCGTTCCATTCTGCCCATTACGCACCGAATCGCACCACGCTCGTTCTGGTCGGTGATTTTGACTCGACCGAAATGGTGAAAACGGTGGAGGCCATGACGGCGGATTGGAAACCGGTGGCGGCCGTCGAGTTGAAATTGCCTGAGATCCCGAAAGCCGGTGAACCCGGCGAACGGATCTTCTCCGACCCGCAAGCGTCGCAAACCCATGTGTACATCGGTCACCTGGGCATCCAGCGGAATCACCCGGATTACCACACGCTACTCGTGATGGACAATGTGCTTGGCACGGGGCCGGGGTTCACGGATCGCCTTTCAGCCAACTTGCGGGATCGCCAGGGTCTGGCGTACACCGTCAATGCGACCATCGCGAACACCGCCGGCGATCAACCGGGGCAGTTCGTCGGGTACATCGGCACCTTCGCCGAGAAGTACACCTGGGTTCGGGAAGGTTTTTTGAAGGAAGTGAACCGCATCCGAGACGAGCAGGCCACCGAGCTGGAAGTGGAAGATGCCAAGAAGTATCTCCTCGGCAGCCTGCCGTTCCGGTTCACCACGAATGAGGGTGTGGCCACGCAACTGCTGATGGCGGAACGGTACAAACTCGGATTCGACTTTCTCGAAACGTATCGAAAGAAAATCGAGGCGGTGACCGTGGCCGATGTCCAGGCCGCTGCGAAGAAGCATTTGGATCCGAAGAAGCTGACGATCATCGCCGTGGGGCCGATTGACAGCTCGGGCAAAGCCCTTCCGGCCGTGAAAGACCAATGAGGTCGCCGAACGGGTTTGGCCGCAGAAACGTAGAAAGTCCATTGTCATTCCGAAGCGATCAGGATTCCGCTATGAACGCCAATGTGAAGATCGTGCTGGTCCTGGGGGCCATCGTACTCGCGGTCTTCGGCATCACGGTGATCTCGAATTACACGAGCCGAGCCGAAGCGGATAAGGTGAAGTCATCCGAAGTTGTTGGGGACTCGGCGGCATTTGAAACCGTGCGGTACGGGGTCAACCAGATCTTTTACAACCCGAAGAGCGAGGATCGAGCACTCCGAGAGTTCCCCGGTTATTTCGAGGTCAATGATGAAGAACACACCGTCACCTATTGGTTCCATAACCCGAACCCGGTTCCCGTGGATGTGACGGCGGTTCGGCGGAGTTGCAGCGCCTGCACCAGTGCTCGATTGGCCGTGTTTCCGCCGCGATATCCAAATCCGGATGCGGATCTCGCCGGCCGGGCCGCACTCGGAGTCGCCGGGGCTGAAGTGATCGCCGTGGCCGACTTGGAACATCGATTGGCGATCTTCCCCGCCGCGGATTGGAAATTGCTCGATTTCGATCACCCGGAGGTTCGACAGGAGGTTCAGAGCGCCGGGGCGGATGGGTCGCCGACCTGGGTGGCGATGCAGCTCAAATTCAAAGTTCGTCAAAAAGGCCCGAAGCTGCTCGAAGCGACTCTCGGCTTCAAAACCGCGAGCCAAACCACGACGCTGGAGACCATCTTCAAAGTGGGATTCATCGGCATGCCCCGTTTCGAAGTGTCGCCGGTGCAGATCGACTTTCACGAGATGGATGAAAGCACACCGAGCAAATCGGAATCGGTTATTTACTGGTCGTCGACGGTGCCTCAAAAAGATTTAGCACCCCCGAAATGTTCCGAACCGGCCAGTGAGCCGTTCTTGACGTTTTCGACGCCGGTACCGTTGACCGAGAGCGAAATCGGCATGCTGCTCACGAGGAATTCACGCCCGGATTCCCCTGCCAAGGTATTGGGTGGCTACCGCGTGGTGGCGACGCTGCACCGCAAGAACCCCGCCCCCAAGCCGGGTCAGCCGTTGGAACTCGACATTGGCCCGCTGGAAAAGTCGTTCGTCGTTTTGGGGGACGGGAACGAAGCCGATCCTCCGGTCGTCCGGGTGAAAGCCACCGTGGTGGGCCTCGTCAAACTCTTCAACGGGAGTTCGGTCGATCTCGGATCGTTTTCCTCGAAGGACGGTACGTCCAAGAGCTTCACCCTGCAAAGTGACCGACTCGACTTGGGACTGGAACTCGCGAAGGAATTCACATCACCGAAAGTTCTCGAAATCGAACTCGAAGCCCCTAAAAATGATTCCGGACGCCGCGAGTGGACGCTCAAGGTGAAAATCAAAGGCGGGGCGACTTCGGGGAACTTCTCCGGGGATAGCGTGGTGGTGCTCCGAGACACGGCCACGCGACAGTTGGTTCGGTTCCCGGTTAAGGGAACGGCATTTATACGGTGATTGCTCTCGCGGAGAGCCGTCGTTTCAGGTAACTCCACTCGAATGGATTCGAGCCACGAGGATTGCGGAATGCCGAGTCAAATACGATTCGCCCGGTTGCGTGCAGGAGTGGTTCAAACGGGGCTACTGTTGCGAGTGTTCGCGGGTTTGACGATCCTTGTCAGCGTCGCGGGAATCACCGGTCTCTGGATGGCGAATCGCGCCGAGCAAATCGCCACGCCGGTGCCGACGCCGGCCGAAGATCCACCTGCGACGCCAACCGGGCCGAAGCCGGGCACCGTCGGTGGGATTCCGATTTTTGCCGGGTGGCCCAAGGCCGCACCCGATCTGGTGCTCGTCATTTCGGGGCAAACGTTCGGTTACTTGCAGCCCTGCGGTTGCAGTCGCCCGCAACTCGGTGGATTGGAACGACGCTACAACTTTATGCAATCGCTCCGGGCCAAAGGCTGGACTGTGGTTGGACTTGATGTCGGTGACATCGCACCATTCAAAGGGTTGAAAGAAGTCACGGCACAGTCGCTGCAAAAATACAAATTCAGCATGAAGGCCTTGGCCGAGATGGGTTACGCGGCCGTCGGACTGGGGACGACTGACTTTGCCCAGCAATTGAACGAACTGATCGGCCAATTCGCACTGAACAACGACAATAAACGCCCGATTCTCCTCTCCGCGAACATCGA
>JANXWE010000174.1 GCA_025351325.1 Fimbriiglobus sp.
GCGTACATCGCCCTGCCCGACATCCGCGGGGAAGCGCCCAACGGCAAAGCGAACTGGTCGAACGGTTTCCTGCCCGCCAAGTTTCAAGGCGTCATCCTCGCGGCCGATCAACCGGTGCGGAACCTCAAACCCCCTGCCGGCGTCTCGCCGGAGGAAGACCAAGCGACCCGGGAACTGCTGGCTCAATTGAATGCCAAGCATTCGGAAAGCCGCACCGGCGATACCGACCTCGCGGCCCGTGTCGCCTCGTACCAGCTCGCCGCCAAGATGCAGCTCTCGGCACCCGAAGTCGCTGACTTGACCAAGGAGACCGCCGACACGCACAAACGCTACGGCACCGATGACCCCAACAAACTCAAAGCGGCGTATGCCCGCAACTGCTTGCTCTCACGCCGGTTGCTGGAACGTGGCGTGCGCTACGTCAATTTGTACTGTGCTAGCCGAGCGAGTGGCGTCGATGGCTTCTTAAACTGGGACGCACACAAGACGCTGAAAGCCGACTACGAACGGCACGCCCCGATCTTCGATCAACCCACGGCGGCACTCCTTGCCGACTTGAAACAGACCGGCTTGATCGACGACACACTCGTGCTCTGGACGACCGAATTCGGCCGGATGCCAACCCATCAAGTCGGCACCACGGGCCGCGATCACAACCCGGATGGTTTCACCTGCTGGATGATGGGCGCCGGTGTCAAAAAGGGAACCAGTTATGGAAACACCGATGAATTCGGCCGCCGGGCGGTGGAGAACATCACCACCGTCTGGGACTTCTACGCCACCGTCTTGCACCTACTCGGGTTCGATCACGAAAAACTAACGTGGTACTACAACGGGCTGCCACGGCGATTGACCGACGTCCACGGCAAGCCGATCCGCGAGATTCTGGCGTGAAGTTTAAGACTTAAACCCTTTCACATACAGTCGTACTTGGCTCGGCCGTTTAGGTTGGTCTGGTGTGGTGACTTCGTCATAAAAGTAGCTTGCGGTCGTCTCGGTCTCCCGTTCCACTTTCCACACACCGGTATTCGTCAGGTAGTCCGGCTTCTCCTTGAACGGGGTGACGAATGCTGGGCAGAACCACTGGATTCGGTTGTTGGGTTGAGCCGCAAAGTTGCCGTTGTCCAGCGCGATGATGTGGGCGCACTTGTGACCACCATCCCCAGCTTCTTCGGCGTCCTCGTGACCGTGCCAATCCAAGGTGAAGAGGTACTGGCCACCCTCCCAACTCCGATCCTTCAACTGCAATCGAACGCGCATCTCCTCCAGCCGGTCGAAGACGATGCAACTGATTTCGTAGCTGAAACAGTCCCAAAATTGGAGCCAATCCAGAGGTTGAACCGGAGCCTCCGGCTTGTGACACAGCGCGTGGATCGGCATTCGCCAGACCACCGCTCCGTTCTCGGTCAACACGTGGAATCCTAGCGCATGACCGGAGACCGAGGCGACGCCGAAGACGCACACCTTCACGAATTCGCCGTGGTGGGACTGACCGTCGTACAAAAACTCCTTGCGGAGCAGACAATAGAACCGTGGGATATTCACATTCAACGTCGCCAAGGAATTGATCCTCCCACCCAGATGTTTTTTGCATTCTATCCCCGAGTTCAGAAAAAGCGGACAAAACCACCAGTGGCTTCAAAGTGTGTATTCAAGTACACTCATGGATATAATGTGTACATTTGTGGCTATCAAATCAAAGTGATGGATTTTTGTACAAACATTCGGCGAACCACGACTTCATCCGGTTTTTGATTGCCGGTTCGGGCCATTTCGAGTCCAATACTGGCACCGCTGTGCCCGCCCTCCCTCGAAAGGTTTCACCATGGGTCTCTGGGACAAACTCTCGCGCGAATTCATCGACATCATCGAGTGGACGGAGCCGTCGCAGAACGAAATCCTCGCGTACCGCTTCCCGCGTTCCGACAACGAAATCAAAAACGGTGCGAAGCTAATCGTCCGCGAAGGGCAATCGGCAGTCTTCGTGAAAGAGGGTCAACTCGCCGACGTGATGAAACCGGGGTTCCACACCCTCGATACGAACAACATGCCGATTCTTTCGAAGATTCTCGGCTGGAAATACGGCTTCGAATCGCCGTTCAAGTGCGAGGTTTACTTCGTCTCTACGCGGCAATGGACGGATCAAAAATGGGGCACGCAGAACCCCGTGATGATGCGCGATCCGGAGTTCGGCCCCGTCCGAATTCGGGCCTTCGGCAGCTACGCGTTCCGGGTGATCGATCCCGGGACGTTCATCAAAGAACTGGTCTCGACCGACCCGAGTTTCGAAGTCTTCGAGATCGCCAACCAGCTCCGCAACACCATCGTCTCGCGGTTCGTCGACACCGTGCCCCGCTTGCAAATCCCACTGCTCGACATCGTCGGCAACTACGACCGCCTCAGCAAAATGGCGCTCGAAAAAATCTCCCCCGACCTCGCCGGGATGGGCCTGGGGCTGACGCAGTTCTTGGTCGAGAATATTTCCCTTCCACCGGAAGTGGAAGCGGCCCTCGACAAGCGTTCGTCCATGAGCGTGCTCGGCAACCTCGACCAGTACACGAAGTTTCAATCGGCCGAAGCGATCCGCGATGCGGCCAAGAATCCGGGTGGCGCCGCCGGAGCGGGTATTGGCCTCGGTGCGGGAATTGCACTCGGCAATCAGATGGCCGGTGCGATGGTCGGCGGCGCGGGTGCCAACCCGGTGACCTCCACAGCGATGCCACCACCGCTCCCATTGCAAGTGACCTACTACGCCGCACTCGGTGGCCAACAAGCCGGGCCGTTCGACTTGGCGACCTTGGGCGGCAAAATTCGCAGCGGAGAAATCACGAAGGCCACCCTGCTCTGGAAAGGGGGCATGGCGAACTGGACGGCCGCCGACGCCATCGCGGATCTCGCCCCGCTCTTTGCGGCTGTGCCGCCACCGTTGCCGCACTGAGAAATCAAGAAGATTGAGGAGGATTGTGATGACAGTACTGCTCGAAGATGCGCCGCCTACGACGCGCAACACCGCTCCGACACCTTACCGTTGGACGCTGTCGAAATTCCACCGTTTGGTGGAATCGGGTCTCTTCACCGATTGCAAAGTCATGATGATCGACGGGAAAATT
>JANXWE010000283.1 GCA_025351325.1 Fimbriiglobus sp.
GTTCCGTCAGCGCTTTGAGTTGCTTCAGATCTTCGGGGATTTTCAGTCCGGCGGGGATGCCGAGGATGGCCGTCACCATCCCTTGCTCTTTGTCGGCGGTATTCACCACGCGGGCAGTCAACCGGAGCGTATCCCCTTCGCCGGCTTCCACTTTGTTCAGCGTCGTCGTCAACGTCAGCGGGCATTCGGCAGAGCTTTGCGGCTTGCGGGAACGGGCCTCCCAAGAGAACGTACACGGGTACGATTGCTTGGCATCCGTTTCCAAGCGGATGTCGAGATCACCCTTGCCGAGGTAACTCTCAGCATCGGGGATTTCGAGCACAATCGGCCCGACGTTGTCGGTCGTGAAGCTCTTCTTCGCCACGACACCACCGTTGATCACCACCCGCAATTCCCCACTTTCCGTCGCCCGCTTTTGCGTGCGGGCGTATTCGATCAACGCCTTCAGCGTCAAGATGGTCGACTGCGTGGAACCGTAGGCCCCAGCTCCACCTTTCTGGCTGCCGAGCCACTTGCTCGACGCATCCAGTTGGGCACGGAACTCGCCGGTGTCATTGGCTTTCAACCAACCGAGCATGGCCAGGGCCGTAGTTTCGATCACCAATGATTGGCCCGACGACTTCGTGATGCTCGTCTCCGCACCGGGGACGCTGCCATCTTTGGCCTGCGTCTTCGCCAGGACTTTCAACAACGCGATTCCATCGGCCTTCTTGCCACGATTGAGCAGCGAGTTGGCCACCAACCCGAGGTAGTACGAATCCTTGCTCCAACGAGCGTCGGTCTTGGCGAGTGTGGCAATGGCGTCGATCTCTTTGGCAAGGTCGGTCTGCGTCGCTTCTTTGCGGTCGGATTCGGTGATCGCCCAGACGATGTATGCATTCGTGATTTCGATCGGAGCGTATCCGAACGTGTCGATGGCACGGGCATTCTTCTCGAAGCCACCTTTGCCATCACGCCGGCTCATCAGGTACTCTTTGGTGCGTTTCACCATCGCGGCATCGACGGGGTGCACACGGGCCATGTCGGTGAATTGGAGCAACCCATACGCCGTGAGTGCCTCGTGTGGCGGGGCCGAACCCCCGAACCATTCGTACCCTTGGCGGCCACTGTCGCCCGGCTTGGCGCACTCGAAACTGGTCAGCTTGGCGTACCCTTGGTCGAGGAGATCCTTGGCCCGTTTGCTGACCTCCGGCTTCGCCTGGTTCGTCTCGTTCAAGTAATCGAGCACCAGCACGTTCGGGTAGTTCGACGTACTCGTTTGCTCGAAGCAACCAGACGGTTCACGGAGTAAGCCTTCGAGGCCACTTTGCACTTCCGAGAGCGTGTTGGGATAGACCGCCACACGGAATTGCAGCGTACCGGGTACGATTTGTTCCGCAAACTTAAGCTTCGTACCGACGCTGGTTTCGAGCACATCCGAGTGCGAACCGACGGCGGGGAAACCGTCCGCGACCACGACGAAGGTGCGCTCGACGGAATCGCGGTAGGCACCGGCTTTCCCGTCCAATTTCAAGCTGAGCGGGCCGTCGAGTAGAGTCGGGGTCAGACGAACAATCTTGCGGCCGCCACCATTGGCGGGGAGTTCCACAGCCACTTGTTCGCTGCCAACGCTTTTGAGCCCCTTCGGTGTCACCGCCACTTGGCCGGTCAGTGCGGTATCGGTGTTATTGGCACCGAGTAGCACCACATCGAGTTTGTCGGCGGAGCCGATTTCGAACGGCAGTTTCGGATCGAGCGAAAACGGCTTCCGCACTTCGAGGGTACCGGTGATGGCCCCGATCCGACCGTCGAGGGTGTGCCCGGCCACCAGCACGCGGTACGGATTGATCGCATCACTGAGGGTGAACTCGACGGTCATCTTTCCAAGTTTTGGCATCACCAAGACGGGCTGCCAAAGGAGAGTCTCCGTGAAGTCGGTTCGGGTGGCATCGTCATCGTTCGGGATCACCTCCCGTGTGTGAGCATACTCGCGGACGATGAGGGCGGGCACCTGCGGTACCATGCTCTCCATCAAGCCGATCGCCTCTTGGTTTTGGAATACCTTCCCTTCGACGAGAGCCGAGTTATGACGCTGGAAAAACTCGGTGAAGCGTTCATTGGCCATAGACGTGAATTGTCGTTGCTGGGCCAATCGTCCCCCGAATGGCGGCGCTTCGTCTGCGGCTAATGCTTGCCCATTTGCCATTTCCCGATTGAGTTCTTTCGCACCCGGGGCACGATCCTTCATCATCCGGGCACGCCCTGGCATCATTCTTTCAACAGGCGCGAACCCTGGTGCCATCTTCCCAACTCCTGCTATCCCGGAGGGTGGTGCGATCATCGCAGCAGGAGGCGCGAACGCCGGTACAGGGGGCACGTCATTACCTGGCCTCCTCATCATCTTCATCTGGGGCGGTGCGAAACCTTCGATTTCACGTGCTTCGTTTTTATTTTGATCTTTTCCAGCCGCATGCATTTGTATACCGCCCGGCGGCATTGCAGTCGGAGCTGAAATCGTCGATTCGGATCGCGGAGCCACTTGGGCCATGGCCCGCCAGCCGTCGTTGTCGCGGCCCGTCCACGCGGCGATGCCACCAATTACCCCGGCTAGCACGATCAACGCCAAAGTGGCCCAGCCGAGCGTGCGACGCTCCGGGGCACCACGACGAAGTACAAAGCTGCGGATCGTAAACAACAAACCAGCGAGTGCAACCAAGGAAATCAAGATGACGGGTAGCCAACTGCGACGCACTTCCAGCGAGTTGTCGAACGGTTTCAGTTCCACAGCTTGCTTGTTGAAATCATTCAACTTGGCGACATAAGCTTGGTCGGCCTTTTGCACATCGGCTTCTAGGAACCCGCTGTTCGCCAGTGCGGCCTGATCGCGCTCCG